>PAYV01000025.1 GCA_002715305.1 Rickettsiales bacterium | reverse complement strand
GAGGAAATTTTAGAAATAATAAGAGACAACTTATTTGATAATTTGCACGCCAGGGTAGGAATTAATAATATTGTGTTAACTGGTGGTGCTAGTAAAATTTACGGACTTGAATCTCTTTCTTCACAACTCTTTAATAGAAAAAGTAGGATTGGTAAAATTGAGAATAACTCAAGTTTTTTTTATAATAAGCCAGAATTTAGTTCATTATTAGGTCTTATTGAATTATCAAAGAATCATCAAATCTCTGAAATCAATGAACAAATTTCGGGTAGTAAAGTAGTTTCGGTGTTTGACAAAATAGAGAATTGGATTGAAGATAGTTATGCATAAAAATGTAACAAACTGAAATTTTTTGTGAATAGAGAATGATAAAGGGTTAAGCTATTATAAAATTGTCATGTTAAAGCATAAATACAGTTTGCAGTCAGATAACAACTTTATTGGTTGCAATTTACCTAAAATCTCTTTAGCAAAAAAACAAAAAACTTTGAAAGAAACCTTGTCTTTTTCCGGCATCGGTCTTCATAGTGGTAATAATATCAAAATGACATTGGTACCGGCTCCAGCCGACACAGGTTTTGTATTTAGAAAAAAAAATAAAAATGGTGAATTAATTGAAATTAAAGCATCCCATAAAAATGTAAAATCAACAAATATGTGTACCTTATTGTCGAATACTTCTGGTGACTATGTTTCGACTGTAGAACATGTTTTATCAGCACTATATGGTTATGAGATCGATAACATTTTCATTGATATTGATAGTACTGAGATTCCAGTTTATGATGGATCTTCAAAGTTCTTTGTTGATGAATTTGAAAGAATTGGTTTTGAAGAACAACATGTTTTTAAAAAATACATCAAAATTTTAAAGACTGTAGAGGTTAAACAAGATAACAGATTAGTTAGAGTTTCTCCCTTCGATCAAACACTAATTACTTCAGATATAAATTTTGATAATAAAATCATAGGAAAACAATCTATTTCAATGCTTTTAACACCAGAAATATATAAAACTCAAATAAGTTCTGCTAGAACCTTTGGATTCTTGGATCAAGTTGATGCACTTAGAAAACAAGGCCTTGCTTTAGGAGGAAGTCTTAACAATGCAGTAGTCCTTGATAAAAATTCTGTACTTAACCCTGATGGACTTAGATTTTCTGATGAGTTTGTTAGACATAAAGTTTTAGACTTTATTGGTGATATATCATTGGCTGGCTATAGGTTACTAGGTTCTTTCTATACTTCATCCAGTGGTCATGAATTAAACGTAAAACTTATTGACAAAATTTTTGAGTGTTCATCTAATTGGAAATTAGTTTGTTCTAATTGATTAAAAATTTTTCTTTATTTAGATCTAAAATCATTTAAAAATATCACAATGATATTTCCTAATTTAATTTTGGTATTATTAAGTTTACTACTATTTTCATGTTCAACTTCAGAAAAATCTCAATTTAATGTTCAATCAGACAGTGACATTGGAATGTATAATGAAGCAATGGGATATATTAGTTCAAAAAAATATGAAGAATCTATTGAAATTCTCAATGAATTAGAACTTCAACACCCCTATTCAGAATTAGCTTCGCGAGGCCAAGTAATGGCTGGTTTTGCTCAATATTCATTGAATAAATACGATGAAGCAATACTAACATTAAGTAAATTTATTGAACTTAATCCAAATCATCAATTATTACCTTATGCATTATATCTCAAGGGATACTCTTATTATGAAAGAATGCCTGATGTTACACTTGACCAGAAATTTTCAGTTAAGGCTTATGATGTTTTCTCAGAGCTTGAAAATAGATATCCAAATTCTTCCTATGCAAAAAAGTCGAAAAAACATATAAAAACACTACAAAATCATTTAGCTTCTAAAGAAATGCAAATTGGTAAGTATTATCAAAAGGAAGGTTTTTTATTAGCTGGAATAAAAAGATATAAAGTTATTTTAAAAGATTATAAAAGAACTGTTCATGTTCCTGAATCTATTTATCGTATTATTGAATGTTATGTATCTCTTGGTTTAAGAAATCAGTCAATATATCTTTATAAGATTCTTAACTATAATTTTCCAAAATCTGTATGGAAGAGAGAAGCGTTAGATCTTTTGAAAGAATATAAAGTAAATAGAAATTTAAAAAAATACAAAAAGAAAGAGTTAGATTTAGAAAAATTAGATTCAAGTGCATTTGATTTGATTTGAGATGTTAAAACATTTATCTATAAAGAATTTACTATTGATAGACCAAATTGATTTTGTTTTTAATCAAGGATTGTGTGTTCTAACTGGAGAAACTGGAGCTGGAAAATCGATGATTCTAGATTCATTGAGCTTAATCTCTGGGAATAGAGCAAGAAATTCTTTAAGACCACCTTTAGGTAAAAAAACAAGTATAACAGCATTGTTTAACATAAAATATTTTAACAATGTTAAGAAAATTCTGGAAGAACTTGGAGTAGAGCCTGAGGAAGAAATTCTAGTTAAAAGAATTATATCAAGTGATGGCAAGAGTAAATCTTTTATCAATGATGATTTAGTAAGTTTAGGTGTTTTAAAATCAATAACTAAAGAACTTCTTGAAATACAAAGTCAATTTTCTGAGCAAGGACTTCTTGATACATCTACTCACATCGATAATTTAGATGAATACGGAAATTATAAAGATGAATTAGTTGCATTAAATAGGTATTGGGAATATATGANNGANAGTAAAAAAAANTATGAAGANCTCATTGAAAAAAGTNANAATTTNTTAANNAAAAAAGAAGAATTAATNAATGANATTAANGANNTANAAGAATTANANCCNAAAAANGATGAATTCATANATTTAGGAANAAAAAANAANNTTNTTCAAAANTCNGTAAANATNAANGAAANCNTNAANCAAATTATTNCNAATTTTANNTCAGANNAACCANANGGAATNGANAAANTAATGNCTAANAATTTAANTTTNTTTTCTAAAATATATGANTTACTNANTGANGAACAAAAANAANNNNTTCAATNACTTGANTCATTATCNNTTGANTTATCNGANATTTCNAAATCAATTNNAANTTTTNCNNNTNATAANNNTAANGAATTATCNTTAGANNAANTAGATGAAAGAATNTTTTTATACAAAAAAATTTCAAGAAANCATAGAATNAATGAAGANAGNTTGAATGANCTTGANNANGANNTNAGNNANGATTTAAANAATCTTGANNATTATGAANNNACACTGAAAAANCTNAAANNTANNTTTGATCAAAATAANGAAAANTANGAATCTCAAGCAAAAAAAATTTCNNCNCTTNGAAAAGAATTTGCTAANNANATGGATCAAAANATTAATCTNGANCTNCCTGCACTNAAATTNGAAAATGCNNNATTTAAAACNTTNATTGAAACAGAAAANCANAGTGAAAAAGGTTTTGATANAGTNNTTTTNAAAATAAAAACNAACCCNAAATCTNANATGGATGAAATTAAAAATATTTCTTCNGGNGGAGAATTATGTAGAATNGCNNTNGCNATNAGNGTAATTTCACAAAAAAATAGTAAATCACAAATTGTATTTGATGAGGTTGATAGTGGAATAGGTGGAGCAGTTTCAACNGCTGTTGGTATNAGACTAAGACANCTNGGTAATAANAGACAAGTTTTAGTGGTTACACACTCCCCTCAAGTNGCAGTTTTAGGTAAAGATCATTATTTAGTTAANAAAGAAACTAGANAAGAAAATACTAAAATTTTNATTGAGCGGCTAAATTATGATGATAAGGTCCAGGAAATTGCTAGAATGTTATCAGGAACTACAATTACTGAGGAAGCCCAAGTTGCAGCAAGAAAATTAATTGACACCTACAACTAAATTTTTCTAGTTTTTGACTTAAGCCATAACTTAGCTGCTTTACTGATCTTAGGAGATAATTTTTTGTAAATCTTGGCATGATATTTATTAATCCAATTTATTTGAGCTTTATTTAACATTTCCTTATCAATAAGGTCTATTTCATAAGGGTATAAAGTTAGAGTATCAAACTCTAAAAAACCAGGGATTTTTGATTTTACAACTAATATTAAATTTTCAATTCTAATCCCATATTTTCCATTCTTATAGAATCCAGGTTCATTAGAAAGAATTATGCCTGGCTTAAGTGGATATTTGTTAATTTTTTTTGAAATGTTATAAGGACCCTCATGAACTCCTGAAAAGCTTCCAACACCNTGACCTGTTCCATGATTGTAGTCTAAACCTTCTANCCATAATGGATATCTGGCGATACTNTCTATTTGATCTCCACGAGTTCCAATGGGAAATTTAATCATTGAAATATTTAAGTGTCCTACNANGACTAANGTATATAAATATTTAATAGTCTTTTTAGGATTTTTTCCAATAAAAACCGTCCTAGTAACATCTGTGGTAGCTCCNTAATATTGTCCTCCAGAATCACAAAGATATAATTTNTCCAAACTCATAATTTTGCTCTTCTTATCTGGCTCGTAATGAATTATTGAGCCATTCGAACCTACTGCAGATATTGTTGGAAAACTTAGTGAGAAGAAATTCTTATTTTGTTTTCTAAAATATTCTAGTTTTTTTGATGCATCATATTCAGTGATTTTTTTTTTAAAATCCAAATTATCAAGCCAATAAAAAAATTTTATCAGAGAAACTCCATCAAATTCATGATAAAACCTTGCTGATTTAATTTCTAAGGAATTCTTTTCAGATTTTAGTAATTTGCAATAATCTATTCCGAGCATTAAATTTCTGGATTTCTTATTTAATAATTTGAAATAAAAATACGATATTTCCTGATCAACATAAACATTACAAAATTTTGGAAGGTTTTCTAAATGCTTTTCGAACGATTCAATTTCGTAAAATGAAAAATTATTATATTTTGGAAATAATTCTTTCTTGATTTTTGATTTATCAACAAAAACTTTAATTTCATTTTTTGATAAAATTAATCTACTCATCACAATAGGAGTATACTCAAGGTCTTTACCCCTAATATTCAACAACCAGCAAACCGATTCAGGAGAACTAACAATGATAAAATCCATATTATTATGAATTTTTAATATTTGATTTATTTTTTTTTTTGTTGAACAGCCTGATAAATTATTTTTTAGCTTAAAAATTTTATTTTTTTCTTCCATAGGTCTGTTAATCCAGAGCTTATCAATCATTTGATATTTATCATGAACTATAAAACTATTAACTTTTTTTAAGTTAAAAATAAGTCTATCTACAAAATCTTTTTTAAATAGTTTTGTGTCTAAAAGAATTTTTTTATTTTTAAAATTTTCTTTTAAATATTCATATAAATTTACAAGACTAATATCAAAAATATCAAAATTTTTTGGAATTTGTTTCTTTGCTTGAAGTAAATATCTTCCATCAGTGAATAAAATTCTTTTCGTCTTTGATATTATCGCTATCCCATTAGATCCACTAAAATTGGTTAACCATAATAACCTTCTATTATAAGATGGAACATATTCATTTAAAAATTCATCGCTTGAAGAAAGTATATAAGCGTCAAACTTATGACTAAATAATTTTTTTATAAGAGATTTTATATTATCTTTCATGTCTATTAGTTACACCTTTTTAAAAATTATTGAAACCCACCCACTTAATTTATTTACTTTTATAACTCTAAAATTAAATTTTCTATAAAAGGATACTATAGAATAAGTTTGCCCAACTAAAATGCCAGAAAGTACCAAATATCCAGACTTATTTAATCTTAAATAAAAATCTCTACTCAATTTTCTCAGAGGATTATAGAGGATATTTGCAACAATTAACCCATATTTTTGGTCNCTTAAAATTTTGTTATTAAAATTTTTACATNTTACAAATATAAAACCGCTCAAATTATTAATTTTCATATTTTTTTTAAAGATATTTTCTACTTTCTGATCATTGTCTGATGAAAATATTTTTTTTTTAGTAAGTTTTTTTATTACAAATGAAAGGATTCCTGTTCCAGTTCCAAGGTCAAGATAAGAATTTAATTTTATTATTTTTAATAGATATTCAATATTTTGAACAACTAAGAGAGTTGAAACGTGTGACCCAGTTCCAAATGCTTCTGAAGCAGGAAGGTAAAGATGATGTTTTTTTTTTTTTNTTAGTTTTTTTAAGCCCTGAGAAAATGAAAATAATTCGGTCGAATTTACTTTATCTTCTTGAATATTAGCCTTAATCCAATTTTTTTCTTCTATAGTTTTAAAGTTTAAATATTTTGTATTTCTTAGATATTTTTTAGCAATTATTTCTTCAATTTTTGAAAAAAAAAAAATATCAATATCCCAGTAATTTTTTCTTTTATAAAAAGCTACATTTTCGAAATATTCTAAAATATTTTTTAATTGAATCCTGTTATTTAATCTTAATTTTAAATTAATTTTCTTCAATTCAAATTAAATCTTTTTTACAAAGTCAGAAAAGATTTTTATTATTTCTGAATTACTTTCAAATCTAATTTGTAGCTTATTATCGTTTATGCCCAAGACTTGACCTTTGCCAAATTCACTATGAAAAACATTGTCACCAATAGAAAAATCAATACTAGAATAATTTACAAGTTTTTGTTTTTCAGCTTTTTTTTCTTCGGAAACCAAAAGTTTACAATTTTTTTTTGGCAATTCANTTATAAATCGTGACGGTAATGATCTATAAAAACTATAATTATATTGCTTTCTAAAATTAACGTAAGAAATTATCAGATTTTTTCTTGCTCTTGTGATNCCAACATATCCTAATCTTCTTTCTTCCTCTAGTCCTTTTGCTCCGTATTCATCTATATTTCTTTGATTGGGAAAAATACCTTCTTCCCAACCGGGTAAGAAAACATAATCAAACTCTAGTCCTTTAGCACTATGTAACGTCATTAATGATACTTTTTCTAAATTTAAATTATTATCTATGGTATCTGTAAGCAAACTTACTTCTTCAAGAAAATCACTTAATGAATTTCTATTTCTAATATCAATCACCAGCTTTTTTAAATTCTCAAGTCTTCCCTCAGATTCTGGTGATTTCTCCTTTTGTAACATTTCAGTATATCCACAATCATCAAGTAAAGAACCAGCAACCTCTGAATGATCAGTGGTCTCAAGCATAGAGGTATATTTTTCTATAATTAATGAAAATTGATTTAAATTTTCATTAGTTTTATTTGTAAAAACATTTTCAGATATACTAAATTTTATTGCGTCAAAAAGTGAAATTTTTTCTCTTTTTGAGATTTCATAAAGTTTTTTTAAAGTTGAAGGACCAATGGATCTTTTTGGAACATTGATGACCCTCTCTAAAGATAGATTATCCAATTTGTTTACCAAAAGTCTGAAATAAGCAATTGCATCTTTAATTTCTTTACGTTCATAAAATCGTAAACCACCAACAACCCTATATTTTATACTTTCTTTTATAAATCTATCTTCTAAATCCTTAAATTGAAAGCTTGCCCTTGTTAAAATAGCAATGTTTGATAGTTTTATTCCGAGATTTTGAAACTCAGAAATTTTATTACAAATAAATGATGCTTCCAATTCATCATTATCAATATTAATTATTTCAACAGGCTTACCCATTTTATCAATGGTCCACAACTTCTTTCCAATTCTTTCTTTGTTTTCTGAAATCAAACTTGTTGCCGCACCTAATATATTTGCTGTTGATCTATAATTTTGTTCTAGTCTAACAATTTTTGCATTTTCAAAATCTTTTTCAAAATTTAGAATATTTTTTAATTGTGCTCCTCTCCATCCATAAATAGATTGATCTTCATCACCTACACAACAAATATTTTTTTTAACTCCAGCAAGCAATCTTAGCAACATATATTGAGTTGAGTTAGTATCTTGGTATTCATCTACAAGGATATATTTAAATTTGTTTGAGTAAAATTCTAGTATATCTTTATTTTTTCTTAAAAGAATGAGAGGAAGTAAAATTAGATCTCCAAAATCAACTGAGTTAAAATTTTTTAGCCTTTGCTGATAAAAACTATAAATCTCACTTAATTTACCATTAGATTTTATCTCAAACTCATGGTTAGAAATTTCATTAGGAGAAAAACCTAAGTTTTTCATATGGTCAATCATATATAAAAAATTTTTAGGTACATAATTCTTCGTATCAAGGTTCATAGAAGATAGAACTTGTTTAATAAGTCTTAATTGGTCTTCTTTATCAAGAATTGTAAAATCACTCTTCAAATTTAGTAATTCTGCATGTTTTCTGAGAATTTTAACACCTATAGAATGAAAAGTTCCAATATACATTCCTTCGATAGGAAATTTAAGAATTTTTTCTACTCTTTGTTTCATCTCAAGTGCAGCTTTATTTGTAAACGTAACAGATAAAATCTCTGAAATTTTTGCTTTTTTATTAAAAATAATATTAGCCAATCTTGTAGTTAAAACTCTTGTCTTACCGGTTCCTGCTCCTGAAAGTACTAAAAGAGGCCCATCAATATTAGTTACTGCTTCCTTTTGCTGACTATTTAAGTTTTCTAAAAAATCGGGTTCCGGTAAACTTATTTTATCAATATTGCTTTGCATCACGCAGCTTGCTTTGGAGAATAATCAAGATTAGGTCCTAGCCATTTTTCAGCTTCTTTCAAACTGATTCCTTTTCTTCTTGCATATGATTCAACCTGATCTTTCTTTAATTTCCCTATGCCAAAATAAGAGGATTTTGGATTAGAAAAATACAATCCTGCAACAGAGCTTGATGGAAACATTGCAAAAGACTCAGTTAAGGATACTTTAATATTATTTTTTACATCGAGCAATTTAAAAAGTGTTTCTTTTTCTGTATGGTCAGGACAAGCTGGATAACCCGGTGCAGGTCTTATACCTTGATATTTTTCCATAATTAAATCTTCATTTTTTAAATTTTCATTAGGAGAATATCCCCAATATTTTGCCCTCACATCTTGATGCATCTTCTCTGCAAATCCTTCTGCAATTCTATCTCCAAGTGATTTAATTAGAATAGAATTATAGTCATCTTTTCTTTTTTCATAAGATTTTGCAATTTTTTCTATTTGATCACCAGCTGTAACTAAAAAACCACCAAGATAATCATTAATTTTTTCTACTCTAGGAACAATAAAATCTGCTAGACAGAAATTGGGCCTGTTTGATGAGTTCCTTTGCATCTGTTGTCTTAGAAAATAAAATTTTGCAATAGTTTCTTCTCTAGATTCATTGTTATAAATTTCAATATCTTCATCAACTGAATTTGCTGACCAGAAACCTATAACAGCTTGTGGTTTAATAATATTTTCTTTCATTATTTTTTTTAACATTAAATTAGCATCTTTCCACAAATCTGATGCAGCAGAGCCAACTGTTTTATCTTTTAAAATTTCAGGGAATTTTCCATGTAATTCCCAAGCTTCAAAAAATGGTTTCCAATCAACATAAGGTAAAATCTCCTCAACTTTAACATTATTAAAAATTTTAATGTTGTTAAGTTTAGGTTTTGGTGGTGTATAATTTTTCCAATTAAATTTAAATTTATTTAATCTACATTTTTCAAAATTGTTCTCTTTAGAAATATCTTTTTTCTTCCCAAAATTTGATCTTATTTCTGAATATTCTTTTTTTAATAATTCAATAAATGGTCTACATTTATTTTTTGAAATCAGGTTGGTAGATACCGATACAGCTCTAGATGCATCTGTAACATGACATACACCTGATTCAAGCAGAGGTTCAATTTTTATTGCAGTGTGAATTTTTGAAGTTGTGGCCCCACCAATAAGAAGTGGTTTGTTGATATTATTTCTACTTAATTCGCTTGCAACAAAGCACATTTCATCAAGACTTGGTGTTATCAATCCTGAAAGACCAATTAAATCAACATTTTCTTTAACAGCAGCATCGATTATGTTTTGTGCAGGCACCATAACACCAAGATCAATAACCTCAAAATTATTACATTGTAAAACTACACCCACAATGTTTTTACCTATATCATGTACATCACCTTTTACTGTGGCTAAAAGAATCTTTCCTTTCTTAGTTTCTTTTTTTGTTTGATCTTTTTCCATAAAAGGAAGAAGGTATCCTACGGATTGCTTCATTACTCGAGCAGACTTTACAACTTGTGGTAAAAACATTTTTCCTGATCCAAATAGGTCTCCAACCTCATTCATTCCATCCATGAGCGGACCTTCAATAATCTCAAGAGGCTTTTTATATTTTTTTCTTAAATTTTCTGTATCCTTTTCTATAAATTCGTTGATTCCATTTACCAAAGCATACTTTACTCTATCTTCCGCACTTTTTTTTCGCCAAGACTTCTTGGTTTTTTTTTGTTCTACAGTTTTACTATATTTTTTTGAAATCTCAATAAGAGCATCAGTAGAATCATTGCTTCTATTAAAAAGAACATCTTCGATTGATTTTTTTAAATCAGCGGGAATCTGTTCGTATATTGTAATTTGTCCAGCATTAACTATTGCCATATCTAGACCAGCTTTTATTGCATGATAAAGAAAACATGAATGCATGGCTTCTCTTACATAATTATTACCCCTAAAACTGAATGAAACATTCGATAATCCTCCAGAAACTTTGACATTTGGAAGTTTTTTTTTTATCAGTCTTGTTGCCTCAAAGAAATCTAAGGCATAATTGTTATGATCAGAAATTCCTGTTGCAACAGCAAAAATATTAGGATCAAAAATTATGTCGTGAGATGGAAAGCCAATTTTTTTTAAAGAGTAATAGGCCCTTTCACATATTTTGAATTTTCTTTCTATGTTATCTGCTTGCCCTTCTTCATCAAAAGCCATAACAACAACTGCAGCCCCGTAGGCCTTTACAAGCTCAGCTTGCTCCAAAAAAATTTTTTCACCTTCTTTTAAACTTATTGAATTTACTATGCACTTTCCTTGAACACACTTTAAACCTGCCTCTATAACTTCCCACTTTGACGAATCTAACATAAATGGCACTTTAGAGATATCAGGTTCAGATGAAATCAGATTCAAATATTTCACCATTGCATTTTTTGAATCTAATAATCCTTCATCCATATTAATATCTATGATCTGTGCACCATTATCTATTTGGTTTTTTGCTACAGAAACGGCCTCATCATAATTATCTTCCAAAATTAATTTTTTGAATAATTGAGATCCTGTTATATTTGTTCTTTCACCAATATTAATAAAATTTATATTATTTCTCATTTTACTTAAAATTAAATGCTTCTAATCCAGAAAGTCTCATAATTGAACTTTTATTTAATGGTACTCTCGGGGAAATTCTAAAACTTGCATCTCTCATTTGTCTAATATGTTCAGGAGTGGTTCCACAGCAACCACCAATTATATTTATATAATTATTATCTCCCCATTTTTTTACAAATTTTGCCATAGATTCTGGTGTTTCATCATAACCACCAAATGCGTTTGGTAATCCTGCGTTTGGATGAACGCTAACAAAGGTTTCAGAAATTCTACTTAGTTCAATTAAATGCGGTTCAAGCTCCTTTGGCCCAAGCGCACAATTCAAACCAACGATAAGGGGATCAGAATGAATAATTGAGTTATAAAAACCCTCTACTGTTTGACCAGACAAAGTTCTGCCAGATAAATCAGTAATAGTTGCTGATATCATTATTGGTATCTTAATATTTTTCTTTTTTTCTACTTTATTGATGGCCATTAGAGCAGCTTTTGCATTTAAAGTATCAAAAACAGTTTCTATCATTATTAAATCTACATTTCCTTCGGTTAATGCATCAACTGATATTTCATAATCATCAACTAATTCATCAAAAGTAATATTTCTAAATCCAGGATCACTTACATCAGGCGAAATTGAACAAGTTCTATTTGTTGGTCCAAGAACCCCGGCTACTATTTTTACATCACCGGGATTTTTAGATATATATTCCTCAACACTTTTTTTTGCTAATTTTGCTCCATTTAAATTTAATTTAAATGAATAGCTCTCACAGTTATAATCTTTTTGTGATGTCATTGTTGAATTGAATGTATTAGTTTCAATGATGTCCGCTCCAGCTTCTAAATACGAAAGGTGAATGTCATAAATTAATTGTTCTTTAGTAATATTTAGAATGTCATTATTACCCTTGAGAGAGTTTTTAAAATTTTTAAAAACTTTTCCTCTGAAATCATCTTCAGTCAAATTTTTTTTTTGAATCATTGTACCCATTGGACCATCTAAAATCAGAATTCTTTTTTTTAAAAGTTTTTTTATTTTTTCAAGACTTTTCATAAATTTATTTTAATCCTTTAATGTTCTTAATCCAAGAATATGACAGATTGCAAATGATAAGTCAGCTCTATTTAAAGTATAAAAGTGAAAATCCTTTATACCTTCATTTATTAATGTTTTACACTGATCATGAACTATTGTAGCTGCTACTAACTTTCTTGTTTCAGGTTCAGAATCTAATCCTTCAAACATTTTTAGCAACCAAGTAGGCATTTTACAGTTCATTTTTTTTGCAAACTCAATTGTTTTTTTACAATTAGTTACTGGAAGAATTCCAGGTATAATAGGTATTTTTATACCTCTTTTTATTGCTCCGTCTAAAAATTTTGTAAAAAACCTAGTATCAAAAAAAAATTGAGTAATTGCTTTTGAAGCACCTAAATCCACCTTTTTTTTTAATACGTCATATTCTTGTTCTAAAGAAACAGAATCTGGGTGCATTTCTGGGTAAGCTGAAACAGTAATATTAAAATTATATCTTTT
Organism: Rickettsiales bacterium; assembly: GCA_002715305.1. Classification (GTDB taxonomy): domain Bacteria; phylum Pseudomonadota; class Alphaproteobacteria; order Methylaequorales; family Methylaequoraceae. Next base: position 2,071 of record PAYV01000025.1, on the reverse strand, counting down.
TTTTAAAACCAAAATTAAATCTGTAGCATATTTAAATTCATCGGAAAAATTTTTTGTTTGAACTTTTGGCTTGTCTCCTCTCAAAGCAACAATATCTCTAATTCCAGAATTCCAATAATCTTCAGCTATTCTTTCAATTTCTAATTTAGATGAACCAATACATGTAAGATGAGCAGCTGGAACGAGTTTAGTCCTTTTTTTTATATCTTTAACTAAATTATGAGTATTTTCTCTTGTAGAACCCTGTGCTCCATATGTTACAGATATAAATGCTGGGTTTAAAGGTTCTAGTCTTTTTATGTTTAACCATAGAGAATTCACGGCTTGATCGTTTTTTGGAGGAAAAAACTCAAACGAAACTTTAATTTTGTCAGATTTCTGTGGCATAAATACAATAATTTAATTAAATTTTACTATTTTTTTAATTTTTATTTTTTAAGTTTATTTTTTTAATATATAATACTTTAAATTAATAGATATTAATTTAGTATAAACAACATATGGTAAAAAATAATTCATATATCATCAATATATTGGTTTTTTCTATAATAACCATCATATCACTGTTTTTTGCTAAAAATAGCTACTCTGATGAATTAAATAATAATGATCCATGGGAAAATGTTAACAGAAAAATTTTTGATTTTAATAATACTCTTGATGATAATGTTTTTATCCCAATTGCAAAAGCATGGAGAAAAGTTCCAGATATCCCCAGGGAACCTATTGCTAATGCTGCCTCAATGGCAAAGACCCCAGTAAGTTTAGGAAATGCGATTCTCCAACTTAACAAAAAAAGTGTGGGAGACATTATAGCTAGATTTATAATAAATATTACTTTCGGCCTTGGTGGGCTATTTGATGTAGCCAGCACTGAAGAATTCGGAGGTATAAAAGAAGTTGAAGAAGATTTTGGACAAACTCTTGCTACATGGGGGGTTCCGGATGGCCCATATGTTATGCTTCCAATTTTTGGTCCATCAAGTGTTAGAGATGGAATTGGTATGGGTGTTGATGCAATTACAAACCCTCTATCATTTGCTTACAGAATGAATGGAATTGGCTTAGAAGGCAGACTATCAGGTCCTGTTGTAAGAGGTGTTGATAAAAGAGAAACTTATCTTGATTATGTTGAAGAGATGAAATCAAGTTCTTTAGATTTTTATGCTACAATGAGAAGTTTGTACAGACAAAAACGAAAAAAGGATATTTCAGGTGAATTTGAAAATGAGAAAGTTTCCTTAGATCTATTACCCGTGGATGTTTATGATGATTCTGAATTAATAGAAGAAGTTGAAAAAATTGTAAGTACTAGCATGGATAATAAGACAATTGTGTCATCTCCTTCTTCTTATAAAGGTTCTTTACCTTCCTCAAATTATCCAGATTATAACGAATTTCCAGTTTCATATACAAACTAACAAACATTATGAGATTAAACCCAAAAATTCTGTTTGCCGTAATCCTTTTTCTTCCAGCCCTAGTTTTTTCAAATGAAAATATTAATAAAAGTAAACTATTTATTGAAGAACTTGGTCAGGAAGTTATGGGTAAAGTATCGAATCCTTCAATAAGTGATTCTCAAAGACATAATAACTTTAAAACTATTTATTTATCTGCGTTTGATAATTATTACATTTCAAGATTCGTTCTTGGAAGACACTGGAAAAAAATTGATAAACAAATCCAAAACAGATTTGTTAGATCATTTAATAATTATGTTGTTAAAACTTATGCTCCGAAATTCAAGGGTTGGGAAGGTGAAGTCAAAGCAGTTGATTCAACTATAGAAAATAACTACTATAACGTGATTACTAATATCATCAATAAAGATGGTCCCATTTTAAAATTACAATGGAAAATGTATTTAAATAAAAATAAGAAGTTTAAAATTTTAGATGTAAACATTGATGGTGTAAGTATGCTTGTTACTCAAAGAGCAGAATTTTCCTCTGTTATCAAAAATCATCCTAAAGGCGTTGCTGGGCTTATTGATGCAATGGAAGCAAAGACTACATCTACAACTGATTCTTAATAAAAATACTTTTTTCAAAAATAATATAATTTTTGG
>PAYV01000024.1 GCA_002715305.1 Rickettsiales bacterium | reverse complement strand
TAATAATAAAGAGAATAAATATGCATTGCTTGATGAACCTCTTGCAAATTTAGACCTCTTCTACGAAATTGATGTTTTAAAAATAATTAGAAGTGTCTCGAGAGACCAAGGGATAGGAATTTTACTGATTATTCATGATCTGAACTTAGCTGCTAAATTTTCCAATAAGATAGCATTACTTCACTTAGGAGAGATAAAAGATTACGGAAAACCAAAAGATGTGCTTAGGCCATCAATCTTAAAAAAAATTTACAAAATGAATATGAAAGTCCAAAAAAATCCTTTTAGAGTCATTCATTATTAAATTTAAAAAAATTACGTTACATTTTATCAATCACTGTCTCTTCGCCGCTATCTAGAATCCTCAGAGTCTCTACTATTAGAGCCTTGATTTTGCAATTTTGTATCACCAACATTGCCTCCTAACGAAACAGTTTTAAAGTCATTTGCATAGTCTCGAAGTTTTCTAATTATTATCTCTCTTTGTTTCTTTGATGAAATAGCCAAAATTTTAATCAATAGCTTTCTGAATCGATTTAGTGAAGTCTCTGAAAAATCTTTATAACCTGGATTAGTAATCAAATAACCGGTTAACAGAAGCTTATTTAAATACAATGTGAGATCTGCTTCAGTTGGTTTTGTAATGAGAAACCTAATAAAGACTTTTTGTCGAAGAGTTCGATTGTGTAATCGAATCCTTGGTTCTTTGAGTGTTTCATTAATATGTAATTTAATCAGCTTAACTTGTGGACCGGTTAGTTCGCCAAGAAAACGTTCGAAATTCTTTGAAAATCGTTCCAAACGTTCTTTATATAGTATATTGTTAGTTTTGGATAATTCCGTTATTCGCTCTTGTCTACGTGTCAGCATTCTATTTTTCATGAATTTTATAGATTTAACTGTTTGGTGCTTAATAAGAAACCTAGAAGCGTAGGGTGTTAAACCAATAACTGTTTCCTCAATGAGAAACTGGCCGTTTGTTAGGATCTTGGAAATATCAGATGACCCATACTTTTCCATTTCTATCATATCTGCGGTATTAGAAAGGTAGGTGGCGTATTTTGGCAACATGTTTTTTTTATGCCAGACGACCATCTCTGATACCTGCTGGCTTAATTGTAGCCTCTCATTTTTATTTAGATCGAGGAAATAAGTTACTTCATCCTCAATAAATGTATCAAGAAACGTATATAAAAGCCGTGTACTGGAGCAACCTGTTAGGAAAGTAATAAGTCCTATCAAAATTGATAATCTCAATAATTGAGTACATAATAAAAACAATTTTTTTATATACTTCACACTTCAAATATTTATTAATGTTGACTAGATCCAAATGTCAGAAGAACAATCTCCTCCAGGATATCTAGTTTCATGAGCTCTGGAGGGACCATTAGGTTCTTTACCAAAATCGATTAAAAAGTCGTCTCTAATTTTCATTCCACCATTTTCATTATCGCAGTCAATAATCAACATCATTCCTCCAGTATCATTCATTTTTGGATAAAATTGATTATCCCAGGATGAAAATAATGAAGTAGTAACAAAAAGTCTTTTTCCGTCAAGAGACAATTGAATCATTTGAGGAGCACCATTAACTTCCCTTCCATTGATTTTATCAGCTTTTCCTAATAATCCCCCTATCCAAACTTGTCCAGTTAATATTGGGTTTAGAGGATCAGAAATATCATATTGTCTTAAATCTCCATGTAACCAATTAGAAAAATATAAATATTTATCATCCATAGAAACTAAAATATCTGTAATCAAACCAGGCATTGGCACAGGAAGAATTTTATTGTCTATTGATTCAACATCAATAATTTTTTTAACCTGGTATTCACCCTTGGAATTTTTATGCCAGTGAAAGATATTTGAACTCAGTGCAGCTCCAACAAACCCATGAGTTGAATCAGGATTATGGTGAAATCTAACCTCTAGGGGAATTAGTCCATCATTACCAAGGTCAACTGAATTAATAATTTTTTTTTTTTTAAAATCCCAAAAATGGATATGTCTTCCATAATTATTTTTTGAAACGTCATCTAAGTTAAATCCAGGTATAAATGTTTTTGGTGCCCCCCACTCCGTTGAAACCATTACATTATGTCTCGGCTGATACCAAAAATCATAACTAAAATTCATACCTTTAATATCTTTTTCCCATCTTCCAACGATTTCAAAGTCTTTGTTCAGATGTAAAAAGCCTCCAGGTGCATTTCCTTCAGCATCACCTAGCATAGATACAATTATCTCTGACCCAAGACAATGTACAGTATGAGGAGCAGATAAATTTGTCTTTTTCTTTATATCTTCTCCAGAAATAATTTTATATAATTCTGGTTTTCTTGGATTAGTTGCAGTATCAACAATGTAAAAATTTGAACTTTGAAGACCTGGAATTATTAAATACTTTCTTTTCATCTCTTCATCATCATAGCAAGATGAGCATGCATTCCATCCCATATGATGTAATTCATCCCCTGAATTTCCTAATTCAGTTCTATGAACTACTTTACCGTAGCTTGAGCTATTTTTATCAACATCTATGGTTGCGAGATAATCAGGTTTTTTTATGTTTGTTCCAGTATAGATACAAACAGTATAAACAATATTTTCTCTAGGCGCCTTTATTGCTTCTTGAGGTGATGCATAACCTGGGCCAGAGCAACAATTAGATTCATTAGACATAAAAGATATACCCCCTATTGTATGTAATATCATAATAGTTACTTTGATATTTAATAATTATTTTCGATACGTATGGTCGAAATAATGACTTATAATTAAATATGAAATTAATTACTATTATCAATACTTAACTCTAACCGAATATGATAGGAATGAAAACAGTTTTAATCAAACCCATGATAGGATTACTTGCTATAAAAGATTATAAAGTAGATCAATATGGAAGTTCTTGAAAATTTAGCCTATGGAAGAGGTATTTTATTAGTAATATTTATTGTAGGCGTAATAATTTATTGGATCTATAAAAAAAAGAAGTAAGCATTATTAATGGCCTATAAAAAATAATTTGACAAATCTATTTAAATTTTTGTGTGAAAAAATTAATCTACTTAAGCTCGTCAGCTTATCTTTTTGTAATAAAATTTCTTTTGTCTCTTTACTTTCTTTAAAGCTTTGAAACCAATCGGGTATTCAACTCTTTAGTTAATCATTCAAAAATCTATTGGTCCTACGGGTATAATTTTGTAGGGATTTATTGATTTGTGACTACAGAAATAGTGACGTTTAATATGATCAATAAAAAATGTATTTTTTATTGCAGGAATTTGTAATAAATCTTCCATATATCTATGCAAATTTTTAAAATCAATGATCCGTTTGATATTGCATTTAAAGTGTGTAACATAAACACAATCAAACCTCAGTAGAGTAGGAATTAACCTTAAATCTGCTTCAGTAAGAGTATTTTCAATTAGATATTTAGACTTACTTAAAACTTTATCTAATTGTTCAAGAACTTCAAATAATTTGATGACAGCTTTCTCATAAGCTTTTTGGGTTAATGCAAATCCACTTTTGTACACTCCATTATTTATACTTTCATATATTAGTTTATTCATTTCTTCAATTTCTGTCTGTTTATCTTTAGGAAAATAGTTATTTTGGTTGCCTGTTAGTTTGTTAAAATTAGAATTAAAAATTCTAATAATATGAGAAGATTCATTATTAACAATTGTCTCTGTTTTTTTGTCCCATAAAACTGGTACCGTTACGCTTGAAGTTACAAATTTATCTGCTTTTTGGTATATTTCTCTTAAAAAACTTTTACCATATAAGTGATCTTTAGTGGCACCTGGGAAACTTTGATCAAATTTCCAACCATCCTCGAGCATGTCTGGATGGACTATACTCACACCTATATGTCTATCTAAATCCTTTAGTTGCCTGTAAATTAGAGTTCTAGTTGCCCATGGACATGCATAGCTTACGTAAAGATGATAACGGTTGGACTCTGGTTTAAAAGTTTTATGTTCATTTGAAATAGTATCTAAAAATGTTCTTGGAATGCGTTCATACTCACCATAATTATTACATGTGATAATTGACTCAATATTCCATTTGCCATCAATTAATTTACCCATATTTATTTATTATTACACATGAATTTAATCTTAGTATAATCTGCACTATCAAATGATGGATAAATCCATTTTATATTTGCAGATTCATTCGTAATGTTTTTTGTATATTCAAAATTTCTTCCTCTTCCCATACTATTTTTATATTCTATTATACTTATAATTTGATATCTTTTTTTACTACAATCATATTTTGAGTAAAATTTTGTACTAAGGTTTCCACTTTTCTGCGGTTCTTTATAATCGATCATACTCCATACATAAATAAAATTATTAATTTTTTTTACTGACTCTAACTGAAAATATTCAGTAAAAATTTTATGTTCACGAAATTTTTCCCACTTTGAGTAACATGGATGAAATACCAATATACAAATTGAAAAAATAAGAATTCTTAAAATAAATAATTTTTTCATATTTAAAATATAAGTATTTATTATTAATTTTAAAAAAGATCTCATTTTTTTTTTAATAAAATCTAATAATAATATTTACTGCAATCCGCTCAATAATGTTTGTATATTTTATCTAGTTCAAGATTACCTTTATAAAATATATTGATTTTATAAATATTTTATTGCATAAAATGTTTATGCAGAATCAAGAAGTTATTAAAATAATTGATAACCTTAAAGGCCGAAGAAAATATGAGGAAAAAAAAGCAACAAAATTAGGATTTAATTCGCTATATGAATACATTGAAGACAAAATTCTCAAGCAAAAGAAGGCTATTGAAGATAAACAAAGAAGTTTAGAATTAATTAAAACTCAAAAAATATTATCAGAAAGAAAAAATAAAAAGAAAAAATCCTGCGGTTGTTGTTAAGATGTGTGGTATTGCTGGATTTTGGGGGCAAGGGAATATAAAAGATATTCGCTCTATGATAAATAAATTAGATCACAGAGGCCCAGATGATAATAATATTTTTAGTGAAAATAATTCACGTTGTGTTTTTGGTCATGCAAGGCTTACCATTATAGATGAAAAAGGCGGTAAGCAACCAATGATTAGTGATAATGGAAGATATGTTCTAACATATAATGGAGAAATATATAATGCTGGCTTTTTAAGAAAAACTTTAGAAAAAAAAAAAATTAAATTTACCTCTAAAAACAGCGACACCGAGTTAGTCTTAAGAGCATTTGAGTATTGGCAAGAAAGTTGTTTCGAAAAGTTTAATGGTATGTTTGCGATTGGTATTTGGGATAAAAAAGAAAAGCGTATAATAATTGCTAGAGACAGATTTGGAGAAAAGCCTCTATTTTATTATTTTAAAAACCAAAATTTTATTTTTAGCTCTGAACTTTTAAGCCTTTCGGAACATTCTTTTGTTGAAAAAAAAATTTCGACTTTGTCTTTGAAAAAATATTTTGTATTCAATCATATTCCATCACCTCATTCATTATTTGAAAATTGTTATAAATGTGAGGCGGGTGAATATATAATTTTTGATGTAGAAAAAAATTTTTTAGATAAAAAAAAATATTATCATTTTAAAATTCAAGAAGATGAAACATTTTATTACAGAAAAGAACATGACATTCTTGATGAATTGGATGATTTATTAACTAAAGCAGTTAGTAGTCGATTTATATCAGATGTACCTGTTGGTGCTTTTTTATCTGGAGGAATAGATTCAAGTCTTGTTTGTTCGATATTAAAAAAAATTGCACCTGATAATTTTGCTGGTTCTTTGAGCATTGGAGTTGACCAAGAGAGCTATGATGAATCTGTATATGCAAAAAAGGTAGCAAAGCACTTAAAGATGAAAAATAAATTGATCGTAATGCAATCCAAGGATTGGCAAAAGGAATTAATTTTTTGTTTGAAAAGTTTAGATGAGCCAATGGGGGATTATTCTTTCGTACCATCATACTATCTGTGTAAAGAGGCACGTAAAATTTCTAAAGTAATGATTGGTGGTGATGGTTCGGATGAAATATTTTGTGGTTATACAACTTTTGAATTTTTAAAACTAATTAATTATATGAAATTTAGTCCATATTTCTTAAGAAAAAAAATAGCACGACTTGCAGACTTCTTACCTATTAAATCAAATTATATGAATTTATTTTATAAAATAAATAAAGTAGCTAAAGGTCTACAATTTAGACAAGAAATATGGAATCCAGTTTGGTTATCTAGTCTTCAATCAGATGAAATATCTGATCTATTTGAAGAAAAAACTGACATAAATGAATTATATGATGACGCTATAGATTTATGGAGCCAAAGCAGTAGAAAAAATATTATTGCACGAACACAAGAATACTATACTAAATTTTATTTACAAGATTATGTATTAACTAAAATGGATAGAGCAAGTATGCTTCATTCACTTGAGGTTCGTACACCATTTTTAGACAACGATGTGACTAATTTTGCCAACAAACTACCAATGAAGTTTAAAGTTAGGAATGGAAACGGTAAATATATATTGAAACAGCTAGCTAAGAGATATTTACCCAAAAATATAATAAATAGACCAAAACATGGTTTTGCCGTGCCTATTAATGATTGGATTAAGACCATTAAGAAACCTAATAATCTAAGTAATAATTATCCAATTAATAAAAAAATTTTATCACAAATGATAGATAGCCATTACAGCGGAAAGAAAGATTATAGATTGTTTGCTTGGAATGTTCTAGTTCTAAAGAATTACAAGTCAAAATGAAGTTCAATTTTTTCTTAGATAAAAATTTAAAAATACAAGTTTCAATACTAATATTCAAAAAAAGTTAACATTCTACACTGCGATTTAAAACAATTTTTTTTTTAAAATTTCACAATATCCGGTTCTGTAAATCGTCTCTTGATTAGTTTTAAATTCATGTTTAACAAAACCATTGTATCTATTTAATTCAATAACATTTTTTGATACTAAAACATTATTAGACTCTAAATAACTAACTGAAAAAATTAGAGAATCGCTGATATTAAAATCTATTTTTGATAATTTTTTCTCACCATCATGATAGTCTTGAAAACTTTGTACGGATAACCACTTATTTTCAATATCCAGATATAATGTTTGAGATTTATCTATTATACTAAGATTCTGAATTCAATATCAGTCTCATCATTTTTACCTGAAATACCATAATTCAACTTACAAGTAAGAGTTTTTACAACAGAGTTAACATTATGTGCAAAAAAAACCAAACTGAAAAGAATAACTAAAAATTTCGTGGCTAAGAACATGATCTAAATCTTATTAAATAATACAATATATGAATAAATAAAGAAGTTTTTATTCTTTCTCTAAACCAATTTCATACAATTCAAAATTTGCTTCCTCAATAGCACCAGATACAGCATCAACATCAACCTTAATTTCATAACCAGCATCAGTTTTGACGTCAAATTCATAGGTAAAGGAACCATCCATTCCAATTTCTCTTTCTTCATTTACAACTCTTCCAGGATGAATGTTTAAAACTAGTACTCTGGCTTGGTCAATTGAAATTTTAGCAGCATTTCTAAAAACTGGATCATTGGCATCAACTTCACGTTCAACTTCAATAATGAATCCTTCTTCGGCATTACATTCCACGTTATAAAATGTTCCATCTTTCTTAGATTCAATATCAAATTCATAAATCGGATCATCTCCTTCAATTTTAAATTCCAATTTTCTAGCGTATCCAGGTATCCTATCATAAGCCTGATCAAGACAATGCTCAACCTTCACGATATCATACAACTTGATATCATCGAGATCGGGGTCATTTGCAAATGCAATAGTGCTAAATAATGAAAAGAATAAAAGCCTAAACATAAAATTTATATCGTCATAAAAACTTAATTTTCAATAAATAATTTCTTATTTATATTTTATGTTATAATATAACACTTAATAAAATGATAGCTGATTTTAAAAATATTACAAATGATCTTTTAGATTTTAAAAAAAAAAATGATCATTTAAAGATTATTAACAGAAAAAAAACCCACAAATTCTGAATTATTTTTTGAAAAATTATTAACAACCTTTTCCTCAAAAGCAGGTTTTATAAGATTTGACTATGCAAAAGAAAATATAAAAAAACTTCTACATTATGATATATCAAAAAATATCAAGAATGATCCCTTTTATGATATTTGGATAAATGATATGAGTGAAATTTGTAAAGTATTTTGCAAATTTCTTGGTGAAGAAAAAATAAGTTTTTGGATTGGAACTAAAAGGGGTTGTAAACGTTATCATGTTGATATGGTTCCTTATAGACTACTGGTAACATATGCTGGAGAAGGTACTGAAATATTACCAAATTATGGAGCTAACAGAAATGCATATGTTAGGGGTATGTCTAATAAAGAAATAATTATGGACGAATTAGCACTTCAGTCCATAAATACTTGGGATATTGCTATTTTTCGGGGTGGCAGTGAAGGTATACTGCATAGAACACCTGATTCTGCATTAATCGGCGGTTCCTCAATACTTTTGCGACTTGATAACTCTTTATTTTTAGAAGAAATAAAAAAGTTTAATGAAGTTTCATAAAATATTAACTGATCCTTAAATTAATTTTTTAGTTTTTTGAAACCAATTTAGCATCATTTAGTCGAAAAAAAATATTGTAATCATCATCTTTTGGAACTAGTTCCAATTTTCCTTTAATATTTACTGGATCATAAGAGAAAAACACTGGTTTTTTTGCATGTACCTCTATTAATAAATTAGATGAAACATGAGGATGATAAGGACAACTTAATGGAAAAGGTCCTAAAAGAAAGAGACTTTGCTCCTCTGATTCTTCTAAAGGAAACATATATCCCTGAACTAAGATTTCNTTTGAATTAAGTTTTTNNATAGCATCTTTGAATCTAGGCCTAACACCAGTCCATTCGATACCTTCTTTGTCTGTNATAGGATATTCTTCCATACCTGTTTCACCAAAAATTTTCCAAGAAGTTCCNCCTTNNGGNAGATNTATAAAATCTTCTACATATTGAAGAAGATCATCTTCATCTAATGATTCAGCCTCATCAAATGCTTCAATCTCTTGAGAATTTGAGTTCAAGGCAATGGAAAATGTAAAAAATGCTAAAATGATAAATAATTTTTTTATAATATTTTAATTCCTCTTAAAAAGATTATTTTTACATTTCTTATATATTTCGTGAGAGTTGTTTTGCAACACTAATTTTTGATCCTCGATATGCTGGTAGTATTGCGGAAATTAAACCGGCCAGAAAAACTAGAAAAATAATCAGAATAAAATCAAATGTAAAACTAATACTTGCTTGACTTATTTTTAAAGGTGTAATGGCTTGAGTTAAAATATTAAACCCTACTATTCCAATAATAATTCCTAACGCAATACCACTAATTATAATAATTATTCCCTCTAAAGAAATTATTTTGAATATTCTTTTCTTAGAGTAACCTATTGCTCTTAAGGTTGCTAAGTCCCCCATTCTATTTTCAAGATTGCTAGCTAAACCCGAAAAAATACTTAAAATAGCTATTGAAATTAAAATTGTTGAAAGAAAACCAAGACTTTTCGAACCGAATCCAAGCATTGAGGTAAGACGTGTAATTTCAAGTGATGGGTTAGCTGCTTGCATAAAACTATCTCTATTAATTTGCCGAGGAAGATTTACATTCGCGATTGGTGATTTAGTCGTAATTAGTAAGGCTGTTATTTCAGGTTTCCCTAATTCATTATGATCATGATCATCATGAGATTCTTTACTATGATAATTAGTATCCTTAGATTCATTGTCATGATTTAGTTCATTATGATTTACATCTTCGTGTTCATGACCATGATTTTTATCATTATCATGATAATCTTCTTTTTTATGACCAACACCTTCTAGTTGATGTTCATGATTTTTTTCATTATTATGATATTTTTTGTTTTGATGTTCAATATCTTCGAGTCCATGAATTTTAAGTACTGAATTTAAAGAGGTTAAAATTAATCTGTCAAGAACAGTACCTGTTGGTTTCATTATACCAGTTACTTTATATTTGGTTTTGCCGTGTTCACTCCCACCTTCTAAAATACCATGAGATCCAATAAACTCCTCATTAATATTTATATCAACTAAAGAACCTGCTACAATTTCAAATTCTTTATCCCAGACACGTCCCTCACCAATTTTAGCATTATAGTGATTCATATACTCAGTTGTAGTTCCAACAATTCTATATCCTCTCCAATTATCACCTAATGCAAGGGGAATAGATGTTTTAATTTTTGGATTTTTAATTAATTCTTTTACTGAATCATATGGAATATTACCTGTAGGGAGATCGATATGGTAAACTGAAGATAATATTAATTGAAGAGGGCTTCCTTTTGCTCCAACAACTATATCAATATCTTTGGCGTCTCCACTTAATCTATTGTTAACATGATTACCAAATTGATTTATTAAGATTGCTATTGAGATTCCAAATGCAGTTAAAAGTATAGATAAAAAACTATTTAACAAACGAGATTTTATAGAATGGTAAATAAAACTTAAATCACTCATTAGTTAACTCCATAACATTAAAAAATAAATTTTTAATCCTTTGATCATGAGAACAAACAATTAATGTTGAATTATTTTTTTTAGTTTGAGAAAATATTAAGTCCATAACTTTTTTTGTATTAATATCATCTAATCCTGATGTTGGTTCATCTGCAAATATCACTTTAGGATTATTGGCCACTCCACGAGCAATCGCTACACGTTGAGCTTCACCAAAACTTAAATCTCTAGCTAATTGTTTGTTCTTTCCAGATAATCCAATATCTTTGATAATTTCATCAATTTTTAGAGATTTAGAATTATGTTGTCCAAGAATTATATTTTGTTCAACATTTAAATGCCCAATAAGGTGAAGTCTTTGGAAAATAAAGCCAAAATTTTCAGCACGAACAATGTCCATCTCTACATCTGATAATGACAAATAGTCTTTATTATCAAATAATATATTTCCTGATGTTGGTTTTAGTAAACCAGCCATTAAATTTATAAGAGTTGTCTTTCCACTCCCTGAAGGTCCTAAAATTAAAAGATGTTTTGATTCTTCTACCGAAAAACTTTTATTAATCAAAGCTTTTTGATTTTCTAACTTATATTCTAGGTTATCAACTTTAAAAAGCATATTAAATTTTACCTTGTAATTATTCTGACTTTAAAATACCAAAATTAAAAAAAAATAAAAATAATGATAAAATATAGGTTTTGTTGTTGTTTTTCCCTTTAATTAAATATATTGTTATATTATAACATCATAATATCATTTGGTATAATTTTATGAATCATTCTTTAGAAAAAAAAGCAGTTGATTTTTGTACAAAGAATAAACACAGATTAACTGAACCAAGAATAAATGTATTAAAAATCCTAATTTCTAGCTCAAAACCTTTGACAGCCTATCAAATATTAAAGAAACTGAGTAAATTAATGAAAAATCCTAAGCCACCGACTGCTTATCGTGCAATAGAATTTTGGAAAAAATATAACTTTATTCATCGTATAGAAAGTTTGAATTCTTATTCTGTTTGTTCTTCAGATCATTTGCACGATGGTGGTCAATTTATGATTTGTACTGATTGTGGTAAAGTCATTGAAGCTCATTTATGTAGTTTGCCATCTGCCTTAAAAAAGATTGTAAAAAAACAAATGTTTACTCTATCCAACTGGAATCTAGAAATTAATGGAGTCTGCAAAAAATGCTCTTAACAACTTAGATTTTAAATTCCTCAAAAATCTTTTTGATTTATTAAATAAAATTTTCCTTAAGAAATATAAGAGTATTAATTAAATAAAAGATTGTTGATAAAATAATATTTAATTTTACGGATTTAGTTGTTGACTCACATTGTTCATCTGTACAACACTTATCTACTTCAACACACTTAAAATTTTTATCGTAAATTTCAAAGCAAATTAATGAAAAAAATACTATAGAAGTAAATGCATAAAGATAAATTTCTACACTTTCAAATAACTCAAACCCTATTTTTAAAGATTCAAAAAAAACTAAACTAGCTAAAAATGAATTTAAACTTAGGATAATAGGTAGTCCACAACATATAAGGTGAGAAAAACTACTAAAAACTAAAACATACGATGAATAATATCTTAACATGTATGCATTAATAAAATAATTTAACCATAAAAATAAAACTTCTTCCAGGTAATTGAACCTGAGACTTTTTAGATTCTAAATGATTTCTTCCAACAACGTCAAGTATATTCTTTGCTCCAAACATTAAGTGACCTGAAACATTAGAATAAGAGAAATCTTTTGTTAAATTAAAATCAAGTCTTGAATGTCCACCTGTTCTAGTTTGAAATGGACCAAGAAAATCTTTATCGAAATAATGATTATATGTAAGTTCAGCATCCCAATCATCACTTTTAGCTTGAAGTCCAACATTAATTTTTGATTGCGGAATTCTTGATATAGCTTTGTCATTTAGTGAATCTCTTGGTCTATAACCTTTTAAAAAATCTACCATAAAATTTGTAAGAAAATCAAAATTTTGATACTGCGCAAAATTATATTGTCCAGTCAATTCAATTCCAGTAAATATTGCATCATATTGAAGGTGCACAACATTATTAAAATCCTCTCCTTCCACATCAACTGTTGTTCCATCTCTGTCTGCAGCAATAAAATCATTGATATAATTGAAGTAAGTCTCAATTTTCAATTTATTCAAATTTTCATTATAATTATAACCCAATGAAATATTATATGATGTTTCTACATCTAAATTAGCATCACCATTTTCAAAATTCTCTAAGGCATGATGAGGTCCATCAGCAAATAATTCTACTACATTAGGAGCTCTTTGCGTAAAATCAAATCCCAAAAATGCTGTGTTGTTAGTAAACAATTCCTTTTTTATAGTTGAGGAGAACGCACCTGGAAAAAACCCTCTTTCATAAGTTGTATTTTTAAGATTAACTGATTCAACACGTCCTCCAATGTCCAAATCAAAGAAATTAAATTTAAAATTTTCTAGGATAAACAACGCGAAGCTATTAGTCTTGGTACTGGTTAAATGACTTTCTTCTGCTCCCTCTGCTCCTTGATTTTTATTTTGAAAATGAAAACCAATTAAACCATCTACGTTTTGACTAATTAAAGATTCATGATTTAGAGATGTTTTGAATTCATAAGCGTCATTAAAAAATTCTATATTATGGTTATTTCCAGAAGTAGTTCTTTCTGCATGACTATATTCTGAAGCTGTAACATCTAAATTTAGTTTTTTAAAAAATTTGTTATCTAAAGCCAATGAAGATTTAAAATTAATTGAATTTCTAGTTGGGTTTAAA
The DNA here is from genome assembly GCA_002715305.1 of Rickettsiales bacterium. Classification (GTDB taxonomy): domain Bacteria; phylum Pseudomonadota; class Alphaproteobacteria; order Methylaequorales; family Methylaequoraceae. The sequence goes on along the minus strand of PAYV01000024.1, from coordinate 829 downwards.
GAGGTTAAATTTTCTTCACCCTCAGCACCAGGAAGTGAGTAAACTGCTTCAAGTTTATCAAGTGAAACACCAATATAATTTTCACCATCATTGTATGTTAAACCTAATCCACCAGATGTCATAAATTTAGATGAGTTTGGTTGCTGCGAAGAACTATTTGCAAGATTATAAGGTCCTGAACTTAAAAAACTACCAGAACCTCTTACAGTAAAATTACTTATAGATTTTCCAAATTTTAAAGCTGTTTTAAGTTCACCACCAGAAGTTTGATAACCAAAATTTGCTTCAACATCTTGATCACTTATTGGTTTATCAACTGGAATTAACGGATTTATTATATTAATAACTCCTGCAAATCCATTATTTCCATATAAAAGTGTACCTGGACCTTTAATAATTTCAACTTTGTCAATTAACATTGGATCATATCCGACAATGTGATCTTCACCAAACTCTGAAACATCACTTAATGATCCACTATTTTGTAGTATTTTAACCCTTGAATTATTCATTCCTCTAATAATCGGGCGAGACGCAACTCCCAAGCCCTGAGAAGAAATACCTGGAAGATCTTTTAACATATCTCCAATAGAATATTGTTTGTTTTGTTCAATATCATGAGATTCAAATAAAATATTACCTCTATCGCTCTCAAAATCTTGTGATGGTTTAATTTTTGATGTAATAAAAACGTTAGGTGCTGTAAATATGGTTTCTTTATTTTGAGCACTTAAATTATTTGTAGAGATGATTAAAGTTAGTAGAATAATGAATATTTTAAACACAAAGGATCCTTTTTTTTTTAATATTTAATGTTATGTTATAACAA
>PAYV01000023.1 GCA_002715305.1 Rickettsiales bacterium | reverse complement strand
TTTTTGGTGCACAGGTTTTGTTAAACGATAAAGAATATGAATTAAAAGGACCTATTGATTCTAAAGTTAGGTTGGAGTATCTTTTTTGTACTGGTGAAATGTTTTTACCTAACTATCAAAAAAATAAATGAGTAAAGTTTCTTTAAACAAAATTAAAAATATACTTTCTAAGCCATTAGATGACTTAATTTTTCAAGCACAGACAGTTCATAAAAAAAATTTTAAAAGTTCCTCTTTTCAGTTGGCATCTTTAATTTCAATAAAGACTGGTTCTTGTCCTGAAGATTGTAAATATTGTCCACAATCTGCACATTATAATGTTGATTTAAAAAAAGAAAGATTAATTGAAATTTCAAAAGTTGAGAAAGCTGCAAAGATTGCTAAATCTAATGGAGCAGATAGATTTTGTATGGGAGCTGCATGGAAAAAGCTTAGAGATGGAGATGATTTAAATTGTGTAATTCAGATGATAAAAATTGTAAAATCTCTTGGATTAGAAACTTGTGTTACACTTGGCTCAATTACAAAATCTCAAGCAAAGGCATTAAAAAAAGCTGGATTAGACGCTTATAATCATAATATAGATACTTCTCCTGAATATTATTCAAAGATAATCACAACCAGAACTTTTCATGAAAGATTAGATACTATAAAGAATGTAAGAGACGCTGGAATTAGTGTATGTTGTGGTGGAATTATAGGAATGGGTGAATCGTGGGATGATAGAGCAAGTATGCTGCAAGTGTTAGCAAATTTGTCACCGCAACCTGAAAGTGTTCCAATCAACGCGTTGGTCCCTGTGAATGGAACCCCATTACAAAATCAAAAGCCTGTAGAACCGATTGAAATGATTAGAATGGTTGCAACCGCAAGAATATTAATGCCAAAATCTAGAATAAGATTGTCTGCAGGTAGAAAAAAATTATCTCAAGAAACACAAATCCTATGTATGATATCCGGTGCTAATTCTATTTTTTATGGAGAATCGCTACTGACAACTAAAAATAATGATATGAATGAGGATAAAAAATTAATCTCTATTTTTAACGAAAAAGATAAAAGTATTCTCAGTAATACAACTTTTTAAAAAAAATACTAAGATTTTTTAATAAGTATTAGATTTTTTTATCAATTTATTTATCAAATAAAAAAATTAATTTGGTCTAAAATTTGCAGCTTTAAAATGCAGTTAAAATAATTATTTATTTAGTCATGGCTAGATTTTTTAAAAATATTAATAAAGGAAGTATTGAACTTGATGTCTTTTATGGCTGGGATATTGATGTCAACGAATGGTTTATTGATGTTAAAATGAAGGGTTTCAATGGAGGAAATCTTGTTCAATGGTTTAATTCTGAAGAAAAATATAAAAAAACATTAGAAAAGTTTTTGGTATAAAATAGTATTTAATTTAATTCTATACATAAAATAAAAGCTTTTGTTTAATATTGTTTTATTTCAACCAAAAATTCCTCCTAATACAGGTAACATAATAAGACTGTGTAAAAATACAGGTAGCAAACTTCATCTCATCAAGCCTCTAGGTTTTGATATAAGTGAAAAATCAGTTAAAAGAGCAGGAATGGATTATTTTGAATTCAAAAATATATCAATTTATGAAAATTTTGAAGAGTTTATAATTAAAAGAGATGACAAAAAAATTTTTTTAATAACGAAGTTTGGTAAAATTAGTTATGAAAAAGTAAAGTATAATTTTGGTGATTATTTAATTTTTGGATCTGAGGATAATGGTCTTTCTGACCGAATATATAACAGGTTGAATAATTCACCAAAAATTTTTATTCCAATGATGCCAAAAAATAGAAGTTTAAATTTATCTAATGCTGTGTCAATTTGTATATATGAAGCATGGAGACAAAATAAATTCAATTTTTTGAAATAGTAAAATATACGTCGTTACCTGTGTTTGAATTATAAAATATTTCAACCCGATTAAAATGTTTATTTAAAGTTTTTTCCATATTTTTAACATTTGTATAGTATATAAAATTTTTTATATAAGACGATTTAGAATATTGAAGATTAAAAATCATGCCCTTTTTGCAAAAATTAAAACACTTTTTTAGATTGTAAATAATATATTCTTCCCACAAGGAAACACTATTACCAACACATAAGTTATAAGTGCCAGACATGATTGCAAGATCACAGTTCACTGATGGAAAATTATTTATTGAAAAAGAAATATTTGGATATTTTTTTACACAAGATTTAATTAATAATGGATTGATATCATAACCCGAATACGTAATGTCTTTGTAGTTATTTTTAATTAAGAAATCTAAAAGTGAGCCATACCCGCAACCTACATCAGCAATAGAAATCTTATAATTTGCTTGAAATTTTTTTACTAACTTTATTAAAATTTCAAATCTATTAAACTGAGATTTTTTAGAATTCCAAAAAATTGCAGCTGGTATACAACCGTGCTTTTCCACATTTTTAGAGTAAATTTGTTTAAGTTGATGATTGTAATACTGAAAAATAAGTTTTTTTATCATAACAAACTATATTTTAACCTAAGATTGATTTATTCCAATTATCTATTAAATTAATATTAAAGGATTTAAGAATGAAATTTGTTAGTTTTGCTATAAAAAGTGCTTTTTTTACTGGTGCTTTAACCGCTGGTGCTTTTATCACAGGGATGGTTATTGGTAGTTTTGTAAAAAAAGATAAAATAATTGATAAAATTAAAAAATCTCAAATAAAAAAAAATTCAAGTGCTTCAGTGAAATAAACTTGAATTTAAATCAAAATCTATTAATTAAATACTAAACTTTATGGAGTTAAAAATGAAAACATTATCGACTTTATTCTTTTCTCTTTGTTTGATTTTCAGTAGCTTTGATGTTTCTGCAAATCATTGTAGCGGAGGTCATAAAGAAATCAAAGATACTTCAGACACTTCTACTGACAAAGAAAAAGATTCAAAATCTAATTAATTTATTAAAAAAGCAGAGATTTTCTCTGCTTTTTTGACATTTAGTTTGTAGTAAAATTATTTTTATCCTTTATTATTGGGTATGCAGGGTTTAAAACTAGTAGTTTTTGCAATCTTAATGTCCTTTTGCACAAGCGCATTTGTTTCAGCATTCATTATAATACTAACAATTGGATTTAATGATTTTTTTATACCATGGTTGGAAAGATTCCTTATAGCATGGCCAGTTGTATTTATTTGTATAATCTTTTTTGCACCCAGAATAAGTAAATTTGTTAGTAAATATTTCGATGACAATCAAACATCTTTTTAGTTTTAGTGTGGTCTAATTATTGCACTTTCATAAAATGAATAAGATTATGTTATGAAATTACAAGAAAAAAATTTTAAAAGAAAAATTAACTTTTTTTATGATAAATGGGTAAAAAAAATTGGCTGGGCATACAATGTTAATCAAAATAATAAGATTTATGAAAATTTTAAAAATTTTGAGAACATTTCGAAAGATCTTGGAGTTGTTTTTACCCCAAAAAATAATATTGGTGATTTATATATTGATTCTACACTTTTTCAATCAGACTTATGCAAAATTGGAAAAAAATATGAAACTGATAAATCACCTCATAATTTAGTCAAACACAGACATCCTTACACTGCAGTTTATGATTTAATATTTTCTCCATTTAGAAGGAAAAAAATAAATATCTGTGAGATTGGAATATTTTATAATTCTTCTATTAAAATGTGGAGAGAATATTTTAAAGAAGCACTTATTTTTGGATTTGATTCAGAACCTAATTTAATTAGAAAGGCACAAAAAGATAGTTTAGAAAATGTTTTTTATCTTTTAATGGATGTAAAGAAAACTGATTCGATTCAAAATAATTTTGATAATCTTGACAAACTAGGAATTAATTTTGATATATTAATTGATGATAGTACCCATAGTTTTGATGATCAAATAAGAATAATTAAAAATACTACAAAATACATAAATACCGGAGGTATTGTTGTAATTGAAGATATTCCACAAAAGAATCCAGATTTTAATAAGGCAAAATTTGAAGATGAACTTAAAGGATACCTTAAATATTTTGATTCACTAAAATTTTTAAATTGTGATAATATTAATAGATTCTCCAGTATTCATAAAAATGATAGATTGTTGATATTAACTAGAAATAATATTCAGTGTTAATTTCTTTTTTTTATTATCTTTTCTAAAATGATAAATCTTAGAATTATCGATTAAATAATAATCGCAATTTGAATCTAAAATTTTATCAAAAGTATTACTCTCTACATTTAGACCACCAGTGAATTTACCGAAGGCAGGAAGTATTATTTTTTTTCCACTCACTATAAAACAACTTTTAGAGATCTTATTACCTTGAATTAACAAAACAACCTTAGGATGATAATGACCAGTAATCTCAATTGATAAGTTTTGGGTAAGTTGATGTGTCAAATTTATATTATTAATCTTTAATTTTTTAAGTGTTTTTAAATTTGGAATATTGATATTTTTGTCATGGTTACCAAGAATAAATCTAGCATTATATTGTATAATTATTTTATTAAATAAATCTCTTGCCGAATTTTCCAATCTCTCGTAACCATAATTATCATGAAAAACATCTCCCAATAAAATCAATTGTTTGATATTTTTTTTTTTTAAAACGTTTCGTAATTTTTTTAAAGTTTCAAAACTTTCATAAGGAGGTAAAAAATTTCCTCTTTTTGCAAGATAAGAAGACTTTTCAAGATGAAGATCAGATACTATAGCTATTTTTTTTAATGGCCAAAATAAAACACCACTTACATCTAAAGATAATTTGTTTCCGTAAAAATCAATTACTTTCAATTTAAACCTACTTCTTTTAAAACTTCATTTTCCAATTGATTTAAATAATATTCATCAATTAACTTTTTATTTAAAAATTCCTTGTTTATTTCAATCATAAGAGGAACTGAAAAGGGAGATATTTTATTTAAATTTTTATAAATTATTTTGTCTTTAATTCTATCTAAATATAAATAAAGTCTATCAATTTCGACTAAGTCTCTTTTGGATTCGTCTTTTGCTGCCTTGATTAATATATGATCTTTTTCGTATTTCATAAGTACTTCAAAAATTAAGTCTGAATTAAAAGAAATTTTTTTTCTTTTATTTGGAAAGCCTCTATCAATTAAACCTGAAATTGTAGCGACCTTCCTGAAGTTTCTTTTAAAAAGTGATGATTCATAAAGCCATTCATTAAGACTTTTTTTTATTTCATCTTGATCAAATATTTTTTCTAGTAATAAAATTTTTTTATTAACCCATAATGCAAGAGCATAATCAGTTGTTACAAAACCAAGAGGTTGATAACCTTTGCTCTGAAAAAATTTTGAAAGTACAAACCCTAATGTATCGTTAACATTTTTTCCTTCAAAGGTATAAAATATATAATAAAATTCATTAATATTCCCTTTGCTCCTGGGAAAAGATTCTATTAATAATTTATCTTTTGGTGGTAACAATGACTTTTTTTTTTGAAGATCTAACCATCTTATTACATCAGTTGGAAGATTGTTCCATTTTTCTTTGTCATTAATAATTGAAATAACTCTCTGTGATAATTTTGAAGTTAAAGGCATTTTTCCTCCAGCATAGGATGGTATTCTTGGAGATTTATTTTTTGACTTTTTAACATTTACTATATCATATTTTAAACTTTCAAAACTTAGTACTTCACCACCAAAAATAAATGTATCTCCGTTTTTTAGCTTCTGAATAAACCATTCTTCGATATTACCCAAAGTTTTGTTTTTAAGTTTAACTTTCAACATTTGTGATTCAACAATTGTTCCTATATTCATTCTATATTGTGTAATAAAATTTTTTGAAGAAATTTGATAATCTCCATTTTTATTTTTTTTTAATTTTGAAAATTGCTTATACCTCTTTAGAGTATATCCACCATCTTTGACAAATCTTAATACCGATAAAAAACTAGATTTTTTTAAATTTCTATAGGGCCAGGATTCAATTATATTCTTGTATAAATTATCAGAATTTATAGAAGATGAACAAGCAACTCCTAGTATATGTTGAGCCAAAACGTCCAAAGAACCTTCTCTATTTGGTAAAAAGTCTAAATCATTTTCATTAATTGCTTCGATTGCTGCGTTACATTCAATAAATTCTAATCTATTGGTCGGAACAAGGAATGCCTTAGATTTTTTTTTTAAACAATGGTTTCCCCTCCCAATTCTTTGAATTAATCTTGTAACTCCTTTGGGGGAACCAACGTTTATTATTAAGTCAATATTAGACCAATCCAAACCGAGTTCTAAAGAACTTGTAGATACAATACAATCTATTTCATTTTTAGCCATACTATCTTCAACTTTCATTCTTAACTTTTTTTCTAAACTCCCATGGTGAAGAGCAATTTTTAAGTTGTCTTTATTGATTTTCCAAAGATTATGGAATAGAAGTTCTGCCTGCGCTCTTGTGTTAACAAAAATAATTGATTTTTTTTTCTTTGCTACAGTATTATAAATTTCTGCAACAGCATATTCGGCCATATGACCTGACCATGGAATTCTTTTCTGAGATTTAATAATCATTATCTCTTTTTTTTTCTTAATTTTTGAACAAATAATCTGTCCATTTTTTGAAGAAAAATAGTTTATTATATCTTTATTATTTGGCGCTGTAGCTGATAATAGGATTTTTTGAAATTTTTGGTTAAACCCAGAAAGTCTTGCTAAGTTAAGCGAAAGTAGTTCCCCTCTTTTAGTATTAGTTACAGTATGCACCTCATCAATGATTAAAAATTTCAAATTTTTAAAAAAATCTTTGTAATTTGGATGAGACATTAACAATACAAAAGATTCAATTGTTGTTGCCAGAATCTGAGGAGGTACAAGTAACTGATTTTTCTTTTTAGAATAATTTGTATCTCCTGTTCTACTTTCAACAGATATATCAAGCTTCAATTCTTTAATTGGCTCAAGTAAATTTTTTTCAATATCATAGGTCAACGATTTTAAAGGTGAAATATATAGAGTATGAAGATAATTAGTATCTTTATTAGGAATTAAATCACACAGAGATGGCAAAAAACCTGCAAGTGTTTTTCCAGATCCAGTTGGTGAAATTAAAAGAACATCTTTATGATTTTTAATTTTATCAAAAGTTTGTAATTGATGTTTATAATACGACCAACCCTTTATTTTAAACCAATTTGTAATTATATGATTATCTAGTTTTAATTTTTTTATAAGATGGAATTCATTAATCATAATTTAAATATAGTACCTATTAATGTATATATCGACCCACCTTTACCAGTTGATAAAGCTATTATAACACATGCGCATTCAGATCATGCTAGATCAGGACACAAGAATGTTTTAGCAACCAAACAAACTATTCAACTGATGAAATTAAGATATGGAGAAAATTGTGCAAAATCTTTTCAAGAACTTAAATACGGTGAAAAAATTAAAATAGATGATATAGAAATTTCATTATTTCCATCAGGACATATACTTGGTAGTTCTCAAATTTTATTGAATAAAAATGGTTATAAAGTTTTAGTTACTGGAGATTATAAGACAAAAAAGGATCCTACAGTAAGAGAGTTTGAATTAATCAAATGTAATACATTGGTAACAGAAGCAACATTTGGTTTACCTATTTTTTGTCATCCAAAACCTAATGAAGAAATAAAAAAAATAATTAATTCTCTAAAACAAAATAATGGAAGAAATCACTTACTTGGTGTTTATGCCTTAGGTAAAGCTCAAAGATTAATAAAACTTTTAAGAGAAGGTGGTTACACAGAAAAAATTTACATTCATGGAGCTATGGAAAAACTATGTAAATATTATGAAAATCAAGGTATAAAACTTGGAGAGATTGAAAAAATAGATTCAAAAAAAAAAAACTTTACAAATAAATTAATTTTATGTCCACCTTCTGCTTTGCGTGACAGATGGTCCAGAAGATTTGGCAATTGCATAATTTCGCAAGCATCTGGATGGATGTGTATAAAACAACGAGTCAAACAAAATCTTATTGAAATGCCATTAATAATCTCAGATCATTCTGATTGGAATGAATTAACACAAACAATAAAAGAAACTAATGCTGAAAATATTTGGATTACTCATGGAAGAGAAGATGGACTTTTAAGATGGTGCAATATTCATGGACTTAATGCAAAACCATTATCAATTATTGGAAGAGATGAAGAGGTTGAGCAATGAAAGATTTTTCAAATTTACTTGAAAGAATAATATTCACTCCATCAAGAAATTCAAAAATATCCATTATCTCACAATTCTTTAAAAATTCTAAAGACCCTGAAAGGGGGTTTGCATTAGCAATATTAACTGGAAATTTAAAGATTGCTAAAATAACAAGTTCAAACCTAAAGGAAATAACAAAAAAAAAAGTTGATCCAATTCTTTTTGATCTCTCATATGACTATATTGGAGATCTTGCAGAAACAATATCTCTGATTTGGCCCAATAAACAAAATGGTAAATTACCCTCTTTGTCTAGATTTATTAAAACTACAGAAAGTTTAAATCAAAAAGATATATCAAATTATATTATAAGAAATTTAGATATAGCCGATACAACAGAAAGATGGACAATAATAAAACTTATTTCAGGAGGTTTAAGAATCGGTTTTTCAGAAAAACTAGCAAAAATTTCTTTATCTCATTACAGTGGTAAATCTCTTGAAAAAATAGAGAGAATATGGCACGGATTAAAACCACCATACCAAAATTTATTTAATTGGCTTGATGGAATTTCAGCCGAGCCAAAAATTAACAATCATGATATCTTTCATCCACTAATGCTAGCAAATCCAATAAATATGGAAAAGGATATGAAAATAATTAATCCATTAGATTTTTGTGCTGAGTGGAAATGGGATGGAGTTAGAGTACAAATAATAATATCAAAAGATAATACAAAAATTTTTTCTAGAAATGGAGAAATTTTAAGTGAATCTTTTCCTGAATTATCTTTTAAATCTGAAAATGAAGTCGTAATTGATGGAGAATTATTAGTTGGAAAAAAATTTATACCTAGTTCTTTTAATGATCTTCAGCAAAGATTAAATAGGAAGAAAGTAACATCAAAGATAATTGAAAAATACCCTTCTTTTATCAAAGTTTACGATATTCTTTTTTATAAAAACAATGATCTTCGAAAAAAAGATTTTTATTTAAGAAGAAAAATATTAGAAAAATGGCATAAAGAAAATAATTTTCAAAAAATTGATCTTTCTGAAATGATAAAGTTTAAAAATTTAGAGGATCTTAAAAAACAAAGAAACCTTGGTATTTCAACAAAAAACTACGAGGGTATCATGCTAAAAAGAATAACTAGTGCCTACATATCAGGAAGACCAAAAGGCTTTTGGTTTAAATGGAAAAGAGATCCAAAATTTATTGATGCAATTTTAATGTATGCACAAAGAGGTCATGGTAAAAGGAGTTCTTTTTATTCAGATTTCACGTTTGGAATATGGAATCAAAAAGATTTAGTTCCAATTGGAAAAGCTTACTCAGGATTCACTAATAATGAACTTTATGAACTAGATAAATTCGTTAGAAATAATACTATTAAAAAATTTGGTCCTGTTAGAGAAGTAAGAAAAAAAATAGTATTAGAGGTTGCTTTTGATGAAATTAGTAGGAGTAAAAGACATAAATCAGGACTTGCGTTAAGATTTCCAAGAATATCAAATATTAGATGGGATAAACCCATATCTGAAGTAGAACAATTAAGTTCAATAATTGAAACGTTTAAAATTGAACCTTGAAATTTAAATTAATTTAATACCAAAATATAGGATCAACGTATATATCAAAATCCCAAAAACGATTACAACTACTTGATTAACTCTAAAATAGTCTTGTTTTGACATTTCCTTAACTTGATAAAGCAAATTTGGCCATGTATATGAAACAAAATCACCTTGTGACATTATGTTTATCAATTTACCAGCTTTATCAACAACAGGCAAATGTCTAAATCTTTCATTTGACATCTGTCTTAACCAACTTACAAGATTATCATTTTGATCAGCCACTTTAACTGGAGAAGTCATAATATCCTTTAATTTTGTTGTTTTTGGATTTTTCGAACCATTTAATAGTCTTTTCATTAAGTCTCTTTCAGTTACAATGCCCTTAACTTTATTTTGTTTGTCAACAATAACAACCGAACCAAAGTTTTCCTTTGACATTAGTTTAACTGCAGACAAAACTTGATCATTTTCTAGGAATGTTAATGGGGGTTTTTTACTTTTAAATTCAGGTCTATCGCATATTTTCATAATAACTCCAAAAAATTAATTGGTTAAAAAAAAGTACATTTATATGTACTAAAATACAAAATACAAATTATTAACTATGGCTTTTATAAAATACATTTTTATTTTTGCAACTGTATTATTTAACAATTATTAAATATTTTTAATTTATTGTTTTGCCTGAGCTAGACTTAGCACCTTTCATACTTAATACTTCTTCCATTTTCTCAGCCATTTCGGATTTTCCTGTTCTGCTATCACCTACCATGGCTACAGTAATATCAATTTCTTTTAGGTTAGTTTTAGTTAGTTCTTTTTTCTGGACCGCAGTTTGTTTAATTAAATTAATCATATCCCTAGCTGCTCTTTCTGGTCCTTCATGTTCAACTTGCTCTCTATCATTAAAACCATATTTAGAGAGTTTTGAATCAGTGTTTTTAGCATAACATCCTGCCATCAACATACTATGTGCCACTCCAATCTTCATTAAACCAGACTTAACCCTCTTTTTAATGATATCAAAAAATTTCTTCTCTATAGTTTTGAACTTTTCTGATAAGTCTGAATGTTCTGGAAGATCTTTCCAATCTTTATCTTTCAACAATGGAAAAGGATTTGCCCAATAACTAATCTCAATCTTGCCTCTGTGTGTCTGAGTACTGCCGGCAGCAACTCTAGCACCTTTTCGAAAATGTTCTAATGCTTCATCTACTGACATGTCTACATCCATGCAAGATTGTCCTGGTTTTATTAAATCATAATTATTTAAATACAAAAGAGTATCCAATTCTGAACCGGTTGAGACTTCAGAGTAATCTGTAACTGGGACAATTTGTCTAGCATTTGTTCCAGCATGCTTATTATATCCAATCTCTCTACCCTCCATCTGCATTTTAGTGTATTCGCTGAATCCATCTAAACATGCAAATGCGCCTGTTTCAGTACCATAGAAAAACGGTATACTACCATTTTTTGAAAATCCATTATTTAAGAATGTAGCCCTACCCATATCATCAGCTTTTACAAAAGAATCAAATATATATGGCTCACCAGTTTTTGAATCAAATCTAACAACATATCTAGTACAACCACAATGTAATGGCATTTGATTATTTAAAATACAAAGCACATTATGTAGGGTTAGTATTGGTTTTTTTCCGTAACCAAAATATTTGCAATCATCAATGTTTGGAATTAACCCAACCAATAATTTATTTTTCTTATCATAGTAATATCCCAAATCATCCATAGTTGAGTGTGGACACCCAAAAATGAAAACACCATCAGGCTTATTTTTTACTAATTTCCTGACCTTAGAAAATGGAAATAAATTTAACAATCCAGGTTCTAACTCAATGCAACCTCTTGATTTGTGAATATAAGCAATAATATTCCATTGGCCAACTTCAAATGGAATAGCTACATACTCTTCAGGATTAAACCTACTATCTTTAAATGGATTATGATTTAGTGCAAAAAATGGAAAAGCTCTTTTATTAGCATGTGTAGTGTAATGAATGCCAGTTCTCATATCTGCATGTGTAGTTAAAGGAACTTCACTTAATTTTTTATATATCGATGGTAGATCAATATTCTTACCAGAAATTTCACCACAGGTGACATTTGGTTGACACTCCAAACCCTGACTTCTTCTAACACCAACACTGAAACCAACCTTTGTTAAGAGAACTCTTCTCGTCTCAAGAATCAAATCTGTAAGTTTATTTGCCCTATTAGAAATCCTATCTTTAATTGATTCAGCACTCTCCTTTGAATTTAATATATTATCATGAAGTTTGATTAACCTCGTATAAGATTTTTTTCTATAATGATGAAATAAACCCTCTAAAAATCTAATCACCTCTTTATGTTTTGCTAACTCAGATGACGAAAGAGATTCATCACTTTCAAAAATTTCAATAAAAGCTAAACGATCTATATCTTCAATAAATTCAATTTTATGAACAATTTCTTCTTTTTGTTCTGAATCTTCCCTTACTTTTAATTCTTTAATAAACTGTTTTTTATAAATACTTAGATAACGGCTAAAAGCCTTACTCTTTAGAAGTTGTAATGGAGTTTTACAACCATCTCTTATTTCAAGTATCTCTTCCATAATTGTACAATTACAATAGTTTATAAAAAATCAGAGACTATTTTTCAAGATTTAAATTATTCAGTTATAATTTTAAAATAAGTTTTCTGAATATTTATTTTAATAAATACTGAGTTTCTTTTTGGAGGATATAATATAATTTATATTTAAATTTTATATGAGAAAAATTGATAAAGTAAAATACATAACAAAAACTTTAGAGAGAATTTATCCTAAAACTCCAATACCACTTAATCATAATAATATATATGAACTTCTGATAGCTGTCCTTTTAAGCGCGCAATGCACCGATGAAAGGGTTAATAGAGTCACTCCATTTCTATTCAAAAGAGCTAATGATCCTTTCAAAATGGAAAAAATTCCACTAAATGATATTTATAATGTAATTAGACCCTGCGGCTTAGCTCCTCAAAAATCTAAGGCAATATTTAATTTATCAAAAATTTTAGTTAAAAAATTCAATGGAGAGGTACCAAATAATTTTAGTGATTTAGAAAAACTTCCTGGAGTAGGTCATAAAACAGCAAGTGTAGTTATGTCTCAAGGGTTCGGGCATCCTGCATTTCCAGTTGACACTCATATTCATCGATTAGCTCAACGTTGGGGATTAACTATTGGAAAAAATGTAAAACAAACAGAAAAAGATTTAAAAAAATTATTTCCAGAAAAATTATGGAATAAACTTCATCTACAAATAATTTTTTATGGTAGAGAATATTGCAAAGCCAGGGAATGTTATGGATTACAATGTAAAATTTGTAAGTATTGCAATCCTAAAAGAACCAAACCAATAAGAACAAAAAAATAATTGATTTTTATATAAATTAATTAATTATAGTAATATTAAGAATATGTATATAAGAGTAAATAACATAACATTTTCATCAAAGATTGAAGCAGATGCAATGAAATCTTTAGCAAAGCATGAAATGATAAATACCATTCCGGGCATTATTTCAATTGAATCTATTGAAATTAGTGAGACACAATCCGTAGTAATTTTAAAATTTGACAGCAAAGAATCAGCTGAAAAATCAAAGGCTATATATATAAATAAAATGAAAGAAAATCCAAATATTAAAATACAGTCTTTTGAAGGACCAAGAGACTTTATTAGGGAAAAATCATAAAATATTTAGTTTGATTATTTTTTCATAACTTATGTAATGTTAATACGCTCTATTTTGTATTTTATATTTTTTTTTTATTATCTGCTATCATTCTTGACAATCTTTTATGTAACTGAATCGCTAATGATCTAATAATGTGTGTTTCATCTTTGAGTATTTCATCAAATTTAGAAATTTCAATGGGTAATGTATGATTTTCTTTTTTTCCAAGTTCAACTGAAAGTGCTTTAATTAGTTTTTGAGTTTCTAATGTAGAGCTACCTATTATCTGTTTATCTGTTCTTGATTTAAGCAAATATTCATCTAAAAAATTTGGATTAATTTCTATTAACTCTGACCCTGTAATTGCCCTTACAGTTGCTTTTCTTTTTTCACCTAAAATAAGTGATAATTCACCAAAGATCTCTCCAGACGACATTGCGCCTACTACTTTTTTATCAATCTCAACATTTAGTGATCCAGAAATAATCAAGTATGCCGTATTACCCTCATCACCTTGATTTACAGCACAATCTCCGGGAAGAAGTGTAATTTTCCCATCAATAATTTCTTCAGGTTTATTATTTTCATTTTTTTTATCAATATTTTTCTTTTTTTTATTATTTAAATTTTCTGTTATTTCAGTCTTTTTTAAAATTTTATCTCCATCCTTAATTAGTTTTTTTTTACTATTTGTAATTGATTTTTGGCTTAGCGAATTTGAAAAGTTTAAAAATTGTCTAAGCCTAAGGATAGATGATTTAAGATCATGTATTCTTTCCTCTGTGATTTCTTTCAAATCATAATCCTCTATTAAATTTTTAAAATCTTTAAATTTTTCAGTCTTTGAATGATTTTAAGCTATTTTGCTTGGCATTTAAATTGCTAAAATATTTTTTAAAACTATTTATTGTGATTCTTAAACAAAACTTTTTTTTCTAGATTAACGTATGATGAATATATCCCTCAGATTTGGTTAAGATTCAATATATATATTAATCACAATTACTATTAACTTTTACTTAAGGAGTAAAAATGGCTTGGACAAAACCAATGATTTCTGAAATTTCAGTAGGTCTTGAAATCAATTCTTACGCTTGCGCTGAGAAGTAATCTACTAAATTTTCAATCTAAATTAAATAGCCTGGCTAATTTGTCAGGCTTTTTTTTTGTCTTTTTAAATTTCTTAAAGTTAAACTAGGTATTTATTTAAAATGAATAATGCAATTGAGGTTTTGAATCTTAGTAAATCTTACGGAGATAAACTTCAAGCTCTAAAAAATATTAATTTTTCAATTAAAAAAGGAGAGATTTTTGCTCTTTTAGGACCAAATGGTGCTGGAAAATCAACCTTAATTAATATAATTTGTGGTATTTCAAAAAAGAATAAAGGGAAGATATCTGTTTTTGGTTTCGATAATGTTAGTGATTATAAAAAAACTAGAAGTTTGATTGGTTTAGTCCCTCAGGAGATTGCAACTGATTCATTTGAGAAGGTAATTAATACATTAAAGTTTAGTAGAGGATTATTTAACAAACCAAAATCCGATGAATATTTGGATAATATTTTAAAAAAATTAGCTTTGTATGATAAAAGAAACAATCAAATACGCACACTTTCCGGAGGTATGAAAAGAAGAGTAATGATAGCAAAAGCTTTATCTCATGAACCAAAAATTCTATTTCTTGATGAGCCCACGGCTGGGGTAGATGTTCAGTTAAGAAATATCTTATGGAAAAATATAATAGATTTAAAAAAAGGTGGAGTCACGATTTTTCTTACAACTCATTACATTGAAGAGGCTCAAAAAATTGCTGACAAAATTGGAGTTATTGATAAAGGTGAAATAATAATATTAGAAGAAAAAAATAAGTTAATGAAAAAGTTAGGTAATAAAGTTTTAAAAATTAAATTAAAAAAAAACAATTCTAAAAAAAAAATACATAGAATAATTAAAAAATATAGCGCTAAAAAAAATAATAATGAATTAATTTTCTCGTATAATTTTCAAAAAAATAGAAATTTTGAATATTTAATATTCAATGATCTTATTAAAAATTCAATTTTCTTTGAGAAAATTGAAACAGAACAGAGCAATCTTGAAGAAATTTTTCTTAAATTGGTAAAAAAATGAATCTAAGAGGTATCAAAGCAATATACGAATATGAAATGTCTAGAACATTTAGAACAATAACTCAAAGTATAGCTTCTCCTGTTTTATCAACTGCACTTTATTTTATTGTTTTTGGATCTGCGATAGGTTCTAGAATAGAAAACATTGATGGAATCAATTATGTTTCATTTATTGTACCTGGATTAATAATGTTAACAATTTTAAATCAGAGTATTTCAAATGCATCCTTTGGAATTTTCTTCCCAAAGTTTAGCGGTACAATTTACGAGATATTTTCAGCTCCAATTTCTCCTTTAGAAATTACATTTGGATATGTATTAGCGGCTGCTACAAAATCAGTTATTGTTGGATTAATTATTTTACTAACCTCGTCATTCTTTATTGATTTAAAAATATCATATCCTTATTGGATGATAGCTCTACTAATATTAATAAGTATTACATTTAGCCTTTTTGGTTTTATAATCGGAATTTGGGCTAACGATTTCCAAAGGATACAGTTAATTCCTTCATTTATTGTCACACCATTAACTTTTCTTGGCGGAAGCTTTTATTCTATAAGTATGCTTCCCGAAATATGGCAAAAAATTTCTTACTTTAATCCAATAGTTTATCTTATAAGTGCATTTAGGTGGAGTTTTTACGCAAATTCTGATGTTAGTGTTTCTACCTCAATTAGTGCAATTTTAATTTTTTTATTTTTATGTATAATTTTAATTTTTTTTATCTTTAAAACTGGATACAGAATTAAAACCTGATTGAATACTTATAATTTTTTGTTAGTTAATCAAACACTTTAATAAGGTAATAAAATAATATGATTTGTTATATTTTTAATTTCTTTATTAGACAAAAATATCATACCATTTATCAGTTGAAATTAAGTTTATATTTAATCTTATTTATAAACGATTCCAGATCACCAATTGAATAATTATTAAAGTCTAAAAGTGTTCCATCGAAATCTGTAAATATATAAAAACTCATATATTTTTATAATAAACAAAAGAATTTATAATTTGTATCGAAATTTATTTGCCTTTTCTTCATAAAAAATTCGAATACTTATTAATACTAAATTTATCAAAGAAAAAAGAATCAAAGAAAAAAAGTCATTAAAAAACAAGCAAACTAATATTACTTCTAAAAAAACAATAAGATAATTTGGATGCCGTAAATACCTGAACATCCATGTCTTAATCAGTGGTTCCTTTATTACTAAAATTCTGGTTGTCCAATACTTTCCTAGATCGTAAATTATTTTATATCTGAAGATTTGCACTATGAAAAAAACATAAAGATATTCAATTTTAATAATTGTATTGGTAAAAGATTTTTCTAAGAAAAATACAATGAAAAGAATATGAAAAAGCACAATAAACTTGTAATGAAATTTATAATATTCAACAGCACCCTCTTTTAGTAATATTCTTGTATTCTTTTTACTTAAAATAAGTTCACCTAATCTGGTTAGAATTATATAAATCATTAAAAAAGTATCAATCATCTTAGCTTATTTTTACTGCAGACAAACCTGCTGTAAACCCAGGTCCGAGTGCACTCATTATGAATTTTCCATTATATTTTTTTTTAATCATTTCCATTAATACAAGTAAAACTGAAACTGAAGAAACATTTCCATAATTTGACAAAATATTTTGCGACTCCACAATAGTTTTATCATTATTTAGAATTTTCTTATAAGCCTCAATAATTTTCATTCCTCCTGAATGAAGTATATAACCATCGAAATTATTTGTTGAAAATTTATTTAATACATTTGGTAATTCTTTAGTAATAAATTCTGGGATCACTTTATCAAAAATGACTGATAATCCGTCGTTTTCAACACTCCAGCCCATTAAAGATAAAGAATTTTTCCAAGTATATTCCATTGATTCGAGGATTTCACAATCTCCACCCTCTTCTACAAAGTAAGATACACAACCGTCACCAAATAAGGCTGAACTAACTATATTTTCTTTACTAAAAATTTGAGGTCTAAAAGTAAGGCTACAAAGTTCAACATTGCAAACAAGTATAGACTTTCTTAAACTTTTAAAAATTTCAAAAGCTCTCTTAAGTCCCAGAACCCCACCCGCACATCCATATCCAAAAATTGGCAATCGTAAAATATCATTATTAAAATTAAATAAATTAAAAATTTCTGCATCAATTGTTGGAGTAGCAATTCCAGTACTATTTATTAAAATTATACCGCCTATTTTCTCAGGCTTAGTATTTGTTTTTTCAATTGTTTCGTTAATGGATTTTTTTAAAAGAGAAAGAGCATTTTTTTTAAATAAAAAATTTCTTTCAGACCAATTATGTTCATTCAAATACCAACTAAGTTGCTCTGATAGATACCTTGTTTTTACACCAGAGTTATCATAAACTTTTTCCATTTTTTTAAAGTCGATTTTAGAAGAAAACAATTTTCTTCCTAAATCTTTGATATCTTCTTGATAAACTTTATTTTTAGGAAATGCAGAACATAGTCCATTTATACTTACCATTAATTATATTTGGTGCTTAAAATTCTTAATAAAAGCAAATTAAAATTTACATTTAAATTTGTTGAATCGTAACCATCTTAGATACATGCAAAAAATTCCAGATTTTTTAATGCCTCATTTTAGAACTAATCATGCTGGAGAAACTGGTGCAGTATTTATTTACAAAGGCATTCTTTTGTTTTCCAAAGATCAAGATATTTTAGATTTTTCTACCGAACACCTTAAAACTGAACAAGGTCACTTAAATGAAATCAATAAAATACTTCCTAAAAATAAACAAAGTAAATTACTATTTTTATGGAAAATATTAGGATTTTTGACAGGATTAATTCCTGTAATATTAGGAAAAAAATTTGTTTATGCTACAATTTTTTCAGTTGAATCATTTGTTGAGCAGCATTACCAAGAACAAATTGATATGATTTCTAATGATAAATCACTCAAAAATTTACAAAAATTTATAAGCAAATTAATGCACGATGAAATTGATCATAAAGACCAAGCTTTAGAAAAAATTGGAAGAATGAATTTTTTTCATAATATTTGGGGTTTAGTGGTAAAATTGGGTTCTGTTGCAGCAGTAAAAGTCTCAAAAAAATTCTAATTGTATGAAAAGAATAAGGAATCTTATAGTTAAGAAATTGTCTCAATTAAGCCCAAATATGTTGAGGTTAACATTTACAAGTAAAGATCTATTAGATTTTCCAGAATATGAAGAAGGCGGTTATATAAAATTTTTATTTACAAATAAGAATGATAAGAATAGTGAAAAATTGGTTAGACCATATACAATAAGAAAATTTAGAAAAAAAAATTTAGAATTAGATATTGATTTTGCCAAGCATAGAAGTAAATCCGGGTATGCCGCAGAATGGGCCTTCAATGCAAAAATCGGAGATGAAATTTTTATTTCTGGTCCTAGTTCAAAACAAAATATAAATATAGATGCAGATTGGTTCTTATTCGCTGGAGATATGTCAGCTTTACCTGCAATAAGTTCATACCTAGAATTTCTTCCGAGTAATTCAAAAGGTTATGCTATCTTAGAGGTTTTATCTAATAGTGATAAAATAAAGTTGAAGAAACCAAAAAACTTAAAAGTTTACTGGGTTATTAATGATCAATCTCAAGCCTATAGTGATAAATTATATTACGAGATAAAAAAAATTGATTGGCACATTGGAAATCCCTATGTTTGGGTAGCTTGCGAATTCAAAGTAATGAAGAAATTAAGAGAGTATTTTCAAATTGAAAAACAGATAAACAAAAAAGAAATGTACATATCTAGTTATTGGAAACATGGAATAGATCAGGAAAATCATAAAATTATCAAAAAAAAAGATGCTATTGAGTGGGCTGGCTGATGAAATTTAAACTCGGAGTCTCCGATACCAAAAACCAAATATTTTTATTTGAACTACCTTTTCATACTTGAATGTTGAAGTACAATTTGTTCTGCGATTTCTTTTGCCTCAGGTTTTCTTCTAATTGCCCAAATCATATCTTTAGCAAATTTTGTTCTCGTTTTAATATCGATTAATGGTTTAAAATAATCTTTATCGAGTTTAAAATTATATTCTTTTTCTTCTAAAAAATTTATTTTCCATGGCTCATGAACAAGAAAATTAGGAAGATTTTTTAATTCTGGTACCCACTTTTTTATAAATATACCCATCGGATCTTGATCAAATGATTGTTTGATTACATTATACATACGAATGGTATTTATTCCTGTAGTTCCTGATTGCATTTGTATCTGCGGGTAATGAATACCTGGTTCATAATCTGTAAATTTGTTAGCTAAAAACTGCGAAGTTTTTTTCCAATCTAACCAAAGTTGATATGATGAAAATGATACGACCATTGCTCGCATCCTAAAATTTAACCAGCCCTTTACATTTAAGAATCTCATGCAAGCATCTAAAAAAGGGAAACCTGTTTTTCCCTCTTTCCATTTTTTAAAATAGTCAGAATTAAAACAGTCCTCTCTTAGACCATTATATAAAGGGTGCAAATTTTCATACTCAATTTTTGGTTCATCGTATAATTTTTGTATAAAATGACAATGCCAAGCCAACCTCTTCTTAAAAGAGTTAATGGAGACCTTTTCAAGGTTTTTTCGATCTAAAACTTTTTCAATATATTTAATTACATATTTTATAGAAATTGTACCAAAACTTAGATGAGGGCTAAGCCTTGAACATGAATACTCTGCAGTTAGAGGACTAGACATTTTTTTAGAATAGTTTTTATGCCTTTCAGCAAGAAAAGTATTTAAACAGTTAAGTGCATTGCTTTCTCCACCTTTTTGACAATTTTTATTACTAAATTTAAAGTATAAATCTCCA
>PAYV01000022.1 GCA_002715305.1 Rickettsiales bacterium | reverse complement strand
ATCTCGCTTTTTTATTTTCTCAAAAATATTTTTTTTATATTGATTAATAACGTTGATTTGATTTTTTCTCTGAAAACGCGAATTTTTAGGCATAAAAGTCGACATATCCCAACTTAAGATACCATTTATATCATTTAAAAGACTATGTTCTTTGAATAATCTTTTTAATATAATATAGCTATTATTCATCAACTATATATATGCATCTAAAAAGCATATTGCCAACCAAGCATTGTTTTAAAATTTTGAGACATCTGTATCCCTCTATATCTTTGGTGTATTGGAACTAAAATTTCTATACCAATTCTATGATTTTTTAAAAACGAATTTGTATTAATAAAGTTTAGTCCAAAACCGAGATCAACTCTCTGTCCTCCAACGTTATTAGAATCCATAACTGGACTCATTCTTGGATTCATTTCATTGTCTGCACCATGCATATTACCATTATAAACATAATTAAATTTTAATGATGTACTAACATTGTTACCCCATCTATATGATGCCCAAATAGTAGAATCAAGGTAATTTCCATATTTATAATCTTTAGAATTTTTTCCTGATGCTGGTTTTTTAAAAAATATCTGTTCACCAACTTTAATTTTTCCAAAATCACTTACATTATTTAAAAATATAAATGGATCGAATGTTCCTGAACCATTTTGCATACCGTATCCTAAACGGGTTTCTAAAGATGAAGGGGTTGCATCTGTTTTATCAATTTGTCCTGTTGGAAGACTTAATCCGATCCCCAAATGTGTATTTATTTTTTTCGAATGATACAAATTAAAAAGACCAGAAATCCTAGTATCAGATATTCCCTGGGAGTTTACTTGAAATCTTTTACTACCTGACATTGCCATTCTTTGTTGTATCATTTCTTTTTCCATATATCCTGACATAATCATTAATGTTAAGTAATTAGTTGGTGCATACATTGCACCAAACATATGCATATTCATTCTCATGGAAACGGGAGCGTTCATATATGTACCCGAATTATTCGATGCTCCATTGGGTGAACTCATTATTTCATTTGTTTCTAATTCCTTTGTTCCATTCAAAACTTCATTCATAAGCATATTTGAAAATCTATAAGAAATCATAATTTCATTTTTTTTATGCATATGATCACCCATTACTGAAATTGGACCATGACTATCAGCCAGATGCATTTCACTAGCACTAGTAAAATTTGTTAAAAATATACAAATTGATGTAGATATAAATCTAATAAACATTAGTTTTCTCCTATTAAAAATATTTTTCTGAATTTTTTAAAAATTATGAAATAAAAAAGGGAGGAGAATTTGATTTAGGATCAATTTTTATAAAATTTAAATTTTGTAATTTTCTCTTACATAAAAAAACAAACTTATCTAATTTTGTAACATAAAATAAACTTTCAGGATTACAATCACTGTTAATGTCTAAAATACAATGACTTAAGCATTTTAAGTTGTTTTTATTAAAGTTATCTTCACTTTTACAAATATTTTCATCGTGAAGATTTATTAAAGTATTTGAAATTGCTAATTGATAACCAGAAATAAAGAAGGTAACTATCAGAGTCAAAATAGTTTTATAAGATTTACTATTTCTTTTTAACATAAGCACATTTATAAAAATAAAGCTTAATTTCACACTAATATAAAATATTAATAAATACTAACGTTAATTAAAATACTCTTCTATTGTTTGAATCTTTAATGATTGTGATATTATGTCTTCTCCACACCTACTAAAGTGATCTTTATCTCGAAAAGTTATACATTCATTAAACAACAGAAAATTTCTATCAATTTTATAAATTTTTGAGAAGGGTAAGAAATTGATATTATTTCTTTTATTTATTAAATAATTTTCAATATTTTTTTCTATTTTATTAAA
Organism: Rickettsiales bacterium; assembly: GCA_002715305.1. Classification (GTDB taxonomy): domain Bacteria; phylum Pseudomonadota; class Alphaproteobacteria; order Methylaequorales; family Methylaequoraceae. The sequence goes on along the minus strand of PAYV01000022.1, from coordinate 15,498 downwards.
AAGTTTGATGTTATTTTTATTAACATAAAATCCATTATTAAATGATTTAATATTATCAAAATTAGCGTGAGATTCGATATGTGGTCCTACCCACAGAATTTTTACTTCATTATTTATGTTTGATAAATAAGATATTATTTTTAATACATTTTCATTATTTACAATAAATCTATCTAATTCATTCTTAAGATTTGATTCATAATAACTTCTACCATTATATTTGTCTTTAATTAGAAGTGCTCCAGATTGATGATAAATTAAATATTCTATAGATTCTCTTTTTTTATTTAAAAAGTCTAAATATTCATTGAATAAGCAATTATTTTTTTTATTTTCTCTTTTTCCATTATGTGGTCTGCACCCTACTTGTGTAAACCCAACTATAAATTTTTTATCTAAGCTTTTGGTAATAATATTATAGAGATTTATTCCATGACTATCACCTAAAATTATTACTGCTTTCTTATATTTTTTCTCACACTCTGAATATCTTTTAAAAAAAATGTTATCTAAATTTATACTGTTAAAATGACATTCAGAATTATCAATGATTGCTTTTTCGTAATCATAAACAGTATGTTTTTCTATTAATTTAAAATTATATTTTTCTTTGTCATTTAAAGTATTGAAATAAAGATTAGGTAAGAATTTCATACTTAAGAAAGAAGCTAATATTAAAATACTAGTAAAAATAAAAAAAGTAAAAAAAAGAATTTTTTTGCTAATTATCTTTTTATTTCTGAATGGGCCTTCTATAATTTTCCAACTTATTAAAGACATAAGTAAGGTAAGAAATATAAGTAAAATATTCTCAAAAGAACTTATAGGGTTTTGGCTTTGAAGTTTTGCAAAAGCGAAAATTGGATAGTGCCATAAATATAAACTATAACTTATAAGTCCAAGTGAGACTAAAATTTTTCCAGATAATAATTTATTGACAACATTTTCTTTTGATGAAGATAAAATAATAAAAGCAGTTCCAGTTGTTGGTAATAAGGTTAAATAACTGGGTGTAAAAGTTTCCTTATCAAAAAAAAAAAATAGAAATAAAAATAAATAAAATACCAACAAGAGAAATGAAATCTAAAAGAAATTTTTTTTTAAGGTATTTTTTTTTTTCTATAAAAAATGTAACTGATCCTAGTAGAAATTCCCAACCACGAGTTGGTAAAAGAAAGAAAGAAGCAATAGGTTTGCTATAAACAAAATATTCTGCAAAAAAGAAACTTAAACAAATAATTGAAGTAATAAAAAATAAAAAATAATCTTTGAAGAATTTCCAGATGAAGATAAGAAAAATAGGAAAAATTAAATAGAATTGTTCTTCTAGTGAAAGACTCCACGTATGTAATAATGGTTTTAACTGAGATTCCGTATCAAAGTATCCACTGGTTCGCCAAAAAAAAATATTAGAAAAAAAACCAATTGTTGATAGTACCGTTCTAAAAAACTCTTGGGCTTTAGCGGGATTTAAATAAAAACAAAAAATTGGAAAGAAAATAATTATTACAAAATATAACGCTGGAATAATTCTTCGGATTCTTCTTTCATAAAAATTTACAATTGAAAATTTATTTTTCTTAAGGTCAGAAATAATTATTTTTGTAATTAAATATCCACTAATCACAAAGAAAATATCAACTCCAATGTATCCACCTCTAAAGAAAAAAAGATCAGCATGAAAAAAAATAACTGAAAAAACCGCTAAAGCACGCAATCCGTCAATATCAGCCCTATAATCAATTGCAGTTTTATTATTAAAGAACACTTTATTATTTAAAAATTAATAAAATTATTATAGATAGATGAAGTTTTTTTACACTTAATAATTTAATAAAAAACTAAAAGCAGTCAAAATGAAAAGAATTAATAAATTTATTTATTCCTTTGAATTATATGATAACCAAAGTCTGTTTCTATTGGATCTGAAATTTCTCCAACTTTTAGAGAAAAAGCCTTTTCTTCAAAAGGTTTAACCATCATTCCTTTTCCAAACTCGCCCAAATCACCACCATACGAAGCGGATGAACAATCAGAGTGTTTTGACGCCATATCCTTAAATAAAGATTTTCCAGAGATTAAATCATCATGAATTTTTTTAATTTTTTTTATAGCATCTTTTTTTGTAATCTCAGATCTTGAGTCTTGCGATTCCTTGTGCATTATTAAAATATGTGATGCTGAAATTTTATCCACGACTACCTTTTTTTATTAAATCTTGATAATAAACATATCAAAAAAATAAATGAAAAGAAAACATATATAATATTATAGCTNATTGAAAAATGAATGAAATAATAAAATGATAAAGGAATTAATAGACCTAAAATTAAATAAGGAAAATTTAAAATATAGAAAAGTTCTCTAAGAGTATTTTTTGAATTAAAATTATAATCTAAAAGATAAATACAAATTGATAGCCCTGAGACTAAAGAAATAAAAAATTTTAGGAAATTAATACTATAACTTGAATCTTTAGAAAAAACCGATAAAGAAATTGAGATAACAAACAAAAAGATACTTAGAAAAAAAGAAGATCGTTTCTTACCTATTAACTTTAAAAGTGGGTAAAGAAAAATAGAAATTAGAAAAGTTAATGTAATAAAAATAGTTTTATAGTTTAAGAATTGCATATTTTCAGGATTAGTAAATTTTGGTAACCAATATGAAGATGAAAAAAGTATAAAAAAATAAAAAGGTATTAAAATTTGCAGATTGCTAGTAATGTTTTTCAAAGCAACATGTCCGGTAAAATTATTTAATAATTCTTTTGCATCAATTTTATGAGAATCCTTAAACATATATTTTTTTAAAAAGAAAAATAAAACTAAACTTATAAAAAAAACAAGATAAAAAATTTTCCATCCACCGTTATTAAGCTCATTGTTTGAAAAAGATTCATTTATAATAGAATACAAAATTGATCCAAAAATTAACCCAATTATCAATATTAATAAATGTTTTACAACTGAATTATTATCAAATTCATTGAAATGATAATGATTTGTAAGAAAAATTGGGTTAAAAAATGCAAATACAAATCCAACTATTAACCTACTAATTGTTAATAGTATCACAGAGACGAAATAAATATTTCCTGATGGAATAAGAATTACTAAAAAATAGGCAAACATTAACAAATAATAAAAAAAATCTTCAATTTTACTGGTTTTACAAATCATTCTTAAAAAATATGGAAAAAAAAATTTTGATAAAAATGAACTAATAATAACTAAAATAGAAAGAATCATTGATATCCTTAAGTCTATTTCAGGAAATAAAAAATTTGATAAGTAAATTACAATAGAAAAATTTATAAAAAGGTCAAATCCTTCAAAAAATGAATACAAATCATTGTAATTAAAACTTAATTTCTTTTTTTTACTTTTATTTAAACTCATGTCTAATTACTCTTGTTTATTAACTTCATAAAACTTATTATATCATTAATTCTTTCCATTTTATTTCCTTTTTTAGGAAAAAATATTAATTTATGATCTGGTGCAATTTTTACATTATTCGGAGAGGTTGTAGCTAAATTAATTATATTATCAAGATTCTTTACATTATTTTTTTTCATAGTGAAAATACAACCTTTTATACCTAAATCAATTTTCCTTATATTTAACTTTTTTGCTTCAATTTTGATTTCAATTATTTTAAAAAAATTCTTTAGTGATTCAGGTATTTTTCCATATCTATCCTCAAGATTTGAGAAAATCTTATTTAAATCATTATGATTTTCAACCATTGATATTTTTCTATAAATACTCAATCTATGATCAAGATTTTTTATATAATAACTTGGAATATTTATCGAAAAACCTAAATTTATTACCGGTGACCAATCATCTTCACTTATTGTTTTTTTATTCTCTACAATTTCATTAATAGCTTCGTTTATCATTTTATAATATAATTCAACTCCAACCTCCCTGATATGACCAGACTGTTCTGAGCCAATAATGTTTCCTGCCCCTCTCATGTCCAAATCATTAGCTGCAATTGAAAATCCAGCGCCCAAGCTCTTAATATTTGAAATTATTTCTAATTTCTTAATTGATTCTGTTTTTAAAGCATCACTTTTATCTAAAAACATATAGGCATATGCTTGAATTGCTGATCTCCCTACCCTACCTCTTAATTGATAAAGCTGTGACAATCCAAAATAAAATGGTTTTTCAATAATAATTGTATTCACATTTGTTATATCTAAACCTGACTCAATCATAGCTGTAGAAACTAAAATTTTAGTTCGTTTATTAAAAAAATTCTCATATATCCTTTCAATCTCAGAAGTTTTTAATCTCCCATGTAAGATCTCAAATTTACTATTTTCAACTATATTAATTAACTTTTTCTTAACATTCTCTAAATCTGAAATTCTTGGTACAACATAAAAAATCTGTCCTTGTCTATTAAGCTCAAAATCTATAATTTTTTTTAAAAAATCTTGATCATAAAGAGTTAAAAATGTTTTTACATTCAATCTATCTACCGGGGGAGTTTTAATCAAACTTATATCTTTAATGTTTAAAATAGAAGATTGTAAGGTTCTTGGTATTGGTGTTGCACTTAGAGTTAAAATGTGACAATTCGGTTTTAATTTTTTCAATTTTTCTTTTTGCTCAACTCCAAAACTCTGCTCTTCATCGATTATAATTAAACCTAAGTTTAAAAAATTTATATCACTTGAGAGTATCGCATGAGTACCAATCAATATACTTGTAAAACCCGAAAAAATATTTTCTTTAATTTTCTTTTTTTTAGAAAAAGTTTCAAATCTTGATATTTTTTCAATTCTGTATTCAAACTTTGAAAATCTTTTTTTAAATGTTTCATAATGTTGATTTACTAAAAGAAGTTTAGGACATATCAAAGCCACTTGAAAACCTGCGTTAACAGCTAAAAAAGTCGCTCGCATTGCAATTTCAGTTTTACCAAAACCTACATCCCCACAAACTAGTCTGTCCATAGGCTTTCCAGATGACAAATCTAATTCTATTTGAGAAATAGTCTTTAATTGATCAGAAGTTTCAGTGAATTCAAATTCAGATGAAAATTTTTCATATTCTAATGTTTTTGACTCTATATAATCGCCTTTTTTTAGTTCTCTTTTTGCTGCAGTCAAAGCAAGTTCATTTGCTATATCTTTTATTTTTTTTTTAATTGATGCTTTTCTTAGTTGCCAGTTTTGAATTCCTAATTTATCCAGAGAAACATTTTGAGTATTTTGTCCATATTTAGAAATTAAATCCAAATTTTCTACAGGAATTAAAAGTTTATCATTCTTATCATATAAAATTTCTAAAAAATCCTGTTCAATATTATTCACATTTTGTTTTCTAAGCCCAATATATTTGCCTATACCATGGTTAATATGGACTATAAAGTCCCCTAAAGATAGTTCTGAGAATTCATTAATTAAGTTATCAGATGATACTTCTCTAAGTGTCTCTCTTTTAATTACTTTTTTAAATAAATCCTTTTGTGAATAAAAAATAAAATTAAATTTATCAGTTTTAATAATAAAGCTTTCATCTAACTCTAAATCAATTAAATAAGCCTTGTTTTCATAATTTTTAAAATTCTTTAGGTCATCAATATTTAAATATGAGATACTATTATTTTTAAAAATGTTTTCTAATTTGCTTTTAAAGATTTTACTTTCACAACATATAATTTTTATTTCACTAAAAATATTTTTCTTAAAACTAATAATTAAATTATTTAAATTAGCTTCTTTGTTATTTTTCATTAAAAGATTTTTGGAAAAAAAAGGTTTATCTTTTTTGAAAAATTGATCAAAATTAATCGAAAAATAGCTTAAGTTAAATAATAATTCGTTGAAGTTTTTTTTAGTAAATATAAAATTACTATTTAAATCCAATAATTTTTGATAGTACCTACTTTCTAATTTTATCTCGTCTAATATATGATCAAAATAATTTTCTAAATTATTTTTAAAAAAAATTTTAAAACCATTTAAATACTCAAAAATTGAGACAAAATTCTCTCTTAGTATAGGCAAAAATTGCCCAGAACCAGGTATAATAATTTTATCTGAAATTGCCTTGTAATACTCATTTTTATCCTTAATATCGAGTTTTCTAAATGTTTTTCTAAAAAAAGTGATATTTTTTTCATTAAAAATTATCTCAGATGGTGGAATAAGAAAATATTCATTAATTTGCTTTTGAGTTACTTGCTCCAATGGATCAAAAAAAGATAAGTTTTCTATTGAACCTAAATCAAATAAAATTCTTAAAGGATATTTTTCATATGGCGAAAATATATCCATAATATTTCCACGAATGGAATATTCACCTCTATTTCTTACAAAATCAACTTTTTCATAATTATTTTCTTTCAAGAAATTTAAAATTTCATCATAGTTACCTTCCTTAATATGTTTTACACTAATGAGTAATTTTCTTTTTATGAGTTCTTCAATATTTGGGATTTTAAATATTAAGGATTTATATGATGATAAAAAAATAATATTTTCTTTGTCATTATTTAATACTTTAAACAAAGTTGATATTCTCTCTAATAAAATATCATTACTTGGAGATAGATTAGAAAAAAACGAACAATCAAAATCAGATAAAATTAGTACTTTAAGCGTTTTATCTATTTGATGAATCTTTTTTTTAAGTTCGAGAATTTGAGAATTATTTTTTAAAAAAAAAGCAACTTTTCTAAATTTATAGCATGAGGAAATTATAAAAAAAGGTAATGATGATTCAGTTAGGGTTGCTTCAGATCGAGTTTTAAAATTATCAAAAAACTTAAGACTATTTAGCATTGCAAATTGAAAATATTTTTTTTATTACATCATTATTTAAATTTGCAGGTATTTCTTTCTTTTGAAGAATAATTTCTAACATTTCATTGTCTGGTATATCTAAAATCTCTTCTAATTGAATTAATTCATCATCTGATATTGTATCTTGATATTTGTCTACAAATTTCTCGAAAATTATATCTAATTCTTTTACGCCTCTATATTTTGCTCTATGTAAAATTTTTTTTTTAAATAATTTCTTCATACATTTAAAATAAATTATTATCAAATAAGATGAATATTTTTAATAAAATAAACTTTACAAGCCAATCTATTTTTAAAAAAAATGTCAATTTTTTTTTTGGTAATAGAATAATTGATATTCTTTTGCATTTTCCAAAAGGTATATTTTTTAAAAATTTAAAATCACACGTTGATAGTATAGATATCGGAAAAATAATTACTCTAGATTTAAGAGTAAAAGAACATAAAGTAAATTATAATAAAAGAATTCCTTATAAAATAATCACAAATACTAAAGAAAACCAACAGGTTGATTTACTTTTTTTTAATTCAAATAATAAATATCTAACTAATAATTATCCCCTAGATCAATTAATTAGATGTACTGGGAAACTATCTTATTTTTCAAATCAATATCAAATCGCCCATCCTAAAGTTGTAAATATAAATTCGCAAGAAAATATTTTTCATGAATTTGAACCTATTTATGATTTATCGAGGAAAAAAATAAATAAGACACTTTTTAGAAAACTTATATTAAAAAATATTACATATTTCATAAAGGAAAAACTTCCTGATGAGTGGATAGAAACTAGTATCCTAAATGATTATAATTGGCTATCATTTAAAGATAGCATTAAGAATATTCACTTAACAAATAAAACCTCAATCCATAAATATGAAAAATTTAGACAAAGATTGGCTTATGATGAAATTTTATCTAGTTTTTTGATTTTTAATCAAATAAAAAAAACATCAAGAAAAGTAAAAAGATTTAAAATTATAAATAATATACATTCAAATCAACTTCTTCAAAATTTAGATTTTGAACTAACATCTGATCAATTATCATCGATCTCAGACATACGTAATGATTTTAAAAAAAAAAGATTATATAGATTAATTCAAGGAGACGTAGGGTCCGGTAAAACTATAGTTGCATTATTATCAATTATTGATGTAATAAAATCTGGCTTTCAAGGTGTAATTATGGCTCCTACTGAACTACTAGCTAGTCAGCACTATAATTATTTTTTAAATTATTTGAGTCATCTAGATATTAATATTGCGCTTTTAACAAGTAAAGTAAAAAAAAAGGAAGAAATTTATTCAAAAATTCAAATGCATGAGATTGATTTATTGATTGGAACTCATGCAGTTTATAATTCAAAATTAAAATTCAATAATCTTGGTATTATTGTTATAGATGAACAACATAAATTTGGTGTGCAACAAAGAGTAAATCTTCTAGATAAATCTTCTTCATGTCATACTTTGGTAATGTCTGCAACACCTATTCCAAGAAGTTTAACATTTGCAATTTATGGTGAAATAGACGTTTCTAACATTAAAACTAAACCTAAAGGTCGTAAAAAAGTAATAACATCTCTTATAAGTAAACAAAAAATTTCAAATTTATTAGATGGTATTGAAAGAAAATTAAAAAAAAATGAGCAAGTATTTTGGGTTTTACCTCATATTGGAGATGAAGATGACGATAATAGTGTGCTATCTAGGTATAGATTTTTATGTAATAAATTTAAGAATATAACCACTTTAGTGCATGGGAAAATGACTGACCAAGAAATCAATAGAAATATGACAGAGTTTCAAAATAAGAATAAAATGATTTTAGTATCTACGACTCTAATTGAGGTAGGAATAAACATTCCCTCTGCAACCCTAATGATTATCGAATCAGCTAATAAATTTGGTTTAGCACAACTTCACCAACTTAGAGGAAGAATCTCAAGGGGCAATCTACAAGCACATTGTGTTTTAGTTTATGATAACAATCTATCTGAAAATTCTAAACAGAGGCTTAAGATTATAAAAAATTCTGATGACGGATTTGAAATCGCTGAAAAAGACCTTTTTTTGAGAGGAAGTGGTGATATTTTAGGAACAAATCAATCTGGATTACCAAAATGGAGATTTTTTAATCCTTTAAAAGATATTGAACTAATAAATATAGCAAAAAAAAATTGTGAAATAATTATTCAAAAAGGCAATGAAAATAATGTGCAAAAACAATTTTTAATTAGTAGCTTTTGCAATGATAATAACTTTAAAAATTTGAGTTCTACCTAGATTCTAAAGTTATTATACCTGCAGAAACAATTGTTTTAACTGCATCATCAACATTTACATCAAGATATTTAAGATCGTCTTTAGGAACTAATAAAAGAAAGCCTGATGTTGGATTTGGAGTTGTTGGAACAAAAACATTTATTACATTTTTTTTTAAATTTTTTTTAACCGCTCCCTTAGCTTGACCAGTTGTAAAACCTAAAACCCAAACCCCTTTTCTTGGGTATTCTAACATAACAACATCTCTAAAAGCACTTGAATTTGTTTTAAAAACAGTTTCAATGATCTGTTTAAAAGTTTTATAAAAAGCTTTAATTAAAGGAATTTTTTGTATTAAACTGTCAGTTTTTTTTAATAAGAGTGAACCAAAGAAATTAGCTGTAACAAAACCAATAAAAATAAGAAAAATAGATAAAATGATAAGTCCTAAACCAGGAACATCTCTAGGTAAATAGTAATTAGGATTTATATAATAAGGAATTAAAGGAGTTATTAGTCTATCGATAATATTTACGAGTGTTAATACAATCCAAAAAGTAAGAAACACAGGAGCAGTTATTAATACACCAGTTAAAAAATAATTTTTAATTTTATTAAACATAATGATGATTTTATAATTTAAATTAAAAAAAGCCAAAGAAACATGGCACGCCCGATGAGGTTCGAACTCATGACAACTCCCTTAAAAGGGGAGTGCTCTACCAGCTGAGCTACGGGCGCATCATCTAAATATAGGATATAATGAAATTAGTCGTAATAAACAACAAAAAATTTATTTATTCTTCACTCTCATAGAAATTATTTTTGTAGGATTTTTTAAAACTTGTCCATTTTGTCCTTTTCCCTCTGGAATTCTATCAATTAAATTCATTCCTTCAATTACCTTACCCCAAATAGTATATTTGCCATCTAAAAAATCATGAGAATCATAACAAATAAAAAATTGACTATCTGCAGAGTCAGGGTCCTGGCTCCTAGCCATTGATACAATTCCTCTTTCATGTTTAAGGTCATTAAATTCGGCTTTAATACTTTGACCACTACCGCCTGTGCCATTTCCATTAGGATCGCCTCCTTGAGCCATAAATCCAGCTATAACTCTGTGGAAAGTTAATCCATCATAAAACCCGCTATTACTTAATTCTAAAATTCTTTTTACTGTGTTTGGAGCTTTTTCAGGAAATGTTTGAATTTTTACTATTCCAGAATCAAGCACCAAAAAGATTATTGGTTTATCCTTACCTAAAATATTATTGTGAGAAATAAGAAAAAATAAAATTGTAGATGATAAAATTTTTAAAAAGTTCTTCATTTTAAGTCCTTTTGTTTTTGTTTAAATTTTTTTAAAACGTTTTTTGGAACAAATCTTTCAATGTCTCCATTGTGAAAAGCCACTTCTTTAACAAATCTCGCAGAAGTAAGTTGAAGATTTTCAGATGCCATTAAAAAAATAGTTTCTATTTCAGGTGCAAGTTTAGAATTCATTCCTGCCATTTGAAATTCATATTCAAAATCTGCAACTGCTCTTAACCCTCTTATAATAACTTTTGCCTCAGATTTTCTTGCATGATCAACTAATAATTTATCAAAGCCAACAACTTCAATCAGACAGCCATTATATTCTATTTCATTCAAAGCTTCTTCAATCATAGCAATTCTTTCCTTTAAATTAAATAACGGTTTCTTATTTTTATTTTCAGCCACACTTATTACAAGCTTATTAACTATGTGAGTAGCTCTAAAAATTATATCAAGATGTCCATAGGTTATAGGGTCAAATGTACCTGGATAAATACCTGTAATTAAATTATTATTCATTTTCTTCTAGTTTAGCAACCGATACTACCTTCTCTTCCTCAGAAACATTAAATAATGTGACTCCTTGAGTTTGTCGACCTCCTATTCTTATATCATTTACAGGACATCTTATTAATTTTCCCTTGTCCGTTACTAACATTAATTGATCTGAATTTTTTATTGGAAACGATGCAACAACTTGATTTCCGTTTCTATTAGTAAGTTGCATATTAGCTATCCCAACTCCCCCTCTCTTTGTTTTTCTGTATTCATATGCGGAACTTCTTTTACCGAAACCCTTATCCGTAACACTTAATATAAATTCTTCTTTGTCTCTGAACATAGTAAACTTTTCTTCATCAAAATTATTATTTTTTAAAACCTCGTTTTTTCTTTCAGCAGATGAAGTTTTTAGATATGTATCTCTGGCTTCGATATCAAAATTTACATTTTCTAAGATAGCCAGAGAGATGACAGAATCGTTATTTAAAAGTTTAATCCCTCTTACTCCAATTGAAGCCCTTCCAGAAAATAATCTTACATCGCTAGATAAAAATCTTATACATTTACCTAATTTTGTAGACAGGAATATATTATCTTTTTCACTACAGGTAACTACATTTACTAATTTGTCATTTGGATTTAATTTCATAGCAATTTTTCCATTAGCATTAATGTTATGAAAATCTGTTAATTTATTTCTTCGTATATTTCCAGAAGATGTTCCAAAAACTATGTTATTTTTATCATCAGTTAAAACATAAGGCATTGTTGTACTAATCTGTTCTCCTGATTGTAAAGGTAAAAGATTTACAAGAGCCTTACCTTTAGAAGTTGGACTACCTTGAGGAATTTTGTAAGTTTTGAGTTTATAAACAATTCCTCTTGATGAAAAAAATAGTAGTGGGGTTAATGTATTGACAACAAAAACTTCATTAACAAAATCTTCTTCTTTAGTCGTCATACCAGCTCTTCCCTTACCTCCTCTTTTTTGTGCTCTATAAGAATTCAAGGGTACTCTTTTTATATAACCCCTATGAGTTAATGTAACTACAACGTCTTCCGAACTTATCAAAGATTCATCATCTAGTATTTCTTCTGTTTCAGAAATTTCAGTTTTTCTGGGGGATGAAATTTTGTTATTTATTTCAGTTAACTCATTAATCAATACTGAATTTAATTTTTTACTAGATGATAAAATTTCTAGATATTCTTTAATAAGGTTCACACACTCCTTTAGATCATCAATTAATTTTGTTCTTTCAAGATTTGTTAGTTTGCTTAATCTTATTTCTAAGATTGATCTAGCCTGAATATCAGAGAAGATAAATTTATTTTTATTACTTATTATTTTCTCCGAATTTATAAAATCTACCAAAAATTTATCATTTGGAATGTCCCATGATGATCTAATTAATTTTTCTTTGGCATCATTTGTATCAGAGGAATTTTTTATTATATCAATTATCTTATCAATATTTTCCAAAGCTACTGCTAAACCAATAAGGATATGGGCTTTTTCCCTAGTTTTTCTAAGATGGAACTTAGTTCTTTTAAAAATAATTTCTTTTCTAAAATTAATAAATAATTGTATTGTCCTTTTTAAATTTAATAGCTCAGGAACACCATTATTTAGTGCAAGCATATTAATACCAAAAGATGTTTGAAGTGATGTAAATCTAAATAATTGATTTAAAATTACTTCGGATTGTGCATCTCTTTTTAAATCTATAACAATACGGACGCCTTCCCTATTGGATTCATCTCTTAATTCAGAAATTCCTTCAATAATTTTCTCTTTAGCTACTTTTGCAATGTTCTCAATTAGTGCTGATTTCTTTACCGAATAAGGTATTTCAGAAATAATAATTGACTCTCTACCTTTTTTTGTAGATTCAATAGATGTTTTTGCCCTAATTAGTATAGACCCCTTACCAGTTTGATAAGCCTGACGTATTCCGCTTTTACCTATTATAATACCACCGGTTGGAAAATCAGGTCCATTGATACAATCTTGTAGTTCATCTGAAGAAATTTCTGGATTGTTTACAAATTTACAACATGCATCAATAACTTCAGAAGGACAGTGTGGCGGAATTTTTGTAGCCATACCCACAGCAATCCCTTCAGATCCATTAATTAAAAGATTTGGAAATTCAGCTGGAAGAAGTTCTGGTTCGAGTGCACTTCCATCATAATTATCTCTAAAATTTACTGTTTCATTATTTATGTCATTAACTAAGTTTGATGCTATACTGGATAATCTTGCTTCCGTATATCTCATTGCAGCTGCTGAGTCACCATCCATTGAACCAAAATTACCCTGACCTTGAATTAACGGAACACGCATACTGAAATCTTGAGCTAATCTAACCATAGCATCATATATTGCAGAATCTCCATGTGGATGATACTTACCCATAACATCACCAACTATTCTTGCCGATTTTCTTGATGGTTTACCAGCAGTATATCCAGCTTCGTTCATTGCAAAAATTATTCTTCGATGAACAGGTTTTAATCCATCGCAAACATCTGGTAATGCTCTTGAGACAATTACACTCATCGCGTAATCAAGAAAAGAGTTCTCCATCTCTTTTCCAATTTCGATACTATCAAAATTTGAGGGGTTTTTTAATTCTTCTGGGTTACTATCGTCAATCATAAATTTCTAAAAAGGTACTTCATCTTCAATGTCAAAGTTACCAGCCTTACTATCAAATTTGCTTTCATCTTTTATTGAATTTTCAATATTTGGTGATTCTAAATTATTTACGTTATCAGACTTATTATCGAGCATTGTTAAAGATGAATTATATTGTTGTAAAACAACTTCTGTGGTGTACTTTTCCATCCCTGACTGATCAGTATATTTTCTACTCTTAATTTGACCTTCAACGTAAATTAGAGAACCTTTCTTAAGATATTTTTCAGCAATTTCAGCTAAGCCTTTAGAAAAAATTACCACTCTGTGCCATTCGGTTTTTTCTTTTCTTTCATTGGTTTCTTTATCTTTCCAATTATCAGTAGTAGCTAAAGATAATCTGGCAATTTTATTTCCATCTTGAGACACTCTAATTTCAGGGTCTCCTCCTAATCTACCTAACAAAATTGCTTTATTTATTGATCCTGCCATTTATTTAATAAATAAAAAGATTATATTATCATAAATCATTTAGAAAAATATATAACTTTAACAAAATTAATATTTTTATGAAAATTAAAGATAGTAAAAATTATATAAAAATTGTTGGTGCAAGACAACATAATCTAAAAAATATTAGTCTAAATATACCTAAGAATAAACTTGTAGTTATAAGTGGAATTTCAGGTTCTGGTAAATCATCACTAGCTTTTGATACAATTTACGCTGAAGGGCAAAGAAGATATGTTGAAAGTCTGTCTTCTTATGCTAGACAATTTTTAAATATGATGGAAAAACCTGAAGTTGATCTTATTGAAGGTTTGTCTCCATCAATTTCAATTGATCAAAAAACTAGATCTAAGAACCCCAGATCTACTGTTGGAACAGTTACAGAAATTTATGATTACTTTCGAGTTTTGTTTTCTAGAATAGGAAAACCTTATTCACCATCAACGGGAAAATTAATTAAATCAATGAGTGTATCTGAAATTGTTGATGAGATTTTTAAATTTAAAAAAGGAATTAAATTTCTCTTATTATCCCCTATAGCTAAAAATAAAAAAGGTGAGTTTAAAAAGGAATTTGATGAGTATCATAAAAAGGGGTTTGTAAGATTCAGCGTAGATGAAAAAATTTATGAATATAATAGCCTTCCTGATTTAGAAAAAAACAAAAAACATAACATTCAAATCGTTATTGATAGGCTTATTGTAGATGAAAAATTTAGGTCCAGAATTTCACAGTCAGTTGAGACTGCGCTTAATATTTCTGATGGAGTATTGTACATTAGAGAAATACCTAGTGATTTAGAACATATTTTTTCTTCTAAATTTTCCTGTCCAATCTCTGGATTTACCATTGAAGAAATTGAACCAAGATTATTTTCATTCAATAGTCCCAATGGAGCTTGTAGTCATTGCGATGGTTTGGGTTTTAATGAAAAGTTTAATCCTGAATTAATCATTGGTGACAAAAATCTTTCAATTTCAAACGGTGCTATTTTGCCTTGGAGTAAAAAAAATAATCAATTTTATAATGATTTGATTACTGAAGTCTGTAATCATTTATCGATAAATCAATCCACCAAATGGTCAGAGTTATCTGACGAAAAAAAAGAAAAGGTTATGTATGGTGATGGACGTAATATTAGTTTTCACAGCAGAAGAACAGGTTGGAATTATAATAGAATCTACGATGGTGTTATTGGTTTTTTAAATCAAAAACTCAAAAGATCAGATTTGTGGCAAAGAGAAGAATTAGGTAAATATTTAAGTAAATTTAATTGTGAATCATGTAATGGTGCAAGATTAAAAAAAGAGGCTTTAGCAATAAAAATTGACCATAAAGATATCAACATAATTACTAATTATTCAATTGAATCAGCACTTGAATGGTTTAAAGGTTTAGAAAAGAAATTAAGTAAATATGAGTTACA
>PAYV01000021.1 GCA_002715305.1 Rickettsiales bacterium | reverse complement strand
TTATCCATTTATTATTTTTTGAGGACTTTCTTGCGGCATCTATTAAATTGAGTGTATTAATTGACTCTGATAAGGAACAGGTTTGGGAACCATTATTTGTAATTATGTCTTTATGTTGTTCAATATAAGAAAAATCTCTTTCAAAATCGTTTACTGGTATTTCTATTCCATTTTCCAAAAAAACTTTATTTGAAAAATCTATTTGAAATGTTTTTTGTGAAGTATTTACAATAAGCTCTCTTTGTATAGGATTATGTAGATAATTTAATTGTACACTAACAATTTTACATTTTTTAAAACTCATTATTAGTGAAAACACATCATCACTATCACCATACAAATTTGAGAAATGGCCTCCTAAAGCAACTAAAGAATTACATGGCCCAAAAAGCCATTGTAAATAATCCAATTCATGGCTTAGATCATTCAAAACTCCCCCTCCAAGATTTATATCAGTTGAATAGGTGTTTTTATAATCTTCTTGTGGTCTCCATAAAGGTAAATATTGTCCAGTATAAACTTGAACTGAAAAAATTTTTTGATTTTTAATTTTTTCTTTAAGTAAGTTCAAAAAAGGGTTAAATCTCATATTATAGCCCACTTTTATAATTGAATCTTTAGAATCAAAATTTAAATTATTTTTATGAAAAACTGGTTTTTCAACAAGTATCAACGGTATTTTTTCTGAAACTAATTGGCTAGTAATGTTAAAATGAGATGACGTTTCAGTTGCAACTACTGCGTAATTTGGATTAAATTGTTTAATACATTCACTTAAATTTTTGTATTGTTTCTCTCTTCTACTATAAATCTTAACATTATTGCACATATTGTTAAGTATTCTATAATGTCTTTTCCCAATTGAGCCTGACCCAATAATTAAAACCTTAACCATTAAAAAAATTTTCTTCAAAATCGGTTTCTGCTTTCTGCAAATCATTATATTGCCCGACATCAATCCAATATTCATGAATAGGAAAACCAATTACCTTTGATTTTTCTTTTAATAAAATTTCTATAACTTCAGTAATATGTTTAAATTCTCCCTTTGGAATGTGGTTTAATACTTCGGGATCAATAATATAAATTCCTCCATTTATAAATGATTTTATTGTTGGCTTTTCTTTAATTGATTTTATATAAAACTTTTTTGTTTCAAGAACTCCGAATGGTATCTTTTGAATGTATTCTCTAACCCCAACTGTTATCAAAGCTTTATTGCTTATATGAAAATTTAACATTTCAGAGAAATTGACCTTTGTAAGTATATCACCATTAATTAAAAAAAAGGGTGCTTTTGGTTTTTTTTTCAGCAAACCAAGTGAACCTGCAGTTCCTAATGGTTTATTTTCCTCAATGAAATCTACTTTAATATTTTTTGGTTTTTGTTTTTGAAAATATTCTTTAATTTTATAGCCAAAATAATTAACTGAAATTACAAAATCATTAAAGTTATGTTGAGAAAAGTTATTAATTATAGTATCAAGAATTGTTTTACCACCAATTTTCAAAAGTGGCTTTGGACAATCCATAGTTAAAGATCCCAATCTAGAACCTTTACCACCTGCCATTATTATAACTAAATTTTCAAATGTAAAATTCTCTATTTCTTTATTTGTATAAACATCAACTATTACATTTTCTTTGTTAACAACAGGGTAAATTTTAAATAAATTTTTAGTTTTAATTTTTTGTATTTTTTTCTCTGATAATGGATAAAGAAGTTTTGTTGGTTTTTTATTCATCAATTTGGAAATGTTATCTTCGATAGATTTCGTTTGAAGCAACATTTTTCTAATATCTCTATCAGTAACAACTCCTAGCAGTTTATTGTCCTTATTTGAAATGAGCACTGTTGAATTTTTATTAAGAATTTTTATTGCGTCAGAAATAGTAGCGCTAATGTCTAAAGTTATATTTTTCCAATTACTCATATATATAAATTTTCAAAAAGTAATAAATTTTACGAAATTATAACTTTTTTTACATTCTTATTCTATATTTTTTATTTATTTATTCAAATTTTGCTCTTTTAAATCTTTCAGGTGTTCCAATATCTAAAAACGGTCTTTCAACTAGGAATCCAAATATATTTTTCCTATTTATCCAAATTGGAATTAAGTCATTTTCTAAAGAGTATATTGTATTTTGTTTAAGCTCTTTTAATAATTTTTTGTTCATGCAGTATACGCCTGCATTTGTATAATGGTGAAATTCATCTTTTGATTTTTCCTTAAAATCCACAACTTGAAAATTGTTGTCAAATTTTATACTACCGTATTCAGGCCCATTTGTTTTTGAACTTACTAATATAGAGAGGTCTGCATTTTTTTTAATGTGATTTTCTAATAAAAGTTTAAAACTAAACTTTATTCTGGAATCACCATTTAGAATTAAAATTTGTTTTGATTTAATAAATTTCTCTGCATTTTTAATTGCGCCACCAGTCCCTAACTGTGTATTTTCTTGCGAAACAATGCAAATATCAGAATAATCACCATTAATAAAAGTTTCTATTTTCTTACTCATGTGTCCTGTACACAATATTATTTGAGAAATACCCATAGTAACCAAATCATCTATAAGCCACTTTAATATCGGCTTTCCAGATACACTTGCAAGAGATTTAGGAAATGTACTGCTTACACTTTTAAATCTTGTTCCAAGGCCACCACATAAAATTAATGCCTGAGTATCTATTTTTTTATTTTTCAATTATTAATTCCAAATTACACAGAGTTTAAGATATTGCATAATTCTTTAACAGTTTCTTGTTCAAGGGATGGAAAATTTCCAATATAAAACCCGTGAAAATGAATGTGTTCAACATTTGGGAATTTTTCATATATATCACCAAATAATTTTCTTAAGTATGGTTGCCTTAATTGATTTCCTCCACCGGCACTGCCCCTTCTGAACTCAATATTTTCTTCAGTTAACCTGCCAATTAATCTATTAGTATATTCAAAATCAGCATTTTTAGTAATAAGGTTAAAGGCGTAGTTACTACTCCCCTCTAATCTAAACTTTGTTTGAAAAATTCGATCATTAATGTTGGATAAAAAGTAACTATTATTTTGATTTCTTTTAATATTATTAGCATCTAATGATTTTAATTGACTTCTTCCTATTATACCTCCTATCTCAGTATTTCTTACGTTATAAGCTGGAAATGAAAAAATAAATTGAGGGTTTAAATCAGGATTTTCTTCTATATATCTATTTTTAAATTTTTGAGAGTTAGACTCTCTTACGAGGCCATGGGAACGTAACATTCTAAATGTTTGATATAATTCTTCATCATTTGTGCAAATCATTCCTCCTTCTATAGTGCTAAGGTGATGTGCATAATAAAAAGAAAAGTTTGATGCCCAGCCAAAAGAACCAAGTTTTTTATTATTATGTGTTGCACCATGAGATTCACATACGTCTTCAATTAATATTATATTTCTTTTGTGCAATTCATTTAGTAATTTATCAGTTAAAGCATTAAAGCCTTGCACATGTGTAAGAAAAACTGCACGAGTGTTTTTATTTATTTTTTTTATTATTTGTTCGCTATCCATCCCCAAGTGATATGGATCAATGTCTACAAAGATAGGACTGAAGCCTAATTGTAAAACTGAAGCTATATCTGAAACCCAAGTGAGTGGAGGAACAATTACCTCTCCGCCTTCTGGAAATTTCAGTTTAAGAGCGGCAAGAGTAAGCATGTTTGCTGATGATCCTGAGTTTACAAAAACACTATATTTAACACCTAACCATTCAGACCACTCTTCTTCAAACATTTTAACTTTTTCTCCCTGTGTTAACTTTGGATCAGGTTTGTTAAGGTGTTCTATAACCCTGTCAAGATCTTCTCTAAGGATGTTATTTTGCATTAGCGGTAAGTTAAGTGTCATAATAATTCCTTTTAAAGTAAGTTTTCTTCTATTTGCTCACAAATATAATGATATATTGGTAAATGTAACTCTTGGATTCTGGGAGTAGAACTGGACGGTACATTTATTAGAATATCGGAAAATTCTCTCATTTTACCACCATTATTTCCTGTTAGACCAATTGTTTTCATTTTTAACTCTTTTGCAACTTGAAAAGCCCGTATGACATTAGATGAGTTTCCACTTGTTGAAATACCCCAGCAGATACCCCCTTTTTTTGCATGTGCTTTTACTTGCCTTTCAAAAATCGTCTCATAATCATAATCATTTGCCCATGCAGTAATAATAGATATATTTGAATTTAAACATATTATATTAACAGGGTTTCTTTCTTTCAAAAATCTCCCGACGAGTTCTCCTGTAATGTGAAGAGCATCTGATGCCGATCCTCCATTCCCAAAAACAAGAATTGGAAGGTCAGATTTAATTGCAGAACAAAATAATTTTATTGAGCTATTGATCTTTTGCTCAATGGCTTCATTTTCTAGTAACATATTAAGACTATTTTCTAGTACTTTAATTTGATTCTTAAATTTCATTTTGACCATTCCTGAAAATAATTTGAGTTCCTTCGTGATCAATTTTAAATGGAACCCAAACTTTAATTTTAGATAGACTTTTTTTAATTTTTTTATGATGTTTTGGAGGTGCAATAAAGAAGAAAAAACCACCACCCCCAGCACCCATTAGTTTCCCGCCAAATGCTCCATTAGAAATTGCAACATCATAAATCTCATCAATATAATCGTTTGAAACACCGCTAGCTAAACTTTTCTTCTCTATCCAGCTTTTATTCAGTAACATTCCTATTTTTTTAAAATCATCATTTTTTGCAAAAAGATTTCTTGCCTCTTTTGTAATATCTAGAATTCTATGAAGTTGTTGATCTGTTTTTTTATTATCAATATTTTCTATTTTTCTTTTAGCATGCTTATCTGCTAATCTTGAAATACCACTAAACCCAAAAAGTATATAACTTTCAAGTTCTTTAAGATAATCATTTGAAAGATTCATTTTTGATATTTTCCATGGCTCATTTTTATTTAAATTAATTTCTTGAAATCCACCATTTGCTGCCATTATCTGGTCTTGAACACCAACATACTCAGATAATTTGTTTTGCTCGATATGAATGGCTTGCTTAGCTAGTTCAATCTTTGAAAATTCTTCTCCTTTAAAACAAGCTAGAGAATTTAAAAGACCAACAGTAAACGATGAACTTGAGCCAATCCCCGACCTTGCTGGTAGATCACCGTCATAGTGAACTTCAAGCCCTTTTAAAATATTTTTATATTCTAAACATGCTCGAACTGAAGGATGATCTATTTCATTAATATTTTGAACATGTTCCATTTTTGAATAAACAATTCTGTGCTTATGTTCAAAAAAGGGGGGTAATTCTCTAACAGTTATATAACAATAATGAGCAAGGCCAACTGCAAGAACCAATCCCCCATTTGTTTCATACCACGAGTTATAGTCAGTCCCTCCACCGAAAAAAGATAGTCTATATGGAGTTCTTGAAATTATCATTACTAAATATTTGAATACTGATTTCGACGGATAACTTGAAAAGCTTTTTTTAGTTCTCTAATCCCATCGCTTAATGTCACCTTTGTTTTAAAACCAGTTAATTCAATTTTATCGTTAGAAACTATGTAGTTTCTTTGATCAGGATCTTTACCAATTTCAGAAATCACATACTGAAATTCTGGTATTTCTTTTTTTATGCTTTCACAAAGCTCTTTTTTACTTAAATTGGCATCAGATAAACCAACATTAAATGGCTCACCAACCATTTTTGAATAATTGTCAATTGTATGAAGAAAAGCATTAGATGCATCTCTTACATGAAGGTAATTTCTTTTAAAATTTGCTTCAAATAAAACTACAGTCCTATCAATTAAAGCTCTGTACGTAAAATCATTAACCAACAAGTCTAGTCTCATTCTTGGGCTTGCACCAAATATTGTTGCAAATCTAAATGTTACGCTTTCACCCAAGTCTAACAAATATTTGTCTATTTCAACTTTCAATTTACCGTAAAGAGAAACAGGTCTCATTGGAGTATTTTCATCACAAAACACACCTTCTTCACCAACGCCATATCCAGAATTGGTACAAGGAAAAATGAGCATTTGATCTTTTGATTTTCTATCAGCAATAAATTTAATTTGATCAAAATTTATTTGTTGAGCTCCAACAGGATCCTTTGAGCATAATGGAGCACCCGTTAGGCAAGCTAAGGGTATGATACAATCTGATTTACTTATTTCATCTTGAAGAAGGTTTTGGTTTCTAACATCATCTCTTAAAATTTTTAAATTTTTATTATTACAACACTCTAATAATGATTGCTGGCCAAATAAAAAATTATCTATCACAGTTACTTCGTAGTTTCTTTTTAGAAGTTCCGGCACTAATATAGAGCCTATATAGCCCGCACCTCCTGTCACTAATATTTTCATTTTATTCCTTATAATTTAAAATTTGTTTGTAATAACTTTATAAATGGGTTTGAAATCTTTATAATATTTGGAATTTTTTTTTAATATTCTCAAATGTGACATTTCAAATTTTTTTGGGAATAAAAAAGCTTGTAAATTTCTATATAAACTAATGAATAAATTTGAAAATAGTACATGATTTTTAAATAAATTTTTTGCTTTATCAAAAAAGTTTTCACTTATTTTATCACCTTTTTTTATACTTCTTACAATAATATCATCAAAAACTTTATTTACAATGTAATTTGCTGTTTTGTAACTAATTTGGTCTTCTTTTGATATAATAGAGCTTAATGATTTAATACAGATTTGGAGACTTCTATTCCAATTAGGAGATTTGACCCAATTTGTTCCACTTTTCATTAGATACCTCTCATTGTGACCTTGGCGTATTAAATATAAACAGTCTAAAAATTTAGATTTCCCCCTTGAGATAAAGGTAAAGTTTGAAATTAATTCACCAAAGTTTTTATCAGGCATATTGCCATAAAATTCCAGATCTTTTAAGAATTCTTTTCTTCTTTTAACGGAAAAAACTGGTGTCCAATAATTTTTTCCAAACTCTAAAAACCTTTCAGAACTTTTATCATTTTCAATGCTATTATTTTTCCAATATTCACCTGAAAAAAAAGTCTTCCCATATGGACCAGTCTCTTTAAAGTGAAAAATCATAGCTTTGCCTTGAGCGGTTCTGTAATCAAGATTTTTTTCCAAAAAATTTGCACATATTTCCAAAGAATTAGGAATTAAAAAATCATCATCACCAATGTATGCACAGTAATCTTCTTTTGATTGCTTAACTAGCTCATCAAGCGTTTTTAAGTCATTAAAATTTGGCCAATGAAAATAATTTACATCAAGTACACTTTTATATGTATTTATTTTTTCTAAGAGCTTATTTTTGTTTATAGAATTACTGGCATCACCTATGTAAATAGGATGCTTGCTTTTAACCAAATCATAGTATTCTAAAAGCCTAACTACAAATTCAGGCCTATTCATTGTAGGTATTAATATCGAAACCTTTACCATTTAATTCACAATTATAATTAACATTTAAATGTTTAACAAAGAATTGGTTTTAAAACTTTAATTTAAATAAAAATTTAATAAAATTGAATTAGTGTAAGGGTATTTCTTTTCTTTGAGCATTAAAACCAGTTGTAAAATATTCTCCTTTTGGAACGTATGTAGCCATTACAATTGGTCTATCTTTATTTTTTGAAATATTTGGTCTTGATCCATGAATACAATTTCCATGTAAGACAAGCATTGAACCTTTTTTAAAATTTATATGCACCTTTTCAAATCTATTTAGTATTTCATCAGATATTGTGCGACCAGGATTGTTACCTTTAGATTCTCGATAACTTGGTCTGTCTTCTGCATCAAATATGCCATGTTTATGAGAACCAGGATATACGTACAATGTTCCATTTTCTTCATTTGCTTCTTGAAGAAAAAAATTGGTTGTTACGTATAGACCTTTCTCATTCTTAACATAAGAATTATCTTGGTGTGGAGTCCATGCTTGCGGTGCGTAAGGTGAACCTGCTTTTTTAAAAATAATTTGTGTCATTAGGCCTGACATTTCAGCATTATATAGGGTTTCTAGAATACCAACACTTTTAGGATTCTTAAGAAAATAATCATTAAAAATTTTTGATGTTTCCTGACAATTCCCAATGTAATTAACTTTATCGGGGAGCTCATTCACATTTTCAAGGTTTTCGGCAGATTGAGCAATTAAAAATTCTAGCCTATCAGGATTTAAAATTGCTGCATAATCTTTGTTTGCATGTCTTTCCATTTTTTTAATAATTTTATCACATTCTGCCTCTGATAAAATATCATCAACAACTAAATAACCATTGTCTTTATAAAAATTGATTTGATCATTATTTAAAAAATCTGACATTATCCTAACTTTCACTGATATTAAGTATAAATTTATTTTATAACTTTTTATTATTAAGTTATATTACTGTCAATAAAATAGATAATAATTTAAGAGCAAATTATATAGATTTAATTATAAATGAAATTATTTTAAATCTGAATATTCTTTATATTACTTTGTGATGAAACAATGATTTACATTGAAATTTAAATTTAATTTGATAATATAACTATTTAAATTGCTTCATTAAAAGATTACGATTATGAATTTTATAAATTTAGAACAAATTTGTATTGGTTTAGTTCAGATAAATAATAGTTTTTCTGGACAAAATTATTTACCATACTCTGTTGGTATTTTAGAATCTTATGTGCGTAAACATCTGTCCAATGGCATAAAAGTAAATTTTAAAGAACCTATATATAAAAGATCAGGAATAAATAATGTAGTTAACAACCTTATTGGCTCAAATATTATTGGTTTTAGTACATATGTTTGGAATTTTCAAATTTCTTTAGAAATTGCTAAAAGGATAAAAAAAATTGATCCTGATGTGCTTATAATTTTTGGTGGGCCACATGTTCCAGATTATGAAACAGAAAAATTTTTAAGAAAATATACGTAAATAGACTTAGCTGTTCACGGAGAAGGGGATCAAACTCTAACAGAAATAATTGAAAATTATAAAACATCCAATTGGTCTCAGATTTCTGGTTTAAGTTTTATAGATAATAATAATCAATATTTTCGAACACCAACACGTCAACGATTTAGAAATTTGAATGAAGTTCCTTCACCATTATTAGATGGAACTTTCAAATCATTAATGAAATCCAACCCTAATGAAAAATGGATTGGTTTATGGGAAACAAATAGAGGATGCCCTTTTAAGTGCGCTTTTTGTGATTGGGGGTCTGCAACTGGTGATAAAGTTGCTTCTTTTGAGGAAGAACGTCTTCATCAAGAAATTGATTGGTTTTCAAATAATAAGATTGAATTTGTTTTTTGTTGTGATGCAAATTTCGGGATTAAAAAAAGAGATATTGATATAGCCAACTATATATCTAAGAAAAAAGAGGAAACTGGCTATCCTCATGCGCTCTCTGTTCAAAATACTAAAAATGCAACAGAACGGGCTTATCAAACACAAAAAATTTTATCTGATGCAGGTTTGAATAAAGGTGTTGCTTTGTCTATGCAATCATTAGACCCACATACACTAAAAGCTATCAAAAGAGACAATATTTCATTAGATACATATCTTGAATTGGCAACCAGATTTAGTAGAGATAAGGTTGAAACTTTTTCAGATATTATTCTTGGCAATCCTGAAGAAACTTACGATACTTTAGTATCAGGAGTTGATACATTAATAAATTTTGGTCAACATAACCGGATTCAATTTAATAATCTTTCAATTTTACCTAATGCAGAAATGGGAAGTAAGGAATACCAAAAAGAACATGGGATGATTACTGTTGTTTCAGAGATTATCAATATTCATGGTGAAAAAGTTAAACTTGAAGATGATGTACCCGAATATCAGGAATTAGTTGTAGCAACTAAGTCAATGCCAAAAGAGATGTGGAGAAAAACTAGAGCTTTTTGTTGGATGGCTGCCTTTCTTCATTTTGATAAAATATTTCAAATACCACTTATATTAGCTCACACGTATGGAAAATTATCCTATAAGGATATGATCACATCATTTATAGATGCTGACAAAGATGCGTATCCTATCATTTCAAAAGTTAGAGATTTATTTATAGACCAAGCCAAGGTAATTCAAGAAGGTGGTGCTGAATTTTTATATTCTCCAGAATGGTTAGGCATTCATTGGCCTCAAGATGAATATGCCTTTATAATGCTAACTAAAGATGATCAAATTAGTGACTTTTACATAGAGGCTAACAATATTCTTGAGAATTTACTCTTTGAAAATAATTCTGCAATGCCAAAAGGTATGCTTGATGATTGTATAAGACTAAATGAGTTATTATTAAAGGGCCCAGGTGTTAAGGAAGATATAAGTATTGATCTAAATTATAATATACTTGATGTTTACAATGGGGTCAGAAATGGCGAGCCATACAAGTTAAAAAGCATTAAAAATAACGTATTAATAAAAAGAAAAGAAGCTGTTTATACTGATTTTCAGAAATGGTGCCGCGAAGTAGTATGGTGGGGAAATAAAAAAGGTGCTTACTTATATAATAGTGATGTTATAGAAAAATCTTCAGTTGAGGGGGATGTAGGTAAACTCGCAGGACATTTTTAATTAATGATTGAAAAAACACTTGGCAAGCACGGCCCAATGGTTTCATGTATTGGTTTCGGTGGGTGGGGCATTGGAGGCAAAACACCGGGAAACTCTTCTTATGGAAAAACCGACAATAATCAGTCAATAAGAACGATTAAACACGCTTACAGAAATAATATAATATTTTTTGATACATCGCCCGCTTATGGTGATGGAGTAAGTGAAAGTTTAATTGGCGAGGCCCTTGAAGAAAAGAGAGAAAAAGTAATATATTCAACAAAGGTTGGCTTCTCTTCTTGGGAAGAAGGCGCAAATTTTAATAGTAAATCTGTATATATGTCTTTAGAAGCTAGTTTAAAACGTTTAAGGACTAATTATATAGATGTGTTATGGCTTCATAGTCCACCTGGAGACATTATATTTAAAGATAAAAGTATTTTTGAGCTTTTAGATGATTTAAAAGAAAAAAATATCATAAAACAATGGGGTGTATCGTGTAAAAGTCCCGATGAGGGATTACAGTTACTAAAGGAAAGAAATATAGACTTACTTCAAATAAATTTTAATATGATGGATATAAGAGCTTACCAATTAGGCTTACTTGATTTAGCATATAAAAAAGGTGTTGGCATTGTCGCTAGGACGCCATTATGTTTTGGGTTTTTAACTGGGAAAATAACACAAAATACTATTTTTCCTGAAGGTGACCATAGACATAACTGGTCTTCAAATCAAATAAAAACATGGGTGAACGGGGCTGAGAGTATACTTTCTCTGCTTGGAATTAATCCTGGGGCGGAGGCGTGCAAGGCTGCTTTAAAATTCTGTTTATCTTTTCCATCAATTTGTGTTGTTTTACCTGGTTCTCTTTTTGAGAATGAAGTGGATGAGCAAGTTCAAGCTGGAATTGAAGGAGCTATGGATGTTTCTGATTTATCTAAAATAATTAAGTTGCATGATAGAATTTCTTTTTATAATCCTTAAGATTTTTGATAAGATGCAAAAATGAAGAAAGTACTACTAGTTACTGGCGGTGGAAGAGGTATTGGTAAATCAACTGCTATAATGGCAGGTAAACTTAACTACAATGTTGGAATAAATTATTTAAAGGATAAAGAAGCAGCTGACGAAACAGCATCAATAATTAAAAAAAATGGTGGTAATTGTATCTCAATCAAAGGCGATATTGCTAATTTCAATGATGTTAATTATGTCTTTGATGAGCTAACTAAAACGTTTGGTCCTGTAAACTATTTAGTAGCAAATGCTGGCGATATTCCCAAAAGAAAAAGCTTTTTTGAAACTGAAATTAGTGATTTGGAAAGAACTATCCAAGTAAATTTGACAGGGACAATATATTGTGTTCACAAATTTACAAATTTACTTATAAATCAAAATCTTGATGGTTCAATGGTTTTAATCAGTTCTGAAGCTGCAAGATTTGGTGGTAATCATATTTCAACCTATGCTGCAACTAAGGCTGCCTTAAATACATTTGTTGTTGGGGCTGCAAGAGAAGTTGGCCCTTTTGGTATAAGAGTTAATGCCGTTAGCCCAGGAACAATATATACTGAATCATTAGAAAATGAGGGTGAAAACAAGCTAAAACAAATTAGAGCTTCTATTCCTCTTGGAAGAATTGGAACAGTTAATGAAGCTGCAGAAACAATTCATTGGTTGTTATCTGATAAATCAAGTTATGTAAGTGGTTCAATGATTACAGTTAGTGGTGGAAGATAAAATAATGAACAAAAATACAAAAAAAGTTATTGTTGCCGGAGCTACAGGTTTTATCGGTAGAAATGTAGTTGAGCTGTTATTAAAAAATCCTAATTTTTCGGTTACTGGTATTTGGAATAATAGACCGCCTTATAAAATTAATAATTTAGATTGGATTAAGGCAGATCTTACAAATAAAGAAGACATTGAAAAACATTTGCCAGGATATGATATTTTAATACAAATGGCATCCGTAACATCAGGATCTAAAGATGTTTTTGAAAGNCCCCANATTCATATAACNGATAATGCATTAATGAACAGCTTNCTTATGAGAGCNGCATATGATTTTAATTATGAACATTTTGTACTNCCAAGTTGTTCTATAATNTACAATTCNTCNGATAAACCNCATGATGAATATTCTTTTAATCCTTCAATNGAGATNCAAGANAAATATTTTGGTGGAGCTTGGAATAAAATTTATTTTGAAAATATTTGCCGTTTTTATTCAAATATTGGAAATACTAAGTTTTCTATCATCAGACATTCAAATGTTTATGGACCTTATGATAAGTTTGACTTGGAGAAAAGTCATGTTTTTGGAGCAACAATAACCAAAATCATGAAAAACAAATCAGACAGTATTGAGATATGGGGAGATGGAACTGAAGGAAGAGATTTAATATATGTTGATGATTTAACATCATTAATAGAATTAATGATATTAAAACAAAAAAAACCTTATGAAATTATTTGTGCTGGGTCAGGTTATACTTTGCCAATTAATGAACTAGTAAAAAAAATTATGGAAGTTTCAGGAAAAAGTTTTAAAATTAAGCATAATCTTGATAAACCTTCTATTAAGTCAAATATAAGCCTCACATCTAAAATTGCTAAAGATGAATATAATTGGTCTCCTAAAGTTGATATAGATGAAGGTATCAGAAAAACCCTGGATTGGTATAGAAAACATTACTAATGTATTATTAGCGAAGACCAGTCTTGAATTTTTTTTGCATCAAAAACATCTATATTTTTAAGACTAGAAGCATCATTTAATATTTTATCGTTATCATCATAAAATACTGATTTTTCTATAATACTCTCTAAGAAATTCATTTTATCATAATTTTTGTATTCTAAAATTGATGGGCCTTTAAAAAAATCGTATAATTTAAACTTTTTTAACAGAAGAATTGACGGTTGATGGGAAATGGGTAAATTTTTGTAAGCTCCCACAGAACAAAAACTAATTTTATTACCGTTATTGAACAACCATTTTATATATTCAAAAATGCCTTTTCTGAGAGTACATTTTGAAAAAACATCATCATATATAACTCCTTTTTTTTGATTAAATGGAGGTAAAAGTTGCTTTGCCCATATTTTTTCTCCATGCTTATTAAAGCACTCCCAAACAGTTAAATCTAAATCAAAAATTATCAAAACTTAACTCTTACTAACAATTAAAGCGCTCGTTTTACTGTTTAATGTAAATTGCTCAGAAATAAGCTTCAATGATTTTCTATCAATTACATCTGATGGTCTTAAAATATACTTGTCATCTTTAGTTACATAACCACCATTAGTAAATACAATTACTGACTCATCATCTAGTTTATCTATATATTTATTATCTTCAATTTGTATATGTTGCAAAAATGAACCATGCGCATTAATTTTGCCATTTGAATAACTTGGATTAGGAATGCTAATGCAATCATCATTTTTACTAGTAAAACTGTTACTTCCCTCATAACCTTTATTTTCTCTTCCATATTCATCATACAATCTAACTAAATCCTTTTTATCTACAGGTGTTTCAATTTCTAATAGAATCGCTCCATCATCTGATACTGCTTTAGAAGAATGAAACCTAGATCGAAAAATGCTTATTTTCTTTAAAGCACTCAATCTAATTGAGTTACGCAAAAAAGATAATTCTATCTCTCCATTTAGTACAATCAAACCTGTGTTTTTGTTTGGATGACAATGCATTGAAGTGCTTGCATTTTTTTTTATATTTAAAAGCCAAATAGCAACAGTCTCATTTGCAAAACATAAATATTCATGACCCCAAGGCTTGGAAACTACAACATCATTATAATTTTCGTTTTTCATTTTTCCTAAAATTTTTTTTATTTTAATTTATAATTTAATTTGAGACTTTTGTTTTTTGATAATTTTATAAATCAAGGCTCGTATCTCGTTTGAAGTTGGAGGTAAATTATCAACTTGTGGATAAAAACCAGCAGATTTATCTTTTAGGCCGATAACGTTGACTATCTTACTTGTCATTAAATTTAAATCATGGGCAATATTTTTTGCTATGCCATTTACATAATCATCATCTAAGACAATACCACCAAATTTCGAATCTATTAAGCTTTGCTTTCCTTTTTTTGAGATTTTGAGAGGTTTTATTTCAAATATGTTAATTACGTTTACTTTGATTCCTTCTTTAAATAATTTTTTTGAAGTTTCAATTGCTTCAAATCTTGTGATTGATATGGCAAAAAGAGTGATATCTGGTTTTTCATAAATTATGTCTTTTAATTCTTCTCTGTTGTCATATGATTTTCTGTGCTCAGATACATATATCACATCATCATTGTTTATAAAATCATGGTAGACCTTTTTAAATTCATTTGGCGACATTGGTGAAACAATTTTTATTCCTGGCATTCTGTAGTACAGAGAGTGATGTGATGAACCTGCAACTGGGCCTATTGCACCTTCCATACCAATTGATCTTATTAACATTGAACATGGAATTCCCCAGATTTCTTTCGATTTGCAAGCATAATTTAATATTATAGGAGCATTAAACCAATTAAACCCTTGATATCTTATTACATAAATAGGCTTTCTTCCTGAAAGTGCCGCACCAACAGCAAAACCACCTCCAGCAACATCAGCCATTGAAAGTTCAATCATACCGTCTTTTTCATAAAGTTCAGGTAAAGTTCCTCCAACCCATCCAACAGCTGTTAAACATTGACCCATTACAAGACCATTGTTCTTCTTAAGATGGTGTCTTATAGTTTCCTTTATTGTTTCTCTTAAATTAGTTTTTGGCATTTGTTCCAAGCTGTTTTAACTTTTCTCTGAGAATTGTTTATAATTTCATATCCAAATTTTGTTATGTATTCTTTTTGCCTATCAAGAGTATTTGGGTCATCAATACCAGCACCAGCATGCCAGTAAAGTCTATTTGTTCTTATATTAAAAAGACAGGGTTTTTTAATAAGGTTTTTTGAAAAAGTTTCCCATATATCCTTTGGTTTATCCTCAATATCGAAAGAGGTTAATCCAAAAGATTTTGCAACATCATCCATTTCCCAGTTTCTCCTAACCTTTTTTTCTGTTAGGATTGACAAATTGTTGTCTTCAACAATAAACCAAATAGGTAATTTTTTAGTAGATGCCCATCCTAAAGATGCTAAAAAATAGTCTTCTTCTGCAGCAGCATCTCCTATAAAGCATAATGTTGGAAAATTATTCCCAAAACATGCACCTACAGCTATTGGCCCGTGAGAACCCATAAGACCATCATGCCCATAAATGTTTTTTTCTCTACATTGAATAGATGCTGATCCACCCATTCCATTAGCACAACCTTTGTTACTTCCTAATAACTCTAGTATTAATTTTTTAAGGTCTCCTCCAAAAGCTAAATATGTCGCATGTCCTCTGTGTTGAATAAATATTTGTTTTTTTGTTTTTGGAAAGAATTTTTCAAAAAAAACCGCAAATGTAGAAGCAATAAATTCTTGCCCTGCAGAAAGATATACAGGTATCTTAATATTTTTGTTCTGTAAGTTTTTGAATACTTCTTCTTCAAAAGCTCTGCAAAGTGAAGCTTTTTCATAAATAAGAAGTTCTGTTGCTTTGTCTAGTTTCATTATGGATGTTTTACTTTTTCAATCGCAGCCTTCATCCATTCACCCATCCAATTATAATGTGGTGATGAAACAATATTTTGATCAATTACTACTGGCGCATTTACATACGTAGCACCTGAATTATTTACATCATCTTCAATGCTGTAATATGCTGATATCTTTTTTCCAGTTGTGGCTTTTGCTGATATTAAAAGTTGTGCTCCATGACATGTACTCGCTATGATTTTATTATTTTTATTCCAATCTGAAATAAATTTAATAACAGTTTTTTCTTGTCTTAGTTTCTCTAGGGATTTAACGCCACCTGGCAAAACAAGGAGGTCAAATTTATTTAAATATTCATTATATTTATCATCATTATCTAATTCACTCAAAAGAGCGTGTGCCTCCATATTAACACCCATAATACCATGGATACGGCCAGTAACATTTGCCATTATAATTACATCATTTTCGCTAACTTCTTCTCTTATTCTATAATATGGATAAACAACTTCTTGATCTTGAAAGTTTTCCCATGTAATAATTAATACCTTCATAACTTCCTCAATAATAATTTTTAATATTTATAGTATTTAAAATAATATTTATAAAGTTAAATTTTAGTTATTTTTTTACCAGAAGATATGAAGATATTTTCCCAAAAATTTTGTTTTTCAAAAATTTTCCTAGCTTTATTATAACCGTTTAAAGCGATTTTTTCTCTTTCCACATCATTCATTAAATAATACCTAATTTTATTAATCATATTTTCTTCATTTGTGAATGATACATATTCTTTTCCATCAACAAGCAATGTATCAGTTTGTGTATTTTTTGTTTCAAGTAACAAAGAACCTGAAAGTAATATCTCCCATATTCTTCCTTTAAGTTGATCAAAATGAACGCTTTTTGAGAAGTTAATACTAATTTTTGATCTATTTAATATATTAGCATATTCTATGTGTGTTAAGAAATTAGCTTTTTGGTTTGTTGAAATATAAATATCCAAATCTGAGTTTGATAATTTTTCCTTGTTAAGTTTTTCTATAAAGATTTTTCTGTATTCTCTGTAAGAGTCAATTTGACCTAAAAATGATACATCAATATTTTTTGGTACATCAATTTTATAAAGTTCGTTTGGATTTGGTATAGGATATAAAAATAATAATTTTTTAAATTCATGCTCTTTTATACCAATAAGTTTTTTTTCAGGATTCTCAACTATTACATGAAAATCAAATATATCAAATTTTGGTTTTAGATTTTTATAAAAAAAAGAATCAGAACATGTATCATACCAAAGAATTAAAAACTTTGATTTAACATAAGGTTTAAGTTTTTTTAAAACATTTTGAGAAGGATGATAAAAGCCATTTATAATATTATCCGAATATTCATTAAATAATATAATATCAGGATCAATATAAATTATTTTTTTTATTAATTTATTTAAGTAACCCATTCTTTTTGATTCTAGATCACAATAAAATTCAAAAACATCTACATTAAATTTTATTAAAGTATCAAATAAAAAAATTCTTGATTGAGATTCAACATTTTTATCTTTCATGTATTTTGATCTACAAATTAAAATTGTTGGTTTTGTAGATTTATATTTTTTAAAATTTTTAAAAAATAAAAAGCTGAAAAAAAGTATTTCAACAAAAAAATGTTCGATAAATTTTCCGAATTTTAATTTCCTTTTAATCTTGTAAAGAATAAGATAAATAAGTTGTAAGTATTTATTAACCATTTTAGAATTTAAAATATTAAATGATTTTATTTTTCATAGGTTGTTAAAATATTTTCTGGTGTACCAGTTCTTTTTATAATACCATTTTCTAGTACATAAATCCTATCACAATGTTTAACGGTACTATTTCTATGAGATATGATTACCATAGTAGTTGATCCTTTTAATTCTTTTATTTCGTCGACTATTTCTTCCTCAGTTTTACTATCTAAAGCTGAAGTGGCCTCATCTAAAATTAATATCTTTCTTTCGTGATAAAACGCCCGTGCTAATGAGATTCTTTGTTTTTGCCCACCAGATAGCTTAACTCCCCTATCACCTACTCTTGTTTCAGACCCTTCAGGCAATTCCTTTATAAAATCATATAATTTTGATTTTTTTATGCTTAAAGTTAACTTTATATTATCAATTTTTTCATTTTCATTCAAAAAAGTAATGTTTTTTTTGATACTCCCATCAATTAAAAAAGTCTCTTGGGGCAGATATGCTACTTGCCTTTGAAATTTATAATTATCCGGGTAATTAATAATACTATTATTTATAAAAATTTTTCCAAAAGAAGGCTTTAATAGTCCTACTACTAAATCAACAAGCGTTGATTTTCCAGATCCAGATGGACCAATTATACCTATTGATTCCCCTTTTTTTATTTCAATATTAATTTTTTTTAAATTAGTTTTTTTAGCACTTGGATAACTAAAATAGACATTTGATAGCTTTATATTTTCAAATTTAAAATCATTTTCTAAATCGCTCGGTTGTTCCTTTTCAAATTGTATAGTTTTTAAGTAACTATAGTCTTGATATAGATTTTTCACTGCAAACCTTGACACCATTATTGTACTTAATGATGTTGCTATTATAGTTATTGATGGCTTCAATCTTAAAGCAGCAACAGAAAAAACACCTAAAAAACTTGCAGTATTTTGCAAATCATTTGATGAAATAAGCATTATAATTACAATTGAAACTATTGACAAAATTAAAATAAAATCCATTAAGTATGAAGGAATAAGATGTAGTATCTGAGATTTTCTTTGATTTTGCGTTGCTTTGTTTATTCCTTTTATTACCTTATTTTTAAAAAAATTAAAGTTGCCTAAAATCTTTATATTTTTGTATCCATCAAGACTTTCATTTAGCCCCTGTATAATATCTATTGTAGCCTTGTTAGCTTCTTTACCAAAATTCTTTTGTCTTGGACTAGAAAATTTATGCCAAATAAAAAATAGTCCACCATAAAATAGTAAAAGAATTAGTAAACTAGAACCAAAGTAGAATAATAAAAAAGTTGAAATTACAATTAGAATTATTGCTTCTGAAAAAACCTCAACACAGATGTAAGAGTTGCACCATAAGCTCCAGTATAATTTAATAATGTTTGTATATACTTTGATGCATTGTTTTCAATAAAATCTAAATATGGCAACTGTTGATAAATAGTCATTAATTCAGTCACAATCTTTACTTGGATACCAAATGAAAATTTTAAAATTTCTCTTTGTATTAAAATATTAAATATAAATTTTAAGAAAAAAATTATAGTCAGGAGCAAACTTATTGAAAAAATTAAATTTTCTCTCTTTTCAATTTGTGTTATTGAAGAAAAAGACTCTATTAATTTACTTGAAACCATATTATTTGGTTCAATAACTAATGAGATATAAGGCCCTATTAAACCAAGTCCTATCAGATCTAAAACAGAAGAAGATAGAAAAAGCAAAATTAAAATAGGTATAAACTTTGCCTTATTACCAAGAAGAGATAAAAAAATTTTTATATCGTGAAAAAAAAATTTCATTAATTAAAATAAATATTTCATAATGATCATGTTATATAAAATTCATATACCATAAAAAGACATTTTATAACATCTAAACCAAATAATTACTGAAAAATAACTTTATTGAGGATGGAAAAAATAAATAAGAAGAAACCATTGATAGGTATAATTGGTGTAGGTAATATAGCTAATGAACATGCTAAAGCATTAATTTATGCCGGATTTCATTTATCTTGTTGCACAGGTTCACCTGGGTCTCTGAACGCTAAAACATTTGCTAATAATTATAAAATTGAAAAAGTATTTTGTGATTCAAATGAATTATTACAAAATCAAGATATGTTTGATTGCTTGTTAATTGCATGCTCAACTAATCCAACATTAGATATACTTAAATTAGCTTTAACTCTCAAAAAGCCTGTATTAGTTGAAAAACCAATTACATTAAATTATAAAGATTTTTCTTCACTAAACTTAGAAAATGAAAAAGTAAGAGTTGGATACAATAGAAGATTTTATTCAACAGTTCAACTTGCAAAAAAATTTGTAAAAAAACATTCACCTTGTTTAATTTCTATTGAACTACCTGATCATCTAAACTTTAAACTTAAAAAAAATGAGCAGGATTATAAAAGCTTAAAAGATAACTCTATTCATGCACTTGATATCATAAATTATATTGATCCCGATTTTGAGATTTTGCAGGTTAATGAATATCTGCAACCTAATAATAGTTTTGGCAAAATAGTTATTTTGAAAAGTTCTAATGATAATACTTGTGTAATCAAATTAAACTGGAACTCACCATCAAATTTTAATTTATCAATTGAAGCTTTACCCTATAAACTTGAGTTAATGCCATTTGAAAAATATAAACTTTATAAAGGGCTTTCAGTATTAGAACCAAGTGAAAAATCACCTATAAGACAATATATACCAAAAGTAATAGATCAATCAGATGTTTTTAGTAAATCAAAAGATTTTAAACCAGGATTTTTACCCCAAGCAGAAGAGTTTTTAGAAATAGTTAGAGGGGGAAAACCAATTCATTCAGCTAATTTAAAAGATGCAAAAAAAGCAAGTTTACTTGCTAGTAATATTTTAGATTTTAAAAGATAAGTAATTAACATTCTAACATTTTTGTTCTTTTATTTTTTTGAATATATCTTTAATTTTTTCACTTTCTCCTTTGTTAATGATAAGTAAGTTATTTTTATGACTTACAATTATCATATTTTCTACGCCTATAAGTGAGACCTGCTTATCAGAAATAATAAAATTTCCTCTTGAATTAACTTCAAATAAATTTTTATTTTTATTTTTTATATCAAGATTATCTTCTAGTTGAGCCAGTGCATCCCAAGACCCCACATCAGACCATTTAATATCTAGTGGCGCAACGGCAATCTTTTTTTCTTTCTCAATAATAGCTATGTCGATACTTACGTTGTCAATTTGTTCTAAGTATTTATTTTCAAGAATAAATATGTGCTCTTCCAATTTATGTCTTTTTTCCCATGCAATTTTTGATTTACTATATATGCTTAGATCATAATCTTTTATTGATTGAAGAAGACTTTTTGTTTTTCCTAAAAATATTCCTGAATTCCAAAAAACATTTGGGTCTTTAACTAAAGTTTTAGCTTTTTTTTCTTCAGGCTTCTCAATAAATTTCTCAACTACCCTAATGTCACTTTTTCCTATTGATTTTATATATCCAAATCCAGTTGACGGTGAAGTTGGCTTTATACCAAGCAATAACCAATTAAAAGTTGATAAAGAAGTCTTAAAATTTAAAATAGATTTATTAAATTTTTTATAATCTGCAATATAATGATCGCTTGGCATTATTATAACAGAGCTTTTAGGATTAATTTTTTCAGCTTCTTTAAGCCCAAAAAAAACTGCTGCTGCTGTGTTTCTTCCTATCTCTTCATATATTATATTTACTTGAGCGTTGTAATTAATTAATAATTTTTCAATATTTTTTCTATTTTCTTTAGATGCTACTATAATTAGGTTATTTTTATTTATCTTAGTACATCTCTCTAACGTATGCTCAAATAGAGACATATTATTAAAAAGTTTTATAAATTGTTTGGGTTTTTTCTCATTAGAAAGTGGCCATAATCTTGTGCCAGAACCACCACATATAATTATTGGTATAAAACTATTCACCAGTTTAATGAAAATTTTCTATAGATTAAAATATAAATTACAACCATGCTAAATATCATTAAATAAGTCAAATGTTGATTTTGATAAGTAAACAAAGCCATAATACATGATGACAAAGGTAAATTCCAAACAATAACACTAGTAATTGGATTTCTATAATTTTCTAAGCCAAGTTTCCTTGACACCTTTAATGATAGATTTCTATATATTAACATATGCAAATGGACGCCATCTGGTTTGCTTGGATGGTGACCTTTTCTTTTCACTTTTCTATAAATAGAAAAAATTGTTTCTGTAATAGGATAAATACATACTAAAAGACTAACCCAAGAAGAGACTTCATCATTTCTGAAAGGTAGCATTATTGCTACTATAGCAAGAAGAAATCCACAAAAGTATGCTCCAGCATCACCCAAAAAAATGTAACCTAACGGGAAATTAATTACCATGAAACCAATAATGATGAATATCGATATTAGTGAGATATTGATAACTAAATTATCTGAAACATTCCAACCAATTATTGCAAATGTAGAAAACATAATTGAAAGTGACCCAGTAGCAAGTCCATTAAACCCATCAATAATGTTTATTGAATTACAAATTCCCGAGATTGCAAAACCTGTAAACATAAAAGATATAAAGTAAATCGAAAGAGCATAATCTATAAATTGTATTTCAACTGATTTTACATAAAATCCAGTTAAATATATAAAAAGCAAACCCGAAATAAATGCTCCAAATAATCTTTGCCTAGGCTTTATATTTCCAAACAAGTCCTCTAAGAATCCAGATATAAATGTTGGCAGAGAAGATAATATTATAAAAAATAAAATTTGCTTATACTCTAAAACGAAAAATGCACTGATAAAAAACGTCAAGAATATCGAAAGTCCACCAAGTCTTGGTGTTGGAGATGAATGAAACTTTTGAACACCTATTGCATTATCAGTGAATTTATTTCCTAACTTATTATTTATATAAATAATAAGTATTGAGAAAATACTAGTTGAAATTGATAAACTTATGAAATGATGAAGAGACATGTTTAAATGATTTTTAATTTATTTTTTAGATCTAGCTGAAAGCTTTTGCAATATTATACTTAAAATAAAATAGAAAATTACATATATTGAAAAGAATATAAAGGATGCATATAAAACCAAAGGATATTTGTAGTCAATAATCAAACATAACAAACCGGGAGCAACCCCTAAAGATAAAATCATTAAACCTGTAAAAGAATTAGTATAATTCAATTTATATTTCACGTCTAAAATAGAAAATAATAAAGAATGAAGATGAAGATTATCAGATAAAAAGGGTGACTTTTTGGAATATATCCTTCTGACCACACTAAATATAATATCAGAGGCTGGATAAATAATTATTAAGAAAATAGCCCAAGGCGAGATGTCTGAATAGTTTGCTATTAATACACCTGACCAACCAATTAATGTCCCTAAAAAATAAGATCCCGTGTCTCCTAAAAAAACCCTGCCTGTAATAATATTTATAAGAAAAAAACCAAAAAAAACAAATGCAGATAATCTAAGAAATTCCCTAAATCCTGCAACATCAATATCTGTAGATAAAAAACTTAAACATAAAAGGACAAATGCACCTAATCCACTTGATAGTCCATTAACACCGTCAATAAAATTCCAAGCATTGCATGTAACAAGAACTCCAAATGAAGTTATTAAGATTGATAAAAAAATATTTGAAAAAATTAAATTTAAAAATTCAATACCAGTATCTTTAAAATAACTATCAGTAAGGTATACTAATAGAACGGATGTTATAAACATAAACAAAAACCTTACTTTTATTGCTACATTCTGAAATAAATCTTCAATTACAGAAACAGATATTAGTGGTATAAAAACTAAAAGGATTATTTGCAAAGAATAAGAAAAATTACCAAAAAAAGATAGAACTACAATGAAGAAAATACTTGTTATTCCACCTATTCTGTAAGATATGTTAGTATGTAACTTTTGGATTTTCTGTTTTGAATCATAACCAATTCTTATATAATTTTCCCAAAATTTTAAAACTATTAATGTGCCTATGCTACCTAATAATAAGCTATAAATTTCTAAATAAGAAATAATCATTGTTTATAATCTTCATTATTTAATTTTATTTTCCCAATCTAAAGAATCTTTAATTATAACATCTAAAGTGTCATATTTAGGGACCCATTTAAGAATTTTTTTACATAAATCACTGTTGGCTACTAAAAATTCTGGGTCTCCCGCTCTTCTTGATTTATTTATTACATTAAAGTTGTTGCCAGATATTTCCTTTACTTTTTCAACAACTTCTAAAACAGAAAAACCTCTACCATATCCACAATTTAAAGTATTTGAGCAACCACCTTGTGAAAGATATTTCACTGCTAAATAATGAATTTCTGCAAGGTCTGAAATATGAATATAATCTCTAATGCATGTTCCATCAAAGGTTTCATAATCATCTCCAAATATGCTTAAACTTTCTCTTTTGTGTAAAGCAACTTCACATGCTATTTTGATCAAGTGAGTTGCTGGTACTTTAATTTGTCCTGTTCTAAGTTTTTTGTCTGCACCAGCTACATTGAAATATCTGAATATTAAGCTGTTAAAATTATGACATATTGAAAGTTTATTAATTATGTCTTCCATAACAAGCTTGGAGTAACCATAAGGACTTTTTGGATCTTTAATAAAGCTTTCATTTACTGGATTGTGACTATTTGAAGCTCCATATATAGCTGCTGTAGATGAAAAAATTAAATGTTTAATTTTTGCGTCAATACAAGATTGCAAAAATATTATAGATTTAGAAATATTATTTTCATAATACTTAATTGGGTTGACCATTGATTCTTCAACCTCAACGCTAGCAGCAAAATGTATAACAACATTAGGTGAAAATTCTTTTATTATTTTTGTTATTTTCTTTTCACTTCCAATATCAGCATTATAATACTTTAAACCTGAAGGTAGCAAAAAATCAGAACCTGTAGAAAAATCATCAATAACTTGAACTTCAAAGCCCTTATCAACCAAACAATGAACTACAGAACTACCAATATAACCCGCTCCACCAGTTACTAAAACTTTCATATTAAAGACCTATTTTTTAATCATTTAACAAATTGTCTATACCGGCCAAAGTAACAGTTAGTTGATATATAACAGAAGTAACAGCAGATATTGCATCTAAGTTAGATGTTAACTTAATTCTTCTTGGAACAACTATTGTAGAACCTGGTAAAATATTATTATATGACCATAAACCTCCCTTTCTAGTTGCTTGTCCATTTGGTGCAATAATAAATACTTTTTTAGTTTCAGCTAATTCTGTAAAACCAGCTGCTTTTTGAATATATTGATTAGCACTTGATGAAGTATTCCATAATATTGATCCTGGAGACATTACCTCACCAATAACAGTAATTGAGTTAGGTCTTGAAGGTATGAAAATTTTATCTCCAGACATGACTTTAGTATTTTTTAGCGATTCGATTGTATCAAAATTTCCAATAACTCTTCCAATTGGTTGAAATTGATTTGCTGAAACTATCAGTTCTCTTAATGGGTTAATATCAGAAAAACTTACTTTGTTTGCAGAAGATTGACTTTCTATTGCAGCAAGAATTGCTTTTTCCAGTTCTCCTTTTAGTCTTTTAATTGCCTCTTTTTCTCTTTTCTGTTCTTTAACCCTTGAGAAAACTAATCCTTTTAAATAAGCATCTTCTAATAAACCTCCACTTCGTTTGATGATATTGAAAATACTATCACCCTCTAATATCTGGAATTTTCCTGGCTGATAAACAGCTCCTTTCAACTCTACATATCCGAGAGACAAATCATTATCAACCTTTGGTACTTTAATTGAAGAACCAGGAAAAATTAATTGGCTTTTGTGATTTTTGTCTTCAAAATCAACTATATTAGAATCTAAAATAAAGTTATTGAAACCATCTCTTTTTGGAAACACTATTTCAATTTCATTTGGATTGGCTTCATTGTTTAATCCACCTACTATTTCTATAATATTTTCAATTGATAATAAACTAGCTA
This sequence comes from Rickettsiales bacterium, assembly GCA_002715305.1. Lineage (GTDB taxonomy): Bacteria > Pseudomonadota > Alphaproteobacteria > Methylaequorales > Methylaequoraceae. The sequence continues at coordinate 2,008 of PAYV01000021.1, read as the reverse complement.
CTAGAATTAAATTTGGCTTTACAACAGCGCCCTCAACTCTAATAGTTAAGCTTCTAATTAATTCAGGTAAATCACCAGTTAATTGTGGCAAATTCGTTATATCGTCAAAATTTAATGCTGGTGTTTGATATCCAACATTTTTAATAAAAATACTTAAAAGATTTTCAATCTCACCTTTCGTATAAATTTTTATAATATCACCGGGAAGCAACTTTTTATCCTGAGAACCATTGATAACCTCAATTGGAGAAAAAGGGAGAAGATTCGATTGTCCATAGGCTTCATTAATTCTTTGTATTGTAGCAAAATATAAATAAGAGTTATTTCGTAACTGAGAAATGGATTTTAAAACATTGCTGAGCTTTAGGTTTGGTTTATAACTCAAATCTCTTGTATCTAAAAAATTACCAACTAATTGAATGTTAGCTCTATAGTTATCGGTGATATCAACAAATATAGTGCCAAGCGGGTAAACGTAATTAGAATTCTGTAAATTAGGCAAAGCATTAGAAACTTCAATATTTGATTTATCTGCTTCATTTGTAAAGCCACCTGCAAAATTTATAATCTCATTTATATTAGCATAATCACCGACAAAATATTTTCTGGGAGATTTAACTTTACCTTTTACGTCGATTACTGACTGATTTAATTCATTTAATAAAGCAATACAAAGATTTAAATTTTTCTGAGTTTCAATTCCCAATTCTTTACAAATAGTAAATAAATCTTCTTTATTAATTTCATTTAAACTATCAATTTTTTTATCGTCAGGCGAATTATTGGGTATATTAGAATTATCTTCCTTTATAAGGCTTTTACTTACATCTCCAGAATCTTGATTAAACAAGACTAAAGTTTTATTATCTTCCACAGAAGGATCTAAAAATTTGTTTCTTTGCTTTTTTGTGCTTAAAATATCTTTTTGTTGCTTTTGTAACTCTATATTTTCGTTATTTTTTATTTCTTGATTATTAGTTTTGTCAGAAAAGTTTTTTTGAGATAAAATTTTATTTTCATAATTATTTACTTGTAAAAAATTTAATACATTATTTAAGGTATTTGTATTAAACAAAATTATTTTATCAGAGGCGTTTAGTTTTAAATCTTCCGATTTTGACATTATTAAAGACGGGTTAAATGCAATTACCCTTGAGATATTAGTTTCTTTTGATTTTCTTATTACTGCTCCAAAGAATGGATAGGTTTCATTTAACAAATAATCAGAACTCTCCAAAATTTGACTTAACATCATGCCATCTAAGTATTCAAAAACTGAAGGGAATTTTACTGAACCGCTTAATTCTAATGTTTTTGTTTGTACTGAAATTATTTGTCTATTCGGCGAAATTATAAAATTTTCACTTAATGCCCCCGCAAAACTTAGTAAAGAATTAATGTTTTCTTTATCATTAAACAGATAAAGTCCTGGATTTGAAACTTTTCCCTTTATAATTTTTAGATTTTTATAAACAGCTAACAATAATTTGGGTTGGTACTGAAAAATCTTTGGTACATCAGAACAATTGTTTACCTCAGAAGCTTTATTAGAATTCATTGTTAATTTATTTTCACCAGAATTAGATATTAAACTCTTTTTATTAGTAGGGTCATTTTTATTTATAGATAATGTGGATAAATTATTTTTCATATCTTTGAAATAGTTTCTTATATAAAGAAGCCTAAAGTCATTAAGTAACACAGGGTCATTAAGCATTTTTGAAAAGTCTAAAAGCTCCTCACAAACTTGCATACCATTAATTTTTTCAAATGCATTCATTGCGTAATGCGACGAGAGAAAATCTATATCGCTCTCACTAAAAAAATATAATTTATCGTTAGCGTTAAGTTCAATTTCTTGATTGTTTTTTAAAAACTCAATTATGTTTTGAACAACAAATTTTTGGCTCAAAGTATCTTTGTTTAACCTTTCTATAATTATTGACAAATTATAACTATCTGCCTTTAAGTAATTTGTTGAAGGAATAATTTTTAAAAGGCTATTAAA
>PAYV01000020.1 GCA_002715305.1 Rickettsiales bacterium | reverse complement strand
GAGGCCATTGGTTTTCCAACTATGTTTGATCTACCAATAATTACAGCATTCTTTCCTGAGTAATCTTTACTTAATCTTTTTAACATTATACTGCAACCTAATGGTGTACATGGAACTAAAGCATTTAAACCTGACCAAAGCTTGCCAACATTTTGCGCATGAAAACCGTCAACATCCTTTGTTGGAATGATTTTATCTAAGACTCTGTCAGCATTGATATGATCGGGTAGTGGTAGTTGCACAAGAATACCCTGAACATTATTATCATTGTTTAAGTCATCAATTAATTTTATAAGAGTGTCTTCATTCACATCGTCTGATAATTTATGCTCAATTGAGTTAAAACCAACCTCTTTTGTTTGTTCAGTTTTATTTCTAACATAAACTTTACTAGCTGGATGCTCTCCGACTAATACAACTGCAAGACCAGGAATTCTTTTTGTCTTCTTAAAAAGATCTTGACCTAAAGATTTAACTTTTGATCTGATCTCAGAAGCAATTTCTTTTCCATCTATTATTTTTTTTCTATCAACCATTAAATGAACCCATATTTAGTTATTACATATTGAATTGCTTCGATTATTAATATTAAAATTATTGGAGAAATATCAATAAACCCAAAGTTGGGTATTATTTTTCTTATCCAATATAAAAGAGGCTCTGTTAGTTTATATAAAAAATCTAAAATAATAAATATGAATCTATTATTATTGTTTATTATATTAAATGAAATAAGCATGTTTAACAGAACATAAAATATCACAGCATATTTATAAAATTGCAAAAATTGAAAACAAAAATAACCTACAAAATCTAAAATATACATATTAAACTAAAAATATTTTATATTATGAAAAATAACATGGATCAAATAGATTTTAATTTTAGTCGACCACTAGATTTTCAGAGAAATCTTAAAATAAATTTATTTGAAAATTTGTATAAACCATTTTTAAAAAATAAAAGTGAAGATTTACAAATTAAACACTACAATTTTTTGTTACTAGAACTTTTTTGTTGTTGGTATGAATCAAAAGATCAATTTTTAACTATTTCTATGTCAAAAAGAGGATATAAAGCAAAATCTAGATATAACCCAAATTCTATTTCATCTTATCTTATCAACGTTGTGAAAAAGCTTGAGAAAGAATCTTTGATTGAATATTTTCCTGGCTTTTATGATGCAAAAAAAAATATAAGCAGACAGACTAGAATAAGAGCATCTCAACATCTCATTAATGAATTCAAAAATAAAAAGCTTTTTCATACTAATCTAATAAATAATCAGAATAGAGAGTTTCTTTTTTTAAGAGACCTAAATAAAAAACCAATTGAGTACGAAGATACATTTCAAACTCATGAAATTAGAGAGATTATGAAAAATTATAATCTTCTTGTAGAAAAAACCCTTTTTGACATACCAAACTTGGAAGCAAAATTTTTAGTCAGAGGTGATGGAAGAAAAATTCTAATTTCTGATATAAGTTCAACCAGTGATGTAAATTTTGTTGAGACGATAGACAAGATTAAAAGTTTTTCGGGAGCCTGGTGGAAAAAAATCGATCTTCATTTAACAAAACAGAATATTAATTACTTTTGTATTAATAATTCTCAGACAAATTATTTTGATTTATCTTGTTTTTTTGAAAATTTTCTAGAAAAGAATTTCAATAAAAATTTTGATTTTTTTAGACGAAATAGACCATCTTTTTTTAAAAATAATGACCAATTAAATTATTTTATTATCAAAGGTATACAGTCTAAAAATTTTAATGGATTCTTTCGCTCATTTTTTAATGATCAGTATAAATTAGGATTTGAAAACAAAATAAATAAAAAAAAATTTGAATTATTAGTTTGTAATTTTCTAGATAAAAATAGTGTCTTTGAGAATTTATTTTTTAAAAATGTGGATTTGGGTTGGCAAGAATTTGTTGATAATTGGTTTTTTAAGCTAGTGAAAAAGTTTTCCCCAGCAGAAATTCCAATTTTTCAAATAAAAGATAAGATTTTTTTTTCAAATTCTGTCAACAAGATTGTGATAGAAGAGATTGAAAATATTTTCCAAAAATTATTTAATTTAAAAAAAATAAATTTTAGTGTAGGAAAATGCTATGATTTTAATTCAAAAAGAAATTTTTTTAACAAACTTTTAAGTAACGAAAAAGTTTCTAAACGCTATGCGGAAAGAAATAAAATATATTTAAATATAAAGGATAATAAAGGTTAAAAATGCAAGTTTCAAAAATTGGACTTAATCAGCTTAAATTCAATAAAGGAAATAAAATCTATACTAAAGGTGATAAAGCTCATTTTGCTTATTACGTTCACACAGGAAAAGTAAATATTTATAGTCCAGGTGGTCTCCTCTTAGGACAAATTGGAGAAGGAGAAATATTTGGAGAAAGAGGTCCATCATTAGATGAGTCAAGGTCCGTAACTGCTGAAGCATCAACTAATTGTATTCTTTATCCTATCAGTGAAAAAACATTAAAAGAAAAAATTAAAACTGCTGATCCTGTTTTAAGAGCTATTTTAAGAAGCCTTTTAATAAGATTAAACGACATTAATAGCAAAAGTGAAGACTTTTGGAGGAGTTTAAATGTTATGACTTCGCTTTCTGAAAATAAAGATTAAAGACTATTTTTTCCTTGGCGATGTAAAGAATTGTCTTCTCCATTTACCAGATCCCAAAATTGTTTCATATAATCGTCATTAAATCTTGAAATACTAAATTTTTTATAATCAAATTTTTCAGTAATATTCTTATCATTTAAAATTTCTTCAGCAACAGCTTCACCTAGTACTGGAGCATACTTCATTGCTTGACCTGATCCTAGATTATGAAATAGGTTTGTGTAAGTTTTATCTTTACCTAAAATAAATCTAAGGTCAGGTGTAATATCAAAAAATGATCTATAACCAGACGCATATACCGTTTTATCAATGTTTGAAAACCTTTTTTTAGAGATGTCCTCATAGTTTTTAATTTGATTGTAGGCTAAAGATTGATTCATAGGCTCATTCAGATATTCTCCGCCGTTAACACTAGTCAGATCATTTACAAAACTCTTTGCTATTTCAAAAACTGATCTTTTCCTTGGTTGATGTGCATGCATTTTATTTCCAGGCCAAGATCTAAAATAACAAAGATTAATATAATCAGCTATAATTGGGTACTCATATTTGATTTGTCTAGGACTCTCCATCCAATTTACAACAGAAACAGGCTCAATAGTAATAGGAACTTTAATACCAATTTTATTAAAAAGCTGAGAACTCCACGCTCCAGTTGCATTAACAAAATTTTTTGCTGAAATTTTACCGTTGTTAGTTGTACATCCAACTATCTCATTACCCTTACATAAAATTGAATCAACTTCTGTTTTTTCCATTAACTCAACACCATTAACATCCAAAGCTTCATAAAGAGTTGTTCTAAGATCGCTTGGATTAATTTGAAAAGCATCGGGTTCATAGAAATACGATTCATCCTCATTTGTAACAAGAGTGCTTCCGCACTTTTCAATTGCTGAGGAAGAGTCAATTTCCTCGAATGTTAAATCGATCTTTTTCATTCTATCTGATAATTCTGACCAAGCATGGTTTTTTCCATCCGAATTTTTTTTTGTTATCCAGATTGCACCAAACTTTTCAAGGTCAATACCTACTCCCCATGTCTTTTCAAGATTTTGCCACATAGAAGAACTTAAAGAGGCCATTAAAGATGCATCGTTATCAGCGTTTGCGGATCTTACTATTCCAGAATGTCTAGAAGATTCAGCAGCGCAGAGAACAGCTTTTTCTAACAAAACAACTTTTTCGCCAGTACTCTTTAATTTCCTTTGGATTGAAATTGCAGCCGCAGCTCCAAGACATCCACCTCCAATTACAGCAGTNTGATACATAATTTGCCTCAAAATTTAATATTGATATAAATAATATATAATTTAAAAAAATCAAATACAATTAATGAAACTTTCTTTTGAAAATTTACAAGGTGTTGGCTGGAAAGCCATTATNGCAAAATTAAATAAAAAATCGAAAATTGATTTATTGTCACTTTATGAATTAGATAAAGAAAGATATCCCTTTTTACTAGAAAGTTCATCCAGAGGAAATTTTAATAATAGATTTTCAATTTTATTTCACAAACCTTGCGTAACTCTTGAAAAAAAAAATCATAAACAATTATTTCTAGAAAANTTAGATTTTCTCTGGAAAAAAGAAAAAAATTCTCAGAAAGAAACGACTTTTGAGAAAAAAAAAATACCTTTTTGTGGAGGATGGTTTGTGTATCTTGGTTATGAAATGGCNAGTGANATCGAAGAAAAACTAGAAATACCAGAGTCACCTTTTTTACTTCCCACTGCTTTTGCTGCAAGAGTTAAATCAGCAATGATATATGATCATGTTGACCATGAAATCGTTTTNGTTTCTGAAGATCATTCAAACCAAAAAAATGACTTAATAGATATGCAAGATGATCTAAAAAAAATTCTTGATATTCAAGTAAAATCTAAATCATCTGGAAAAATAAAAATTTTATCAACAGTCAGTTCAACAAAACATCAGGATCAAGTAAGAAAATGTATTGATTACATCTATCAAGGAGAAATTTTCCAGGCTAATTTGTCAAGATTATGGAAATTCCGAGTTTCTGAAACAATCTCTGAATCAGAAATTTACAGACAATTAAGAAATAAGAATCCAGCGCCATTTGCAGGATTAATGAATTATAAAAAAAGTAGTATAATCAGTTCATCTCCAGAAAGATTAGTTTCAGTAAATGGANATTTATTACAAACTAGACCAATTGCAGGAACACGACCAAGAGGTCGATCAGGTCTAATTGATATAGAATTATCTCAAGAGTTAATAAACTCAGCAAAAGAAAAAGCAGAACACTTAATGCTATTAGATTTAGAAAGAAACGATATCTCTAGAGTATGTATTCCTGGAACAGTGAAGGTAAATGAAATGATGATAATAGAATCATATGCTCATGTACATCATATTGTATCAAATGTGTTGGGGAAAAAGATTAAAAATATAACACCTGGAAAAATTATTTCTGCAGTATTCCCAGGAGGTACTATAACTGGATGTCCAAAAGTTAGATGCATGGAAATACTCGGTGATCTTGAGGGTGTTGGTCGCGGTCCATATACAGGTTCAATGGGATATATAACTCATTCAGGAGATATGGATTTTAATATTTTAATAAGATCAATCCTAAAGGAAAATAATAATTTATTTGTTAGGGCTGGCGGGGGAATTGTTGCAGATTCAATACCAGAAAACGAAACATTTGAAACCGAAGCAAAGGCTAACGGAATGCTTAAAGCAATAAATACTTTTAAAAAATGAAAAAATTTTTAACACTGATAAACGGAAAGTTTAAAGATTCAATTTCTGTTTTGGACAGGGGCTTGGCATATGGTGATGGTTTTTTTGAAACTATGCAATGGATAGGAAAAAATAGTGAATCGCTGCACGGCGTTGAGTTTTGGGATAGGCATTTCAAAAGAATAACTAAAAGTGCAAAAATTTTGAAAATAAATATTCCCAATAAAAATATTTTCGGAAAATACAAAAATAAAGTTTTAACTGCAGCTCATAAAAAAAAAATTTATAAAGGAATATTAAAAATCATTATTACGCGTGGAGTTGGAGGCAGAGGTTATAGTTATGAAAATAACATCAGGCCAACGATTATTTTTATAGTATTCCCAAACTCATCTACAAAAATAATTAAATCTGTAAACGTAAAAATTTGTAAATCAGCTATATCTGATAATATTAATATTTCTGGGCTGAAACACCTGAACCGATTAGATTCGGTTCAAGCAAGATCTGAGTGGAAAGACAAAAAAATTTTTGAAGGTATTTTTATTGATAATAAAAAAAATATATTGGAAGGAACCATGACAAATGTTTTTTTTATCAAAAATCAAGCTTTGGTCACTCCTTCAATAGTTTCATCTGGAATTAAGGGTATAATGAGAGAAGTTGTTCTAGCTAAAGGTAAAAAGTTTTTTAATGAAATAATAATAAGGCAGATTAAACAACATGAGATTGAAAATTTTGATGGAATGTTTTTAACAAATTCAATCATAAAAATTTTACCTGTAAAAAAATTTGGTAAAAAAAAATTTGCCATATCAAATTCAACTTTGAAATTAATAAATTTTTTTCAAAAACAAAAAAATTTAGAAATTGCTTAAGTCTTTTTCAATTTTTTTCAACCAAGTTTTATCAACTTTCAAATTTTTCTTTATAAAATCTAATTCAATTATTGCTTTATTTTTATCTTTTGAAAGAATAAAAAGTTCTACTAAATTTTTTCTAGCATCGGTATTATCTGGATTGACCTTTTTTAAAATGCTTAAAAGTCTTATTGCACTTTGAATTTGATTATAATTTTTTTTTAATAATGAATATTCAAAGAGAATTACCTCGTTTTCAGGAAAAAATTTTAAACCAGACTTGTAGTAAAGGTCAGCTTTTTGAATGTGTCCCAAAAACATACAAGTTCTTGCTAAAATTAACCATCCTTCAAGATCATTGGGATTTTTTTTTAATTCTTGTTCTAAATAAAGTACAATTTTCGATGGATCTAAATCACCCGAATCTTTTTCTGTAATAATTCTTGATATTTCCTCATTGAGGTTTTTTTTAAATTCAATTGATTCAGGAGAACCTTTAAAAAAATAAATTACTGAACTTACAGTAGCTATAGTAAAAAAAATTCCAAAAAAAAAAAATTTATTATTTTGTGGTTTATACAAATAAAAAGAACAAAGAAAAATTGAAATAAAGGTTACAATATAAAAGAAAATCATTTTTGATTTCTTTTTCTAAAAAAAATTAATGTTAGTAAAAAAGTAAATACGATTGGTATCACCCATAACCAAATTGTATTAAAGCCTAGTGGTGGAGAAAATAATACATAATCACCGTAACGTGAATGAATATAAGTTATAATTTCATTTTCAGATTCACCTTTTTCTAGCCTATTTCTAATTAAAATTCTCAAATCNCTNGCCATATCTGCATTTGAGTTTTCGATATCTTCATTCTGACANACCATACANCTAAGTTTTTTTCCNATTTNCCTAGCTTTATTTTCNAGAATCTCATTATTNAATATTTCATCTGGTTCAACAGAANTTAAATTTCCNTTTGNAAAAAAAAANATAACTAAAACCATCAAATATTTCNTCATTCAATTCTCTTCATTATTTTTAAAATTTTTTCCATNTCGACTTTTCANTATTGGTCCAACATGTTTATANTTAATTNTTCCAGAACTATCTAAAANAAANGTCTCAGGTAGTCCNNTTACNCCCCAATTAATGCTATTAAGTCCATCGTGATCATGCCCAATNTTTANAAANGGNTTTCCCTTNTTTTCAANCCATTTATTAATATCNNTAAAATTATCCTTTTTAGCTATTCCAAAAATACTAAATTCTTTNGATAATTCTAAAAGGNATGGATGTTCNACTNTACATGGTGGACACCANGAGGCAAAAAAATTTATNATCTTTGGTTCATCATTANTNTTTATNTCNTTAAATTNNANTAAAGGGTATTTACCTAGTTTCTTTAATTCNAANCTAGGNGCTTTTTGAGAAATTAAATTNGANGGNATATTTNTAGGGTCTTCACCTAAACCCTTANAAAGTATAANCAAAATNAGANTGAATAATATTAGAAACAAATATTTCATNATCTATAGCTTCTTAATAATGATATACNNCCCCCNANCACTAANAAGAGTGTNCCTATCCAAATCCATATAGTAAAAGGNTTAAACCANATTCTTGATGTCCATGATTCATTTTTTGTAAGCAAGCTTTGGTCACCAATNGCTATATATAAATCNCCNTANANNGTTGAATGAATTGCAGCNTCAGTNGTNATTNGNTTNCCAGAATTATAAAATCTTTTNTCTGGTTTCATTATTTTTAANAATTCATTATTTTTATAAATTTCAAAAATACCAGTTTGACTCATATAATTAGGACCTTCTACAGTCTTAACTCCTAAAAATTTTACTTTAAAATTTTTTATATTTATTACTTCATCTCTTGACTGAAATTGAATCTTTTCTTTTTTCAAAATAGAACTTCCTGTTGCTCCAATTATTAAAAGAGCAATACCTATGTGTGCTAAAGATTGGGCATATATTTTTAAGGGTATTTTATAGAAAACTTTTCTTAATTTATAATTCGAAATCATATATTCAAAAACTTCAAATAAAGAACTAATTAAAATCCATGATGCCATGATAAAAAAAATAATTGATATTACAGGTCCTTTAAAATTTAGATACCAGATAAATATAGATAGAAAAAAAAGTGTAACTAATAGACTTTTTAGTCTATTAGTTAATTTCATTAAATCATCTTTTCCCCATTTGAGATAAGGACCAATGATCATACCAACAATAAACGGAAACATTATTGGGGATAAAATTGAATTAAAAAAAGGTGCACCAACTGAAATCTTTGAATTAAAAATACTGCTAGAAATTATTGGATAAATTGTTCCAAGTAAAATTGTAAAACTTAAAGAAAGCAAAAAAATATTATTTAGTGAAATTGCTCCTTCTCTTGAAAGAAGATTTATTTGTTTGTTATCTGAAAAAATTTTATAGTTTTTTAGAAAAAAATAGATACCCAAACCTGAAATTAAAGATAAAAGAAGTAGAATAAAAACTCCTCTTGTAGGATCTGAGGCAAAAGCATGAACAGAAACAAGAACACCAGATCTAACAAGAAATGTTCCTAGAAGACTTAATGAAAAAGTAATTATTGATAAGATTATTGTCCAATTAGTAAGTAAATTCTTTTTTTCTGAAATCACCAGTGTATGTAATAATGCAGATGCAGTTAACCAGGGAAGCAAAGAAGCATTTTCAACTGGATCCCAAAACCAAAAACCTCCCCATCCTAATTCATAATAGGCCCACCAACTTCCTAAACCAATTCCCCCTGTGAGACAAATCCATGAAATTACGACCCAAGGTTTCAAAATTTTAATAAATTTCAGCTTGTTATCTTTACATAAAAGGATACTCAAAGATATAGAATATACTATAGAAAATCCAACATACCCAAGATACAATAATGGTGGGTGAATTGCCAAACCAGGGTCTTGCAAAAGTGGATTCAAATCAGCTCCTTCTATTGATGGGGGAACACTTCTCTTGAAAGGATTGGAAGTGAAAATAACAAATGACACAACTAAAAAACAAAGAAAATTTTGAATTCCTAAGACATTTTTTTTAAATTCATAATTTTCTATTTTTGATAAAGAAAATAAAAATCCAAACAATGTCATTACCAGTAGCCATAAAAGTATTGAACCTTCGTGATTTCCCCACACACCAGTAAATTTATATATATATGGAAGTTGACTGTTTGAATTTTTCTCAATTACCTCAAATGAAAAGTCCGATATTAAAAAAGAAAAAGTTAGGCAAAAAAAGGATAACAAAGCAAACATGAAATTTAATTCTGCTATTTTTTTTTGCATTTGAGCTTGATTTAAGAAGTTATTTGCAGAATAGTTTGTTAAAAGATACCCACCTCCAAATCCAGAAATAATAAAAACAAGTACAAGAAAGAAAAATCCAATTTCTCCAATCATTTTAATTCCTTTGTTTTTTCAAGCATACTTTTTACTTCTGGGGGCATATAATTTTCATCATGTTTTGCTAAAACTTGGTCTGCGAGAAAGGTTAAATCATTGTTAAGTTTTCCCTGAACAACAACTCCTTTTCCATCTGCGAATAAGTCGGGCAAAATACCAATATAATTTACTTTAATGTTATTTTTTAAATCAGTTACTATAAAGCTTATTTCCTCTATTTTGAGATTATCTTTTAATATTATTTTTTTTTTAAGGCTATTTTCTAAAACCATACCCCCCATTCGAATTACCTCATTTGACTGGAATGATTGATCAATTATTTCAGATGGAGAGTAAAAAAATACTAAGTTGTTTCTCAAATTAAAAAATAAAATTAGACAACCGACTGAAAATAATATCATAAGAAATGATACAGAAAAAAATCTTTTATACTTAGCTTTCATTTTTTTACTAAATCTTGAAAATCTTTTTCAAGATTTTTGGCTCGTTTAAGACTTAAAATAAAAATAATCAAAAGAATTATAAAAACAGTTAAGTATGATCCTACTACATAAGGTAGATGATCGGTAGATTTTAAGAAATTAGAAAAATAATTCATCAATTAAGCCCTACTAAATTTTATTATGTCAATTTTTCTGATCAAAATTTCTCCCTTTATTCTCAATAAAATTAAGGAAATAAAGAAAGATAAGAATGCAATGGACATAAAAATCAACGGCGTCATCATAGCAACATCAATTGATGGTGAACTAAATTTTGAAATACTAGCTGGTTGATGTAATGTATTCCACCAATCTACTGACCACTTTATTACAGGTAAATTTACAATTCCTAAAAGCGTTAGAATAGCAGCATTTCTATCTCCTTTAATTTTATCTTCATATGCATTAGAAATTAAAATATGACCTACATAAATAAAAAAAAGAATCAACTCAGAGGTAAGTCTAGCATCCCATACCCACCAAGTCCCCCATGTTGGCTTTCCCCAAATAGAACCTGTAATAAGGGTTGCTAGAGTAAAACAAGCCCCAACCGGAGCACATGATCTAGAAATTATATCAGCTAATGTATGTTTAAACACTATGGAGATAAAGCTGCAAACAGCCATAATACTATAAATCATTAACGACAACCAGGCACAAGGAACATGCACATACATAATTCGAACAGTCTCACCTTGAAGATAATCAGGAGGACTTTGAAAGAAAGCAAAATATAAACCTAAAAGAAAATTCATGACGGCCAGAAGCAGAGCATACGGTAAAATTTTATCTGCTAACTTCTGGAATCTTAGTGGATTTGAAAAATTAAACATTTATTTATAAATTTCCTTTAATAACAATTTCCCAATAAATAAGGATAAAGGTAATGTAATAAAAAAAATTGCAATTAAAATAAAAAAATTTTGGTTCTCCAAAATGTTACTATTTTGATTATAATTATGCATCGTACCAAAAATTAAAGGAGGTATGTAAAACGGGATAATAATAACAAATTGAAGGATCCTATTTTTTTTTAGTTGAAGTGCAAATAAACCTGAAATTATAGCAATAAGGATTAGAGAAGGACTAGCTAATAAAATATTTATAATTATAAAAATTAAATAATTAAAATTTATTGAAAACATAATTGAAAATAAAGGGATAATAAAAATGCTAGGTATTATATAAACTATCCACATTGAGATTGATTTAGCTAAAATTATAATTTCTTGACTATAACCAAGAAATTGTAATTCTTTTAAACTTCCGTCAGTATGATCTTCTAAAAGAAAAGTTTCTGCACCTAGAATTAAAGAAAAAAGAAATATTACCCATACAATTGGTAAATATAGTTGAGATAAATTATTTGTTTCAGAGCCAACAGCAAAAACAAAAATCAATATCCCTAAAAAAAACAATGAAATAAAACTCCATAAATTGGTAAGGCTTGACATATGTATTTTCATTTCTCTAATAATTAATTTTAATAAGTTCATCATAATTCAGACCAAGTAATAAATTTTTGTGTTCTTGATATGTTGTTTTTTCTTTTTTTTAAATGAATTTTATTAGCTTTTTTTATTTTATAATTTACATGACTTGATAACAAAGTCGCTCCCCCAGATTCTGAAAAGTTTTCAATTAACCTAGAGAGTTTTTTTATTGAGTTTGTATCTAATCCATTCATAGGCTCATCAAGAATCCAAATATAAGAATCAGATAAAAGTAACTTCGATAATATAACTTTTCTTTTCTGACCATGTGAGAGATTTCTTACAGGAAAATCTTTAAAGTCATAAAGGTCAAAATATTTTAATTTTTCACTTAAATTATAATTGGAGATTTTTTTATCAACTAAACTTAACCAAATTCTTAAATTTTCAATTATTGTCAAATTTTCCTTTAAACCATTTTCATGAGGGATATATAAAATATGATTTCTTATTTTGTCTTTTAAATCTTCAATGTTTTTATTCTTTATTTTTATGAATCCTTCTTCAGGTTTTATAAGGCCAAGAATCGTATCCATTAAACTAGATTTTCCTGAGCCATTATCTCCAACTAAAATAATAATTTGGGATTTTCTCAATTTTAGATTAAATTTATTGAGAAGTAGTTGACGATTTCGTATTAGTTTAATTGATTTAATTTCTAAAACCATGAAAGCTTAAATTTAATTATCATATAAAAGAAATGAAAATACATCCTATAACATCAAATTTCGTTGATTCACTAAAGATAGTCAATGAAAAATTTCAATATATTAGCTTGTCTAAAGCCGAGAAATACTTTGATTTTAAAATATCAGAGCTTCCTTTTTCATACAGAATACTTTTAGAAAATGTATTAAGGAAATTTGATGACTCAACTATTACTGTTAAGGATGTAAAAAATTTAATTACATTAAAATCTGGAAAAGAAATTTTCTTTTCACCTAGCAGAGTTTTAATGCAGGATTATACCGGAGTTCCTGCAATTGCTGATCTGGCTGCTATGAGAGACAAAGTAAAAAATGAAGGTTTTGATCCGAAGATTATAAATCCCGTAGTACCTGTTAGCTTAGTCATAGATCATTCAATATCTGTTGATAGTTTTGCTACAAGTAAATCTTTAGAGGAAAATGTAAAAATTGAGTATCTTAGGAATTCCGAAAGATATAAACTGTTGAAATGGGCACAAAGCTCTCTAAAAAATTTCAAATTATTTCCACCTGGATCTGGAATTTGTCATCAGATTAATCTTGAATATTTAACGGAAGTTGTGTCAAAGAAAAATAATTTTTTATTTTGTGACTCAGTAGTTGGAACAGATAGTCATACAACAATGGTTAATGCACTATCAATATTAGGTTGGGGTGTTGGAGGAATTGAAGCTGAAGCCGTTATGCTAGGCCAACCAATTTCCATGCAATTACCCGAAGTAATTGGAATTAAAATTTCGGGTAAATTAAATGAAGGTATTACTGCCACAGATACAGTTCTATTCTTAACTGAAAAGCTAAGAAAGCTAAATGTTGTCGGAAAATTTGTTGAATTCTTTGGACCTGGATTAAAAAATTTAAATCTTTCAGAAAGATCCACAATTTCAAATATGGCACCAGAATATGGAGCGACTTGTGGTTTATTTCCAATAGATCTCGAAACCATAAAGTACCTAAAATTGACTGGAAGAGATAAAACTCAAATAAATATTATTGAAAAATTTTCAAAAAAACAAAATTTATGGCATGCAAATGATTATGAAAAGATTAAATACCATCAAGTTGAAGAAATCAACCTCAATTCTATTGAACATTGTATATCTGGTCCAACAAGACCACAAGACAGAATTAAGTTAAAAGATGTTCAAACTAAATATAAAGAATCTCTAAATCCCAATGAATCAAAAAAACTATTAAATTCTGAGGAAAACGAAGATACTAAGCTTTCTCATGGAAAAGTATGCCTAGCTGCTATTACCAGTTGTACAAATACTTCTAATCCTTCTGTATTAATTATGGCAGGGTTAATAGCAAAAAAGGCAGTTGAGTATGGTATAAAAATTCCTTGGTGGGTAAAAACATCATTTGCACCTGGAAGTAAAGTTGTTGAAAAATATTTAAATGAAGCAGACCTTATCTCTTCATTAAATTCTCTAGGTTTCGATATTGTTGGATTTGGATGTACAACCTGCATAGGAAATTCAGGACCATTATCTGAAAAAGTAACAAATATAATTGAGTCTGAAAATCTCAATGTTTGTAGTGTTATTTCTGGAAATAGAAATTTTGAGGGTAGAATTCATCCTCTTATAAAATCTAATTTTTTAGCATCTCCTCCACTTGTAATGCTTTACGCAATTGCTGGGAAAGTTAATATTGATTTTTCAAAAGATGAATTGACAAAAATAGATGGGAAGAGCATTTATTTCAAACAGCTTTGGCCCTCAGATATTGAAGTAGAAAAAATAATGAAAAAAGTTCTTTCAAGAGAAATATTTGAAAAAAATTATTCAAATATTTTTAAAGGAGATGATAATTGGAAAAATCTTAAAATAGCAAAATCAGATACTTATAAATGGTCTATGTCCTCAACTTACATAAAAAAACCACCTTTTTTAGAGCTTAAAAGAGACACAACAAATAATGAATTAAAAGCCAGACCACTTCTAATTTTAGGTGATTCTATAACTACTGATCATATTTCACCAGCCGGAGTTATCAAAGAGGATAGCGTGGCAGGAGAGTATTTATTAGAGAGACAAGTTAAGAAAGCTGAATTCAACTCCTATGGAGCTAGGAGAGGTAATCATGAAATTATGGTGAGAGGAACATTTGCAAATATAAGAATTAAAAATAAGATGGTAAATACTCAAGGAGGTTTCACTAAACATTTTCCAAGCAAGCATAAAGATGAAATTTTTAAAATCTCTGAGAGATACAAAAAAGATAAAATTCCATTAATTGTCTTTGCAGGCAAAGAATATGGCACTGGATCATCCAGAGACTGGGCAGCTAAAGGAACAAAACTCCTTGGAATTAAAGCCGTTGTCGCAGAGAGCTTTGAAAGAATCCATCGTTCAAATCTTGTAGGAATGGGTATATTACCTCTTCAATTTTTAAATTCTAGTTTGGATGAATTATCACTTGATGGCAGTGAAATTGTTAGCATTAAAAATATTAGTTTTTTTGGGCAAAAAACTAATATTAAATCCCATCTAAAAATAAAATACACTTCAGGTTTAGCAAGAGAAGTATCGGTTTTCTCAAGGATTGATACACTCAAAGAATTAAAATATTTTAATAAAGATGGAATACTCCCTTTTGTTTTAGATGAACTAAAAAACTAGGCTTTTTTATTATGATAAATAAAAAAGTTACAGCTTTCCTTGGTCCAACTAATACTGGAAAAACTTATCATGCAATGGAAAAACTATTTTCATATTCTAACGGAGTGATTGGATTTCCTCTAAGACTTTTAGCAAGAGAAAATTTTGAGATTGCAAAAAAAAAAGTAAATAAGGACGAGGTTGCATTAATTACTGGTGAGGAAAAAATAATTCCTGAAAAGGCAAAATATTTTTTTTGTACAGTAGAATCAATTCCAATGGATAAGGAGTTTGATTTTGTTGCAATTGATGAAATTCAACTTGCAGCTGATTTTGAGAGAGGACATCTTTTCACAGAAAAAATTCTAAACAAACAAGGAAAAAAAGAAACAATATTTTTAGGGTCTCGAAGTATCGAAAATGTATTAAAGAAAATTTTTCCGGAAATAAAAATCATTTACAGACAAAGACTTTCGAAGCTATCATATTTTGGCTATAAAAACTTAAGTAGACTTCCCAAAAGATCTGCAATAATAGCATTTTCTCAAATTGATCTTTATGAAATAGCAGAAAAGATAAAGCAATTCTATGGAGGAGTTTCGATTGTTATGGGTGCCTTATCACCAGATGTTAGGAATGCTCAAGTAAATTTATTTGAAGATGGAAAGGTTGATTATATGGTTGCAACCGATGCCATTGGACTAGGTTTAAATTTAAATATTAAGAATATTTTTTTCACCAATTTACTTAAGTTTGATGGAAAAAAACGAAGATATTTAACCTATGATGAAATAGCACAAATTTCTGGAAGAGCTGGAAGATTTACTGAAGACGGTTTTTTTGGGACCACCTACAAATTAAAATCACTAAATAATAATTTAATAAAATTCATTGAGGATTTGGAATACTCAGAAATAAAAAAAATTTATTGGAGAAATACAAAAATAGACTTTCAATCTCCTACTAGATTAATAAAAAGCCTAAATCAAAATCCAAAAAATAGAATATTTCTGCAAAAAAAAAAATGCTAAAGACTTTAATTGTTTAAAAATTATTCTTAATGATAAAAAAGTATGTCAAAGAATTAAAAAAGAAGAAAATTTAATGCTTCTTTGGGAAGTCTGTAGTATTCCAGATTTTACAAACATTCTTGATGATTTTCATTCAAGATTTTTAATTAAGATTTTTACACTTTTAGTTGAAAATAAAAAACTAAATGAGCCCTGGATAGAAGAACAACTTGCTAAGATCAAGAAAAAATCACCTAAAATTGGAGATTTGAACCTTAAAATTGCACAAATACGTATTTGGTCGTTTATTTCCTACAAAAACAATTGGTTAAACAAACCAATAGTATATCAAAAAAGAATTCGTAAAATTGAATATGACCTTTCAAAATATTTACATGAAAGTTTAATTAACCAATTTGTAAGCGATTATAATTACTTCAAATCAAAAAAATATATTCTTAATACCAACTTTCCAAATTTAATTACTTTAGATGGTCTAAAGATTAATTTTGGAAATTCAGTAATTGGGGAGATCAAAGGCTTTTCTTTTTCTATAAACTCGAGTTTTAAAAATAAAAAAAATTTTAACTTTAAAATTCTCAAAAAGAGATTGGAATCTTTTGCTAATAATTTAGTTTTAGATTTTGAATCCTGCTCATACAGTCAGTTTTCATTCGATATTTCAGGAAATATCTTTTGGAAAGACCAAATAGTAGGTAAATTTTATAAAGGGCAGGATGTTTTCAAACCTAGAATTAAAGTTTTTTTTGATTCTTTTTTTCAGATTTTTAAAAAAAAAATTGAACAAAAAATATTTAACTATTTCAATTTTGTTTTAAAAAAAACATTACCATTTCATAAATTTATCGATAGCTTTGACGAGCATCCCAACAAGCTTCGAGCTATTTTATTTTTTCTTAAAGAAGGAATGGGGCATTGTAAAAAAAAAGAAATAGATAATTTTTATGATTCCTTGAAATCTGATCAAGCAAAATGGCTTAAAAATATCGGTATAAAAAACGGTGTTAATTTTTTTTTTTTTAAAAAATGTAGATTTAATTTTTTTTGTCAAATGATAATAAATATTTATTATCTATTAAATTTGAATAATTTTATTTCTAATGAAATAACCAAAATAAATGACTTAAAAAAAATAAAAGATCACTTAATATATTATCAAAAAATGGGTTTTTATTTAGTAAAAGTAGATCAAGGAGAGAAATATCTTGCACATTTTTCTTACCTAGAGCGTGTAATATGTAAAGCTTATTCTTTAAGAAAAAATAAAAAAAAAGGACTTCAGAAAAATATTATGAAAAATGAATTTGAAAAAATAGCTTTTTCAAATGTTAATAAAATTAATTTATGTAATGTTACCGACTTCAATTAAACATTGAATTAAGGAAATTACTGTTTTATATATCTAGTATGACTTACGTAGTGAAAGATCCTTGTGTCAAATGCAAATACATGGATTGTGTGGAGGTCTGTCCTGTTGATTGTTTTTACGAGGGAGAAAATTTTTTAGTTATTCATCCAGATGAGTGCATCGATTGTGGGGTATGCGAACCTGAATGCCCAGCCGAAGCCATAAGTGACGATACTTGTGAGGATGCACAAAAATGGATAGATATAGGTAGAGAATATTCTGAGAAGTGGCCAAATATTAATAAAATGGGAACTCCACCCGCCGATAGTGATAAATGGAAAGATGTAAAAGATAAGTTCGATAAGCATTTTAGTCCGAACCCAGGAAAAGGAACCTAAATTAAGCTTTTATTAGATTATTAATTGATGTAGTATCCGTTTTTAAAAAATATATTGGAGATAGTTTTGACAAAAAAAAAAGAACTTAATTTGGAGTTGGGAGACCTTGTTGTTTATCCAATTTATGGTGTTGGAGAGATAGAAAAATTTGATAAGCACGAAATTGATGGAAAAAATCATGAATTTATCCTAATAAATTTTAAACAAGATAAAATGAAGTTAAGAATTCCTATGGAAAAAGCTAGTAATTCTGGATTAAGAAAACTTAGTAATAAAAATAGACTTTCACGAGCTTTAGATGTCTTAAGTGAACAACCCTCCATAAAAAAAGATATGTGGATAAAAAGAGCCAAAGAATACGAAAAAAATATTAACAGCGGTGATCCAGTTTTAATTGCAGAGGTTGTCAGAGATCTTCATAAAAAAGAAGATTCTCTTGAGCAACAATCGTATTCTGAAAGACAAATCTATCTTACAGCGCTTAACAGATTAAGTAACGAATATGCAGCAGTCCAAAATCTTGAAAAAAAAGCGGCGAAAGTAAAACTAGAAGAGCTTCTCAATCAATAAATAGTTTTAAGTTTTCTATTTATTTTTTTGTTTGTTTCTATATTGTTAATGATTTTAAATATGTCTTCAGCATACTTCTCCTGAAGGTTTAAATTTTCTACAATTTTATTAAGTGAATTCTCATTTTCAGAAAAAGAGATAACTCTAATTCTCGGTGGTTGAACATCGGGAAAATCATCATTTGTGTAGTTTTTAAATGATAAAGCAATTTTTTTAAAATTTAAATTAAGTTTATCAAAATCTTTTTTATTAGATATTAATGCAAATCTGAAAACATATTTTCCATTATTTATTGCAACCAAACTAAATTTTTTTCCGGATTTTTCTGCAGTTCCATATACAGCCGGAAAATTATCAATAACAGTTTCTCCAAAGTCTAATATTTTGCTTTTAGAAATTTTTAACCAATTCGTAAGAAATTTTTTATCAATATTTTTTTTTGTATCTACAAGATCAAATATTATTATCGAATCATTTTCTGAAGTTCCAATAATAAACTTTGGATTATTAATAAAATAAAAATTTTCATCAATATCAAATGAAATTTTTAGTTTTTTATGAAAAAATTTTCCTTTATAAAAAAAACCTTCTTGCTCTGAGTCTCCAAAAATCATGTTATCAATCTTTTTTAGAAAAATTCCTTCACCAATAATAGGATTGATTGGTATTTTATTCTCAGAGTTATTAATAACCTCCATAACTCTCTTTGAAGATGTTGGATGTGTTTGAAGAAGTTCAGATCTCGATGTATTTGATTTGTTAATTTTTTTTTGAAGTTTGGAGTAATTTTCCATGTTTTTTAAGAACATAGCCATTTCCCTCGGATCAAAACCAGCTCTAATCATATACCTTGTTGATAGCATATCTGCTTCATATTCTTGTTCTCTAGAAAATGATAGCAAATATAGAGATGCTGATTGTCCAATTAAATTTCTGATAAGATAATTTTTAGTTAAAGAACCAAGAATATTGGCTAGCAGGCCTGTTCCGACTGATTTTGTGTATCTTCTGGCTGTATGTCTTGCCGTTACGTGTCCTATCTCATGAGCAATAACTCCAGCTAGTTGAGCTTCATTCTGACATAATGAAATTAAACCACGAGTAATATATATATATCCACCTGGTAATGCAAAGGCATTCACAATAGGTGAATCAAGAATAGTAAATGTAAATTTTTTATCAGGCATTTCTGANGTACTCACAATGAAATTTCCCAGGCTATTAATNTAATTTTGAAGTTTTATATTTTCATATTTTCCACCAAATTGTTTCAAAATTTTTGGATGTTCTTGTTTNCCNATATTGTCTTCTTCATTTTCAGATATTAANGAAACTTCGTTTTTTCCTGTNGCTGGGTTTAATTGGCANCCTAAAATAAAAAAAGGTATTAAAACTANNGAAAAAAATCTAAAAAAAATTTTTTTTNNATNAAAATNGTATATAATTTNTAATCTGTTCATANTTAATNGCTATTNAANTCAATGAAATTCATCATGAAAAATATAAGCTTTTTTCTAGTTATTTTTTTTATTCTTTTTTCTTCTAATTTAAAAGCAAAAAGTAACAAATCTCGAATATCAGTTGGAGTTGGTTATTACAATTTTTTAAAAAATGGTTATTTGGAGGAAAGATACGGCGTTCCTGGGGGGGTGTTTCAATCTGCTAATTCTAGAGATTCAATCGCATATAATTTAGAATTCTTTCCGAAGCCTAAATACAAATTATTTGGATTAATCCAACCTCAATTTGGTTTTATTGGAACTCATCAAGAATCTTTTTATTCGTACTTTGGACTGGGAATGGATATTTTTGTTGGAAAAAAAAAAGAGTTTATTCTTCACCCAAGCCTAGCTATTGGTTATCTTGCTGGAGATCAAAATGATATACAGCTAGGGCATCCTATTGAATTTAAAAGTGGGCTTGATCTTATGTATAGATTTAGGAATGGTGTTAGAGTTGGAGCAGGTCTTTACCACGTTTCAAATGCTGCACTAGGCGGTCATCCCACTCATGGAACAAGAAATCCTGGTGTTGAAATTTTGATGTTAAAGTATCAAATCCCATTTTAAAAAAGGTTTATCTTTACTTGCTTGTTATGAAATTTCAACTTTGTTATACTTTAAAAACTTGGAGATAAAATAATCATGTTAAAATTTTTTACTTTTTTAGTTTTCTTAATCTCTTTTAATCATGTTCAATCCAAAGATAATAATAACAGGCTATCAGTTGGTGTTGGAATTTTTAATTATATGGAGGATGGTACACCTCCTCATAATGATCAATCACAAATGATGAACCTTGAAGTACACAGCGGTAAAAAAATGTTTAACCTTATTAAGCCTTTTGCTGGTTTCTTATACACTAATGAAAACACATATTATGCCTATGGTGGTTTTGCAATTGATGGATATTATGGAAAAAAAAAAAATGTAGTTTTAACGCCAGCAGTTGCTTGTGGATATTATAATAGTGGTCATGAAATAAAAGCCGGAAACCCTCTTGAGTTTTACATTGGAATTGATCTTTTTTATAGGTTTAGAAATAACGCAAGATTAGGATTTGGTATTTTCCATATATCAAACGCAGATAGCGGATATAGAAACCCCGGATCAGAAACTTTAATTTTAAAATATCAAATGCCTATAAATTAAAATTTGGGTCTCATAGTTAAACTGGATATAACAAATCCCTCCTAAGGATTAATTTCTGGTTCGATTCCAGATGAGATCGCCATGGTGAGAATATGAGTAATAGAGTTTTAAATGATTTTTTTAAAAATCAAATAGAAGAGCATCTTAGAGTTACTGAAAAATGTAAGTCTCATCTATTAAAACCATTTATCAACGTTGTAGATATTTGTTATAATTCTTTAAAAAAGAAAAAAAAAATTCTTTTTTTTGGAAATGGTGGAAGCGCCTCAGATGCTCAACATTTATCTACTGAATTAACAGTGAGATTTTCAGAAAATAGAAAACCTATACCAGCAATTTCATTGTCAACTGATACATCAGCCCTGACAGCAATAGGTAATGATTTTGGTTTTGAAAATATTTTTTCTAGACAAATTGATGCTCTTGGAAACCCAGGAGATGTTGCACTTGCAATTACTACATCTGGGAAAAGTAAAAATATTATAAAGGGTTTGCAAATTGCAAAAAAAAAGAGACTTAAATGCATAACTTTTACAGGGAGAAATTTAAGTTTAATTTCTAAATTTTCTGATGAAATTATTTCAATTCCATCAAAAAATACCTCTAGAATACAAGAAATGCACATAATGATTGGTCAAATGCTTTGCAATGCAATTGAATATAAATTGAAGATTGCATCTTTAATTAAGGAAGAAGAATAACCATTTAACTTATATGAAATTAATTCGCGCATTTCTGATGGTTTGTATGAGCTTTACAGTTTTCTCATGTATAAATGAAAAAAACTACTTTCCCATGAAAGAAGGAAAGAAAGTTTCATACGATATTTATTTCACTGACAAAGAAAATAAAAGAAAAAAACTCAAACAGAATTATTTTGTCCTCAAAAAACAAAATGAAATTAATGCTGTTTTAAGAAACGATGGGCATGTTGCTTTATACACTAAAGACGAAAGTGGGATAATAAGGAAAAATGTTGATTATTTGTTTTCAGAATTTGTAACCCTCCCATTAGACAAACTTGATCGCGATAAAAATCAAATAATTTTAAAATATCCTATTGAAGAAGAAGTAGAGTGGGAAGTTGACGATAAGACAACTATTCAAATGAAATTAGGGTACGATAGATTTTATAATACAAATTTGCCATTCAAATTAAAAAACAAGATTGTTAGTACAAAAGAAACTATTTCAATTCGAGGGAAAAAAATAAAAAACTGTATAAAAATTTCAGGATACGGAAAAACAAGTTATTATCCAGACCCAACTTTGGGTAATATTAATATTGAAATTTTCACAACAACTTATTTTGCAAAAGGTTTAGGATTAGTTAAATATACTAGAGAGGAAAAATCTGATTCAGAAACAATGGGTAAAATCATTTATGAAAAAACAATTAATCTTTAAAGAAAATTTTATTAATAGTATTGATAATTCAGCTAATTCAGCTTAGATAATAGCTAGGAGAATGTTTAAAAAAAAAGAAAAAAAAGGTCTATATAATCCTTCTAAGGAGAGAGATTCATGTGGTATTGGTCTTGTTGCCAATATCTATGATATTCCTTCAAAACAAATTGTAGATTACGCACTAAAAATCCTATGTAACATAACTCATAGAGGCGCTGTCAGTGCAGACCCAAAAGCAGGTGATGGAGTAGGAATTTTGACTCAAATTCCTCATCAATTTTTTCAAAAAGAATTATCGACTTTTGATGTAATACTTCCACGCCCAGACGATTATGCAGTTGGGATGTTTTTTTTACCAAGAAATGAAGATGAAAAAGATCATTGTATCGAAATTATTAGAAAATACTTTACAAAATTTAACCTTGAAATTCTCTTTATAAGACCTGTTCCAACTAATGACAAAGTTTTGGGATATTCAATTATTGGAAATGAGCCTTCAATTTTTCAAATTTTTGTTAAGCAAAAAAAGCAATCAAGAACTATTAATGAGTTTGAATCTCAGCTCTTTTTAGCTAGAAGAAATATGGAAATAGAACTTAAATCCTTTGACTTTTATGTTGTTTCTCTTTCTCCAAGAGTAATAACTTACAAAGGAATGATTATGTCTGACAGTTTAAATGAATTCTTTCTTGACCTAAATGATGATTTATTTATTTCTTCGCTTGCAATTGTTCATCAAAGGTTTTCAACAAATACTTTTCCAAGTTGGGAATTGGCCCAACCTTTTAGATTTCTTTGTCATAACGGAGAAATAAATACCTTGAGAGGAAATGTTAATTGGATGAATGCGAGAGCTAGAATTTCTAATTCTAATTATTTTACTGATGACTTCAAAAATATAAACCCATTAATTTTTGAAGATGTTTCAGATTCTGCTGCTTTTGATAATGCTCTAGAATATTTAATAATAGGTGGATATGATGTGGAACAAGCCATGATGCTTTTAATACCTGAAGCATGGGAAAAAAACAAACATCACTCTAAAAATTTAAATTCTTATTACAATTATTTTTCAAATTATGTTGAACCTTGGGATGGCCCAGCTGCAATGTGTTTCACCGATGGTAGAAAAATAGGTGGCATATTAGATAGAAATGGTCTAAGACCATCACGATATCATGTAACAGATGATGGTTTAGTATTAGTCTCTTCTGAAATGGGAGTTTTAGACATACCAGATGTAAAAATAAAAAAAAGATGGAGACTTGAGCCAGGGAAAATTTTTCTTATTGATCTTAATGAAAAAAGAATAATCAATAATGATGAATTAAAAGAGAAATTTTCTTCAAAGTTTAACTTTGAATCCTTACTCAAAAAAAACCAAGTTTTTCTAAATGACATTAATATATCTCAAGAATCAAAAAAAGATTTCAAATACGATTTGAGAAAATACCAGCTTGCATTTGGTTATACAAAGGAAGACATTTTATTCTTTATTAGTCCAATAATTCAGTCAGGTGTTGAGCCTACAGGGTCAATGGGTACAGATACTCCTATTTCATTATTGTGTGAAAAACCAAAACTTTTATATTCTTACTTTAAACAATGTTTTGCCCAAGTTACAAACCCACCTATAGATCCAATTAGAGAAGAACTTGTAATGTCTTTAAAAATATCTTTGGGTGAAAAACCCAATATTTTCTCTTCACCTGAATTAAATAAGTGTCTCAGACTTGAACTAGATCAACCAATAATCTCTAATCAAGAAATTGAAGCAATTAAAAATATTGGAAAAGCAACAAACAAGAAGCTAAATTCAGCGACTATAGATATTTTATTCAAAAATTCATCAAATGGTTTTGAACTTAAAAACGGATTAGATAAAATTTGTTTTGAAGCAAAATCTCAAATACTCGATGGAAAAAATATTTTAATTTTATCTGATAAAAAAATTTCAAGTGTTAATGCTCCTATTCCGTGTCTGCTTGCAGCATCAGCTGTGCATCATTTTTTAATTGCTGAAGGTTTAAGAATGAAAACAAGTTTAATCGTTGAAACTGGAGAAGCAAGAGAACTTCATCATTTTGCAGTTTTAGCTGGTTATGGAGTCGAAGCGATCAACCCGTATTTAGTATTTGATACAATCCAATCTATGGTTGATGAATCAAACCACCAATTAGCTCAGCAAAATTTTATCAAAGCTTCTGGAAAAGCTTTATTGAAAATAATGTCTAAGATGGGTATTTCAACTTTAAAATCATATTGTGGAGCTCAAATTTTTGATGCCATTGGGATTTCTGAAAAAGTTATAGATAGATACTTTTGCGGAACAGCATCTATTATTGGGGGAATGGACCTCGAACAAATTCAAAAGGAAACACTTGATAGATTTAATAAAAATCAACTAAAAACTTCTGATAATATCTCACTCGAAGATGGGGGAGAGTATGCTTTTAGAATTAAAGGTGAAAATCATGCCTGGTCTCCTAGTACTATTACGAATCTTCAAAAAGCTGTGAGAATAAATTCCAAAGAATCTTTTAAAAATTTTTCATCAGAGATTAATGATCATAATAAAAGAATATTTGCTATTAGAAGTCTTTTTAAATTTAACAAAACAAATAAAAAAATTGATCTAGATAAAGTTGAAAAAGCTGAGGAGATTGTAAAAAGATTTTCAACCGGTGCGATGTCTTTTGGTTCAATTTCAAAAGAAGCCCATACAACCCTGGCTTTAGCCATGAATAGGATAGGTGGTAAATCTAACACTGGTGAAGGTGGAGAAGAACCAGAAAGATTTCAAACTTTGGATAATGGTGATTCAATGAGAAGTGCTATTAAACAAGTAGCATCAGGTCGTTTCGGTGTAACAACCGAATACCTCGTAAATGCTAATGATATTCAAATAAAAATTTGCCAAGGTGCAAAACCCGGTGAGGGAGGTCAACTTCCAGGTCATAAAGTTGATGATAAAATTGCAGCTGTACGTCATTCAACCCCTGGAGTTGGGCTGATCTCACCCCCTCCACATCATGATATTTATTCTATAGAGGACTTAGCTCAATTAATATTTGACTTAAAGAATGTGAATAGTTCAGCAAGAATTAGTGTAAAACTTGTATCTGAGTTCGGAGTTGGAGTTGTAGCAGCTGGGGTAACTAAATGCAAGGCAGACCATATTACAATTTCTGGTTATGATGGAGGTACAGGAGCATCTCCATTAACCTCTATTAAAAATGCCGGATCTCCTTGGGAGCTTGGTTTAGCTGAAACTCATCAAACCTTAGTTCTTAATAAATTAAGAAATAGAATCTCTTTACAAGTTGATGGAGGACTCAAGACAGGAAGAGATGTTGTAATAGGAGCAATGCTTGGTGCAGACGAGTTTGGATTTTCAACTGCTCCTCTAGTTTCTGTTGGTTGCATTATGATGAGAAAGTGTCATCTAAATACATGCCCAGTTGGAGTCGCAACTCAAAACGAAGAGTTGAGAAAAAAATTTAAAGGTACCCCTGAAAATGTAATTAATTACTTTTTTCTGGTTGCTGAAGAAGTTAGAGAGATTATGGCAAATTTAGGTGTTTCCAAATTTGAAGACTTAATAGGCAGGTCAGATCTTATAAATAAAAGAGATGCTATTGAACATTGGAAAGCTAAAGATATTGATTTCTCAAAAATTTTGTGGAAACCAGAAACAGAATCTCCAAAAGAAATTTATAATTCATCAAAGCAGGTTCATGATGTAGACAAGGCCTTGGATAATAAGATTATTAAGGAGGCCAAAGATGTAATATTAGGAAAAAAAGCTAGCATTCAGATCAACAAAAATATTAGAAATATTAATAGAAGTTTTGGAGCTATGTTATCTGGAGAAATCGCTAAGAAATATGGTTTTGAAGGTCTAAATGAGGATTCAATTGTAATTAACTTAAAGGGTACTGCTGGACAAAGTTTTGGAACCTTCTTAGCAAAAGGCGTTACATTAAATTTGATTGGTGAGGGAAATGACTATGTTGGTAAGGGATTAAGTGGTGGTAGAGTAATAATTTCTCCTCATAACAGAAAAGATTATAGATCAGATAAAAACATAATTGTTGGTAATACTGTCTTATATGGTGCTATTGCTGGAGAATGTTATATTTCAGGTTTGGCTGGTGAAAGGTTTGCAGTAAGAAATTCTGGGGCCATTGCTGTTGTTGAAGGTACTGGAGACCATTGCTGTGAATATATGACTGGAGGAATTGTAATGGTTTTAGGTAATACTGGTGTTAATTTTGCTGCAGGAATGAGTGGAGGAATAGCGTATGTTTTCGATGAATCTAGTAATTTTGAATCAAAATGCAATCTTTCAATGGTGGAGATTTTAAAAATCAATAGATCTGATGATCAGAGATCAGAACAAATTTTTGATAAATATTCTCTTTTAACTAATGATGAGATAAGAATAAAAGAAATGCTAAAAAGACATGTAAATTATACTAATTCTATAAAAGCTAAATCAATTTTGGATGATTTTGAAAATAACTTAAAAAGGTTCTACAAAATTTTACCAATAGACTTTAAAAATGCTCTTTTAAAATCTGATAATTTGGATAATAATATTAGTGGGATAAAACAATGGCAAAAGTAACTGGTTTTTTGGAGTATGATAGAGTAGAAAACAAATCTATTAATCCCATAAAAAGAATAAAAAATTTCAATGAGTTTATTCTTCCCACTCCTGCAAAAGTTTTAAACGAACAGTCTTCGAGATGTATGGATTGTGGAATCCCTTATTGCCATAATTCATGTCCTGTAAATAATATCATCCCTGAATGGAATAGTTTAGTTTATGATAAGGACTGGAAAATTGCTTTAGATGTTCTTCATTCTACAAATAATTTCCCAGAATTTACTGGCAGAATTTGTCCAGCTCCTTGTGAAGCAGCGTGTACTTTAAATATAGAAGATAATCCAGTTACAATTAAAAATATTGAGAGATCAATTATTGATAAAGGTTATGATGAGGGTTGGATAAAACCAATAATAAATCCCTCAAAAACACAAAAGAAAATTGCTATTGTTGGATCCGGACCTGCAGGATTAGCTTGCGCTCAACAATTAGCTAGATCTGGTCATGATGTAGTTTTATTCGAAAAGAATGACAGAGTAGGCGGACTTCTTAGATATGGAATACCAAACTTCAAAATGGAAAAGCATTACATTGATAAAAGAGTTGAACAAATGGAAAAAGAAGGTGTGGTTTTTAAATGTAATGTAAGAATCGGGACAGATATAGATTTAAATCAATTAAGTAAGGATTTCGATGCTATTGTATTAGCGTGTGGATCAGAAGAACCAAGAGATTTAAATATTCCAGGAAGAGAACTTCATGGAATTCACTTTGCCATGGATTTTCTTACAAGACAAAACCGATTATGTGAAGGTGATTCAATAAAACCTGAGGATTCAATAAGTGCGAAGAATAAGCATGTTGTTGTAATTGGCGGAGGTGACACTGGATCAGACTGTATTGGAACCTCAAATCGTCAAGGAGCTAGTTCTGTCACACAATTAGAGATTTTAGAAAAACCTCCAGAAATGGAGAATAAACTTTTAACATGGCCAAATTGGCCTCTAAAATTAAGAACATCATCTTCTCATGAAGAAGGTGTACAAAGAAACTGGAGTGTAGCAACAAAATCTTTCCATGGAAACAAAAATAATGTTCAAGGTCTTGTTTTGAAAAAACTTGAATGGAGAAAAAATAAATCTGGTAAAAATGAAATGAAAGAGTTGTCTGGTAAAGACTCTGAAATATCTATTAAGGCTGATCTAATTCTTCTTGCTATGGGATTCTTACATCCAGTTAAAGATAAATTAATCACATCCTCTGGTTTGTCACTTGATGAGAGAGGTAACGTTAAGGCTAAAGATGATGATTATAAAACTAATTTAAAAAAAGTGTTTGTCTCTGGTGACATGAGAAGAGGTCAGTCTTTAGTTGTATGGGCAATTAGAGAAGGAAGGCAGGCTGCTCACTCTGTGGATAAATTTTTGATGGGCAGTACAAAATTACCTTACTAATTTCATAGTAAAAAGTTTAAATTTTTCTTGCTATTATAATTTGGTGAGTAAAAAAATCACGTATTCCAAAATATGATTGAATAATATTAAATCCGCTGTTCTTAAGAATTTTTTCTGCATGCTTCTTAGATTTAATTAGTGTTATCTCGTCAGGATGGAAATCAATGTTTTTTTTTGAAAAAAAATAAATTATTTTTTTTACCATTTTTAGAAATTTAACACTTAAACCATATTGCGGAGGCCAAAATAAAATAATTGTTCCATCATCTTTTAATGTTCTTTTAAATTCTAGAAGTATTTTTTGTATTTGAACCTCACTAAAATGCTCCATTACACCCAAATTAAAAATAATATTAAATTTCTTTTTATTAAATGGCATTTTAAATATATCTCCATGAATTATCTCAACATTGTCATCATGAAAATTACTGTATTTCAAAAGAGCTTTGGGAGATATATCTAAAGCTGTAAGTTCTGTTTTTTTTGCTAGGTTAATATCCACTTGCCCACTTCCACAGCCAGCATGAAGTGCCTTTGACATAGGTACTTTATTATATTTAAAAAAGAAATGATTTAGTGCAGGCTTAATAATTATTACCCTATAAAAAAAGGCTATAATATTATAAATATACTTTGTTAAACTTGTCTTTTCCTTCCAATAATCATCCCATTCTATTCTTTCTTTTTTTATAAGATTTTCATTTATATTCAATTCTCTTTTTAATATGAAAATTTTACTATTAATTATCCTTAGAAAGAAAAGTTTTGAAATTACAAAAATACTTTTTACTATGTCTGAAATTTTCATTTTTGAACTTCCCCATGCTCGTTTTGGGAGAATAATAGGAATTTCTGAAATTTTATATTTATTTTCTTTAAGTAAAAACAAACTTTCAATAAAAAATGAGTAGCCGTTAGATCGAACCATTTTAAAAATTCTATTATTTATATTTTTTAAATTGTAAATTCTAAAGCCGCAAGTACTATCAAATTTCAAATCCAATCCAACATTAGTTACAAAATGTCCTAAATAAGTTAATATTTTCCTATTAACAGACCAACCTTTTAAACTATTTTTTTGTATAAACCTTGATCCAACAACAACATCAAAATTTTCTATCTTTATGAAAAATTTTTCAATATCTTCTGGTGAATGAGTTAAGTCACCATCAAGAGTTATAAATCTTTGATATTTATTTTTATAGGCCCAATCTAAACCATCAATGTGAG
Organism: Rickettsiales bacterium; assembly: GCA_002715305.1. Classification (GTDB taxonomy): domain Bacteria; phylum Pseudomonadota; class Alphaproteobacteria; order Methylaequorales; family Methylaequoraceae. The sequence goes on along the minus strand of PAYV01000020.1, from coordinate 14,056 downwards.
CACTGCCAATTCCAAGCTTATTCTCTCTATGAAATACCTTTATTCTTTTATTTTTATACGCTATTTTATCAAGAATTTCTCCAGTTCCATCTGGTGAATTATCATCTATAAATAGAATATCAAATTTATTTTTTAATTTTTTTAATTTAGATATTAGAAAGTCTATATTATTCCTCTCATTATATGTAGGAATCATAATTAACGTTTTGTACTTTGTGATCATAAATTAATAAATGATTTTAAAATTGTGCATTTGTTTTTAGGACAAGCAATTTGATAGCTTCCAATATTAATTACTTTTTATTAAAAAAAAAGTATTTTTTAATGTTTATCCAAGTCTATTTAACTTTTTTCCAATTCCTTTTTAATAAGTTTTTTTATCATTTGATTAAAAGTTATTGAGGGTTTCCATTTACAATCTTTTCTGAGCAAATTTGAATCACCGAGTCTGAATTTTGAAATAATTTTATTTTCTTTTGTTTCAACAAATTTTTTATAATCTAATTTTAAAAAAGAATAAACTTGATCTACAAAATCTCTCACAGTGTGTAATTTTCCTGTTGATATTACATAATCATTAGGTTTTGAGTGATTTAAAATTTTGTACATTGCATCAACATAATCTGGTGCATATCCCCAATCAGCTTTATAGTTGAGATTGTGGAGTACGAGTTTCTTTTTACTCTTCCTAAAGTTTTTAATAGCATGTGTAACTATTTTTTTACTGAGAAAATTTTTTTGTCTAAGAAACGATTCATGATTATACAAAATTCCGCATGAAGCAAATATTTGCTCATGTTGTCTATAAAAATCGCATACTTTCATTGATGCTACTTTTGATAAGCTATAATGGCATTCAGGTTCAAATTTTGTCATTTCATTTTGTTTAAACTTACTGGGTTTAAAAATAAAAGAAGATGAAGCAAAAAAAAATTTTGTTGTTTTTGAAAATTTTTTAATACTTTCTAAAAAAATTACAACACTAAAATAATTAACATTATAATTTAATTTTAAATCAATATTTTTTCTATCTTCAAAGGAATGATGATAAGCCGCAAGAAAATAAATCTCTTGAGGTTTTATTTTTCTTACAATCTCTTCTACTTCTTTTATTGAAGTTATATCAAAGTTTTTTCTAGATAATCCGTAGACCGAATATTTCTTCTTTTTTAACAGTTTTGTTAAAAGAGTTCCATCCTGTCCGTTACAACCAATGATAATGGCTTTTTTATTCATTACTTTTTACAATATGTGTCTCAGGCAAAGGAAACAATAAATTAAATTTACTATACTTTCTTTGTTCTAGGAAAAATTTTTTAAAATGCCACGGTAATATCAAAAGCAAATCTGGATTCATTTTTAAAATTTCATCCTCTTGCCTTATTTCTATCCAACTTCCAGGCGTATATTTGTTAAACTTTTCTGGATTAATTTCACCTATATAAGGTAATGTATTTTTATCAATGTCACAATATTGGAGAATAACGTTTCCTTTTGTGGAAGCACCTATCCCAAAAATTTTTTTACCACTATTAGTTGATGATATTAAAAAGTTTTTAAAATTATTCTTAAAAAGATGCACTCTTTTTGAAAACTGGTCAAAAATCTTTTTTTCTAGCAAACCTTTTTTGATTTCCTGTCTTAAAACATAATTAACAATCTTTGAAGTTTTATACATTTTATTTGATTTATGACAAACTGTAACTGCAAAACTTCCTCCATTTATTTCATTAAATTCAACATCAATAATCTTAAGACCAACTTTAGACATAATCCAATCAATCTGAGTTAAAGAATAATATTCGAGGTGTTCATGACAAATGGTATCAAAGGATAATTTATTTAACATCTCTGGTAAATAACTTTGCTCTAATACCCAAATGCCTTCATTTGTATCAAGAATCTGAGAAACTTGATTTGAAAATTCAACTGGATCTTCTAAATCATAGAACATCGAAAATGAGGTAATAGCTTTGATTTTTTTATTTCCAATATAATTTTTTAAAATCTCTGCTGAAAAAAAATCGGTTATAACTGTTATCTCGGGTTTATAAAATTCTTTAAATTTATTACTGGTTGGATCAATTCCAATTTTTTTAATTTTATTATCATAATACGATAACGTTGTTCCGTCATTTGAACCTATGTCTAATACTATATCATTTTTTTCAAAGTTTACTGTCTTCATAATCTGATCAACTCTATGCTGGAGATGAGACATCATACTTGAATTTAGGCCTGATCGGTATCCATAATTATCAGAATACATTAAATTTTTTTCTACTGAATGAGCTAATTGAACTAAATTACATGCATTAATTTCACCATGACATTTGATTAGTTTTAAAGGGAACTTTTCTATAGAATCAATATGATTTTTATCAGGAAAAACACTTGTTAGAAACTGACATCCTAAATCTAAAACTTCAATTAAATTTTTGTTACCACAAATTCTACATTGATTGATTTTCTTTATCACAATTTAGATTTTTAAAGATTAAAATATTTGAAGATTATCATTATGGATTGATAATTGCTAATAATTAACTTTAAAGTATTAGAGAAAAAGGTCAAAACATAATAGTTTTGACCTTTATCAGATATTATTAAATTTCAGATAGAAACTTATCTCTTTTCTTTTTTGATTTGCCTGACAATTTAGCTTTTGCTATAGCTTCTTTGTTAGAAGTGTCACCACCAACAACAACTATTCCAATCATACCCATTCCAACGTGCGGTGTACATTTGTATAAATAGATTCCGGGGGTATCAAAAGTTATTGAAACGTCTTTATTTAATTTACTTTTTTTTGGTAATGTTGCTCCATCAGGACCTTTTATCATTTCAACATTATGACCCTTGTCTTTAGCTACCCAAGTGATTGTTTGACCTTTATCAATCTTAGCAACCTCCACACTATAAACCATACGTTTACCATCATCACGCTTATTAAGCATGTCAATAGTCAAATCAGCTGCATACAAATTTGATGCAAACAAAATTAAAGCTAAGTTTAAGAGAATTTTTTTCATAATATATACCTTTTTATTAAATTTATAGATTAAATTTAATATCTAAATCATATTTGTCAATGTTTGAACCCTACAAGATATGAAAAAAAAATTTATTTTTTTTTGGCTTCTTGTCTGGCTTCATAAGCCTGGAGTTGTTTTTTATATTCTTTTTCAGTAAGATTATGCCAACCTATACATTTACCGTTAGGTGAACGTCCACAACCACAAACATTTGATGTACTCATATTAACCCTCCACTGTTAAAAATGATATGTCATTATTATGATTATAAATTAAAAATGTACAATAACTTTCTAATTTATTTTAAAAAGAGGTTCATACTAGAATTAGTATTATATTCAAATTTGTTTATTATTGAGTGTTTTGTATTTTAATTTTTTAATTTGATCACAAGCTAAAACAAATTTATCTAATGTTTTTTTATTTTTTAAATAACTTTTTAGAGTATTTTTTCTTACTGGCATATTTACTAATCAGCAATTTCAATGCCAATTAACAAAAGTTTGTTTAATTCTAATCGATTTCTAGATTTATGAAATAGCAGAATTGGTTGACCTTTACCAACCTTTCTAAATCTAATATGAGTTTTATCTTGCAAAATGAAATTTTGATCCTTGGGATTCATTTCATGTATTTATTTTCTGAAATTTCCAATTCAATAGAAATTTTTTTTAAATTCATTTAACACATCAAACCTAAATTCCTTTTTTGCTTTGCTAACAGTGAAATTTACAACAGAAATATTTTTTTTTATAATTCTTTTATTACTGATTCCTAATTCAAAACTTTTGTATAAATAAAAAATTAAATCTATTTTTGCTTCATCTTTGTATGATAAAACCAGTTTTCTATTTTCTTCCCACATTGAATAAATAATCTCTAATCTTCTAATTCTCTCCTTTTCATTAAAATTGACTATAGTTGCCCAGTGGCTTGTAACAAAATTAATAATTTCTTTTACATAATTTTGAAGAGATTGTTCTTCCTTAAATAATTTCTCTAAAATTAAAAGAAAACTATATCCAAAAGTATTAATTTCAACTCTTTCAATCTTCTCATATTTTTTTTTAAAAATCTTTTTATAAAGATTGTTATGAATTATTCCTATTTTCTGACCAAATGGCTGATTAAATAAAATTTCTGTTGCCATTATCATTAAAAAAAAACTTAATGAAAAAAGTGAGTCTGATTTTGACTTTGATTTACTAAAAATTTCTCTAGGACAATAATTAATTAGTTTAAATTTTTTTTGCCAATTTTTAGCATCTAGAATAATATTCATTGATATAAATTTATTTTCTTTAAATTATGTATAATATAAAATTATTAAATTAGCCAAAAATTCATGATAAATTTGCACTTAAAATTAAAAAAAAAAATTTTCCTAATTATATTTTTTATAATAGCAATACTTATTTTAACCTATACATTTTTTTCTAAAAAAAATGAAGGAACAGATAAGAAAATTAATGAATCATCAGTAAATAAAAATTTTAATCAAGAACAAGATATTGAAAAATCTGAGGAAAAAAATAAAAAAAAAGAAACAAAAAAATCTTTTTCTGATGAATCAAAATCTATAAAAGAGAAAGAAAGAACACTTCCAAAAAATCAATCTAAATTAAATAATTTAGACAAAAAAATAAAAGAAAAAAACCCTTCGAGTCATTCAGAAGATTCAAAATCAAAAAATCTAGATGCTATAGACACAATCAATGAATTACATGAAGGATTAATTAAAGTAAGCAATAAAGAAATTTATGAATACAAAAAATTTATGCCTATCATTAAAAATACATATGATATTGAAAAAATGCTTATTATGATACTTGGCAATTCATGGAAAAATTCTAATTTGGAAAAACAAAAAAAAATCCTATCAGCGTTTGAAGAGTATGTTACAAAAAATTATCTTAAAAGATTCATTAAAATTAGAAATGCAAAGTTTAAAATTGAAAAAAAGAAAAATATCAAAAACAAATTTATTATGGTAGAAACTATCTTAATTCCAAATAATAATGAAACAGTTTCAATTAATTATTTATTGTCCAATAAAAATGGAGAATGGAAAATATTTGATGTTCTTTTAGCAGGATCAATAAGTGAAATAGCGACAAAAAAATCAGAATTCAGTAGTCTTTTAAAAGACGGTAAAATAGATAAATTAATCGAAGCTTTAAATGAAAAAAACTCTATACTCTTAAATTAAAATCATCTAATCCAATAAATTTTATGAAATTTAGATTTCAAAAAGTACCCAATCATTAGTTCGATCAGCTAATAAATTTTTATTTGAATCAAAAAGGCAGAATTGTTTATAAAAGTTAATGTAAAATTGCAAATTTTTTCTTTTATATTCTTTTGGTATGTTAAAAATTAATCCAATTTGAGCATTTAATTTTTCATCGATCTCTCCTATATGAACTTTAAAAATTTCACAATTATTTAGATTTAGAGAAAATGCTGGAACTTCATACCCTGCTTTTAATTCTATGGGAGAACGATCATGGTGTTTTTGATTCCATCTAAATCCATTTTCATCCCTTTCATCTAATGTAAAATTTGAAGCTTTTTGAACAATAAATGAATTTTCGATTCCACTTAATGACATCATTTTACCTTTTTTACAATCAAATCCAGCATATATCAGCATTTGCAAAAGAATTGGTAATATTGCAGTTGATATATGCCCTTCCACAAATCTTTCAGCTGGATGCTTTGGTCCTGAAATTATTAAATGACCATCATCATTTAGTAGATCATATATTTTATCAAGAAAAAACCCTGGATTTCTTTGGTGTTCTATTACATGCGAACAAAGAATCATGTCATATTTTGACTCAAAATTATGCTTTAGAAAATCATAAGAAAATTCTGCTGTTTCGTTATATTTGTCAATCATTTCCACGGACAAACCAAATGATCTAATAACATCAGTATGAGATCCCCAACCTCCACCAATATCTAGAACTTTAAAGCCTTGATGAAAGTTTTTTCTAGAGAGAAGATATTCAAGTAATGCAAAACCACTCCACTCCAACTTTTGAATTAATTTCGTCATATCGATATCTTTTTGCAATCTGGATACCATCTTTCAAATTTCAGGAAAATAATAAAAAAGATTTATAAAGTTAAAATATTTAAAGTGAAGAAATACTTTTATCTTCTATTCTTTTATATTTATTTAGTGCGCGTTCATAAATGTCTTTATCATAAGAAAGTGAAATTTTCTTATTTGAATTTGTAAAGAAATCTTGATCAAGTTTTTTTGTGTTATTTATCTTTCCAAGTTTTAAGAGTTTTTTTAAATACTCTAATTTAGACAATTTCTCATAAACAATAAATTTACAATTTGGGTTTTCGCTAAATTCCTTGAATACATAATCATAAAAAAATGACCATTGCTCTAACCAATAGTTTATACTATTGGTATTTTGAAACTTAACTGGTTCAAACCAGGGTTTATGAGATAGTCCAAATTCTTTATGATTAAGATAATTCATGTATCTTAGTATAAAAGCGTCTTTTTTCTGCAATTTGCTGAAATGAATATGTTGATTAAGTAAAGAATACGATTGTTGAAGGGGTTCTCGTATAGTAAGAAAAAAAATTGAATTTGGCAGGATGGATTTAATTAAATTTATCCTTTTAAAATTAAGATTATTTTTACTTAAATATTTATTTTTTTTTTCAGATATCAAAACTAGTTTCAGATAATTCAAACACTCATTTTTTACGTAATTGTCTTGATTTTTAAAAAAGATTTCATCAAAAGCTTCAGGACTACTAAGATCGAAAGTTATACCATCAGAATGAAGTCGTTCTTTTTTTGGTAAGTTTCTTCCATAAAAAAATTTTGAAATATTTGGTGCCATAACAAAAGGCATATTAGAATATTTAAGAGATGCGAATTCACCAAAAGAATAAAAATAATTCAAAAGAATTGTAGTTCCTGATCTAGGTAACCCAGTTATAAACAAATGGTAATTATCCTTAATATTTTTTTGTTTAAGGAATATGAGTTTTTCAATCTCTAATAAAGACCTATTTACATATCGATTTCCTAATATAAGGTCATGTAATAATCTTTGAATGTAGTTATAATTGCGCATTTAAAAAAACTTTTTTCTTAAATTATAATATAACAAAAAAATCAAAAATGCTTCACAGATACCGTGAATAGAAATGAAAAATTCAAAGGATGTAATATCTAATTTCTTGATAAAAAAAATTGGTACGAATATGCAAATAATAACACCAAATATCTTCAAAGAAGACAACAGCAGTGACTGAGAATAATTTAAAATCATTTTTTCTTTTTTAGAATCAGAAATTTTTGATCTTTTTAATACTGCAAACAAATTTTTATATATATTCAGATTTAGAATAACAATCTTCTTAAATTTTGTTATTAAAAAAAACTCATAAATACTAACTGTAAAAAGAATTAATAATAAATGCTTAATCAATTTTTTTTCTATTTTTATTTTTCTTGAAGAATCTTTTAGCAGGAAACCAAATAAGGCCAAATAAAGCAGCAAAAATTGCGACTATAATTCCTAAAGTTGCTGCAATAAAACCTCCACTCATTCCTGGTCCTATATAAGCAAATACATTGAATGGAAATAAATTAAAAGTCAAAAATGAAATAAATATAATTATTAAATTTCTAGTCATTGATAGTACTCTCTTAGCTTTTGGATTTTAGTTTTATCCTTAATCAATCTTGACCAATGAATTTTATATATTCTATTATTCGGATTTTTATTAATATACTCAAAAATCAAATCGCCATTTTCATTATCAAAAAAAAGATATCTACCTGAGTTTTGTTCTTCAACAAAAACACCAAATTCAGTTATTTCTTGCAATCCTTGAGTAACAGTTTTTACATCATACTTTTTTAATACATCATCATATGGAGAACTCATCTTTTGTGTTGCAAAATTAAATAAGTTTATTTCATTATTTTTAAAAACCTTATCGCTATCCGTAATAATCCTATTATTATTAAAAATAACAATCTCTTCAGAATTCAGGACATCTACATCATGTTGATGGAATAATCCATCTGAGAATTTCCATAAAATTTTTTCTTTTTCAGGATCAATATGCATTATCATATTTAAATTCCCAATAGAAATTAACAAATCCCCTTTTTTGCCATATGTTGTTTGAATTTTTATTTCCTCAACATCGTTGATATGTAATGGATCTAAAGAAGGTTTATAAACTCTTCCTATAAATAAATAATTATGTAAATTATGATCTATCATTAGTTGTGGAATAGATATTGATTTGAGTGTTTTTCCGGAATCAAGATCTATTTTAACCAGACTATCATCACAAAAACTTTGTTTAGTCCTATATTTTTTTTCAATTTTCACATTGAGATCAAATAAACACCCAATTGCCCAAATATACCTTTTTTCTTCATTAACATAAAAATTGTGATGATAGAAAAAATCGTCTTTAAACCAAAGTATTTGTTCCGATTCTGGAGAAAATTTTACTAGGGAGGCAGAAGAATAAATCGAAATAATATTTTTGTTATTAGTTAAATAACTACTTCTAAAAAAAGTATTGTTATCGGTTATCATGCTTGCATATCCCTTATTATTTACTGAATCTACAGATCTAAACAAGTCATAGTCAGGAGCATATTCGTATATTGTTTTATAATTCTTAAGGTCTATCAATTTAATTAAATGTCTTCTTGAAACGGGGTCAGTAATATTCAATAAAAATAATAAATCTATTTCTTTATTTTGATAAATATTAAATCCAGCAGTTTGATTTTTAAATCTGAAGTTTTCCTCAGCTTCTAGTAGTTGGGTATCCATTTTAGGATTTTTAAGGAATCTTATTCCATTTATAATTGAATTTGATACAGTTACAGCAAAGCTTGATATCTGATAATATTTAAGTCCTCCACGTTTATGATAATCTACTAAAACCCCAAATAAAAGTCCAAGTAAAACTAGTATGATAATTAATAAATATAAAAACCAAACTTCAATTTTTTTAAATAAATGATTTTCAATTTTTTTTAACATACCTTTCTTATACTTTACAGTATACTCAAATTAAATAATTGAGGCAAGATTGGTAGGAGGAGATATTAAAATTTGATCCTGCCAATTTCCTTATAGACATATTTTTTATTGTCTTTGAACATAGAAGTTAATTACTAGAGTAAGGATGTCAAAATTTTGATATAAAATAATTATTATGATTTTTGTAATTAAAAAAATATCAAGTTATATTTTAATCCTGATAGTATCAATGATTCTATTCATTATTTTCGATTTTTTTTTTTCTTTAAAAATTTTATCTTTTTTTTCCAAAAATGAATACGTTGATAGTAAAGATGCTCAAGAATTAGAGAGAAAATATAGAGTTACAAATAAAAATTTTCATCATGGACTTTTAAAAAATTTTTCTGGAATTGGAGTATCCGGTGGAATGAAATATAATATATGTACAAATTCGGAAGGTTTTAGAAAATCTTGTAATAAAGCTAATGAAGATCTAAAGGACGTATTTGATTATGTTTTTATTGGAGATAGTTTTACAGAAGGTATTGGAATAGATTATGAAAAGACTTTCGTTGGTTATTTTGAAGATCACAATAAAAACCTTAAAATTTTGAATTTAGGAGTATCTGGTTACTCATCAAGCATTTATTTTGAAAAAATAAAATATTTTCTAGAAAAGGGAATTAAAATGAAAAATCTTATCGTTTTTCCTGATGTCTCTGATGTATATGAGGAAGGATTTGTTTTTTATAGAGATGATAAACTCAGAAATATTAAAATGCATGAGGATAACACTAATAGGTTTGATACAAAAAGAGGTAACTTTGCGTTAACTTTTATAAATACAATACAAATTAAATTACCTTTAACTTTCTATTTTCTAAAAAATATAAATTCATATATTAGTAAAAAAAATCCTCAGAATTATTTAAGAGAAAATTATAAAACCAGTGCGTGGACATATAGTCTTCAAAAAAAAAATGATTTTTATACAGATAAAGATAAAGAAAAAATTTTAAATGGGATTAATAAAAATCTAAAAGAATTAGAAAATTTATTTACCTTACTAAAAAAAAAAAATATTAATTTGATTATAGGTGTTTACCCATGGCCTGGCCAAATTTTATACGATAACTTTGATAGTTATTATACAAAGATTTGGAGGAATTTTTGCGAAAACAAATGTAAATATTTTGTGGATACCTTCCCAATCTTCTTTGAGAATAGACAAAAAATTGGAAGTAAAAAAACAATAGACAAATTTTATATAAAAAATGATGTACATCATAACAAAAACGGTCATTATTTAATTTTTAAAGAGCTACAAAGAACATTAATAAGCAAGTCTGATACAAAATAAAAAATTTAAATTATTATTCTGATAATTAAAAATGTCAAAAATATTAATATTAATCTAAATAAATATTTAACCAAAAAGAAGAAATAGCGAATTAAATACACTATTTTTATCGACTTTTCTTAGTGCTGAGTAAATTTCAGGGTGAAATTTATATTCATTATTTCTGTCAACTAAAACAAAAGCACCAAAATATTTTGAAACTTTTTGAATAGCATTAATCATGATTTGATTGTCAAATTTTTTCTTTTTTTCAGAGATGATTCCTATTGTTATTAATTTTGAAATTAGAGCGCATAGTATCGTTAAATAAAATCTGTTTCTACAATTATCAACTTCGTTAGTAAATATTTGAGCATGACCTAACATTTCATTTAAAAAATAATTTCTTAAAATATTGTAATTTTCTTTTTCAAACCTCAAATAAAGATTTCCTTCAATATTTTTAAAATTCATTATTGATTTTTCTCGATCAGAACTTTTTCCTAATAATGTATTATGCGTTTTTGATAATATTTCATTGAGATAACAATTAGGGTTTGTAATTGTAAAAAAGTTATTAATGTCATTTAAAAAATTGAGCTTTATTTCTGATCTATCATAATTCAAAAAATCTAGATTTTGTGTTTCATCGACAATAAAATTAAAAATTAAATCCAATTTTTCCGGATTTCTTTCAAGATTTTTTTGTTCATTTAAAATACTTTCACAAATAAAAATTAAACGGGTTAAATTAAATTTTTCATTTTTAAATAAAAAATAAATTCTGTTAAATAATTTTTCTCCAATTATTGTGAATGAATTATGTAAATAACTTGGAACAATCTTTAAAAAACTATTCTCTTCATTTTTATCTGATCTCAAATTCATAGAATTTTTCTTTGTTAAACATAGTCTTGCTGCTTCAGGGCATGCTAGAGATAATGTTTTTATCTTTATTTCATCAAAATCGATTGTTCTTCTAGGAAATGTCTTGCATGTATCAGGAAGATAATTTTCACCAAATTTCTTTTGAATACTGCACAATTTACTCTTATCTAGGAATGGACAGAATCCATTTCTTTGCATTTTAATAAATGAAAACTTATGACTTGTTGGATTTGTATTTATTTTTAGATATTCACTAATTTTATTATCATCAAATTTGTTACCTAATTCCTCGAACTTTTTGTGACAATTTTGATCAACATCAATTTTCCACCCCTGGCAACATGTTTCCTCACATTCAGACCCTAAACATGAAAATTGATTGTAATAACTGGGGTGTAAATCAGTCATATAAAGTTTACGCAATTAGTATACCAAGTTTGTTTCTTAAAAAAATTAATAGTATGTTTATAAAAATCTTTTAAAATTTAAAGAAAATGTCCCTATCAACAAAACTAAATGAATAAACAAACAAACAAAAACCTTGATCTAGAACTTAAGAAATTTTTTTTTGAAAAAGCTCCTGAATTACTCACCAGAGCTTCTATGGGTTGGATATACACTCTTAGTTACGAAAAAGATTTTTTAATTGATAATTTTTATTTAAAAGAAACTAATCAAAGTAAGAAAAAAAAAAACATTAAGTACCTAAAAAAAAGAAGTTTCAAACAAAATTTTGATCTTTTTGAGAAACTACAAAGTTTTTTTTCTATTAAAGAAAAATGGAAATTTATGAAAGAAATTAATACCAAAAAAAATTTAGGAGTTTTAAATGATAGTTTTGAGAATGCAACGGACAAAGTTGCTCTTCAGCTTGCAAAAAAATTTCTTTCTTCAAATAAGAAACTTAATGTTTTAGTAATAGGTGCTGGTTGTTGTGGTTTATTTTTTGCTAATAATTTAAAAAAAAAACTTGGTAAGCTTACCAATATTTTAGTTTGTGACAATAGGATTCAGCAACCAGGTGTAAGAGAACCTTATTCACGAAATTGGCTGACAAACCTTCCAAAATTTCTTTTTACTAACAAAGTAGATGAAAGTCTCACAGAGGTTTTTGATTGGTTTTCAAATGGGAATTATATTGGAGTTACACTTAATATGATGGAAATATTGTTATTACAGTCATGTAAAAAAAACGATATTAAATTTCTTTTTAAAGATGATCCTTATGATGATCTGATTAAAGAATCTAATGTAGACTTATTAGTTGATGCAACTGGCGGAAAAATATACGAATGTTATCCCAGTCATAAAGAAAAAAATATCTTACTTAAAATTCCTACCAACCAAAATAATAACGAATATTTGTCATTCTTTTTAAAAGAAAAGAATAATTACCACTATCCATTTTTTCTTGATAAGCAAATAATTAATTATCAGTTTAAAATTGTAGGTATTGCAGAGAATCTATCTACTGTGATATCCAAATATATTAATGAAAATAACAATGACAATCTTTTTTATATTTGGGTCGGGAAATTAAATAAAGAATTAAATGAAGTTTTAATTATAGTAAATATAAAGGAACCAGACATAGAAATATTCTATGATTTATTAAAAAAAAGAATTTGCATAAAAGAATTTGAATTTTTTGATAAGAAAACCAAATCAAGAATAGATAATAGGATTGTAGAATTAATAAAAATTATTTTAAATACAAAGACTAATTTAGACCAAATTTATTTAGAGCCTCCTTTCTCATATACTCCTAGAATAAAATTATTTTATAAAAATTTACCAACATATTATGATAGGACAATTATTCCAATTGGCGATTCATATTATACCGGCAATGCCAAAGTGGGTAATGGTCTTGGGATGCATTTACTTTATATTGATGAGTTAACAAAAGCTATGACAAAGTGTTTTTAATAAAATTATTTATCAAGAATATTAATTAATTTTATTTCAAGGTTCTTACTTATTATTTTAATACCCTTTTGATTGGGATGTTTTCCATCATCTAAATTTAATTCGACATTCAAAGCAACACCATCTAATAAAAATGGTAAAAAAGAAATTTGAAATTTTTTTGCAAGTTCAGGATAAATACTGTCAAATTTATTTTTATATTCAATTCCTAATGTTTCTTGAGATAGCATACCAGCTAGAAGAATAGTTATGTTTCTTTCTTGCAAAATTTCTAGAATCTTATTTAAGTTTTTTTTTATTAAAGAAGGTTTTATTCCTCTCAACATATCATTAGCTCCTAGGCACAAAATAACAATGTCTATATCTCTATTTTCAAGCAACCATTTTAATCTATTTAGTCCACCAGATGTAGTATCTCCAGATACACTGGCATTAATAACATTTACATCAAATCCTTTTTCTTTAAGATTTTTTTCTAAAATAGTTGATAGATGAAACTTTTTTTCAAGTCCATAACCAGACATTAAACTATCACCAAACAATGCAATTTTTTGGTTACAATAAACTTTTGTTGGTATAAAGTTTAGACCAATGACCAAAAGTATAAGAAATCTTAAAATTAAAAGACTATTTAAACTAGATAACATTAATCTAAACTACAATATAAATGGAAATGATATCAGAGTTTTAAAAAATATAAATTTTGAAATAAAAAAAATGAAAGGGTTGCTGTAATCGGAGAAAGCGGTTCTGGAAAAACAAGTCTATTGATGCTTATGTCTGGTTTAGAAAAACCTTCAAATGGGTCAATTATTTTTCAAAATCAA
>PAYV01000019.1 GCA_002715305.1 Rickettsiales bacterium | reverse complement strand
AATTAAATGAAATTTCTAGCAAAGATGTACTGAACGCATTTGACACACAAAATGTAAAGGTTTTCACTGATTCTAACTTGTTGGTTAAAGAACTTTATTCATTAAATTGGAATAATACAAATTTACTTTTGATGAGCAGTGGTAATTTCGATGGAATTGATTTTGAAAATCTTGCTCAAAATTTATTAGGTTAGAGCTTAGCTAGTAATAGTCTATTTAGAGCCATAATTAACAATGTGTAAATCATTCCCAATAGAAGCTGTGTAAATAAAATAAAAGGGAAGATAACTGATGGGTTCATATTGGCATTTATGTTTTCTTGCTGCATGTCAATTAGATCTTCAGCAGATTTACCATCATAGTAAGCAGGATTATTTTCAATTTGTTGGTTTGCTAGATTTTTCATTGCTTGCTCATCCATTACCATTTCAATAAGCTGTTGTTTTTTAATTTCTGCATAATCGTCTACCCATTTATAGTAAACAAATGAAAAAAGAGCAACAAATAGTGAAAATAGTGCAGCTGTTTGAATACCATTTTTTAAATCTAAAATAAAGCTAGGTGAGGTGTGTTTAGCTGCTTGATAACCTTTAACTATTGAAAAAGTAATCGAGATTAATAGTATAAGAGATGAGGTTGCAAATGCAATTAAGTGCTTTAAAGGGTGGTGGTTCCAACCAATAAAGTAAATTACCAACTCAACTAAGATGTAAAGGAAAGCTCCGATTAAGCCTAGCTTATAAGACGTTTTCATACCAGCAGATAATTCTTATCCATTCATAGAGACTAAGAATTCTTCGTTGCTTCTTGTGTTTTGAAGTCGGTCTTTCATGAATTCCATTGCCTCAATTGGGTTCATATCAGCTAAATGCTTTCTAAGTATCCAAACTCGTTGAAGTGTTTCTTTATCCATTAATAAATCTTCTCTTCTAGTTCCAGAGGTTAAAATGTCTATAGCAGGGAAAATTCTTCTATTGGATATTTTTCTATCTAACTGAAGCTCCATGTTACCAGTACCTTTGAATTCTTCAAATATTACCTCATCCATTTTTGAACCAGTTTCAGTTAACGCTGTGGAAAGAATGGTTAATGAACCACCATTTTCAATTTTTCTAGCTGCACCAAAGAATCGTTTAGGTTTGTGAAGAGCATTGGCATCTACACCACCTGTTAATACTTTTCCAGATGCTGGCATTACTGTACTGTAAGCTCTTGCAAGTCTTGTTATAGAATCTAATAAAATAACAACATCCCTCTTGTGTTCAACAAGGCGTTTAGCTTTTGAAATAACCATTTCTGAAACAGCAACGTGTCGAACTGCAGGTTCGTCGAAGGTTGAAGAAACCACCTCTCCTTTTACAGATCGGATCATGTCCGTAACCTCTTCTGGTCTTTCGTCAATTAGCAACACTATCAAATAAACTTCAGGATGATTTGTTGTTATGGAGTGAGCTATATTTTGGAGCATAACTGTTTTGCCTGTTCTAGGGGGGGCCACTATTAATGCTCTTTGGCCCTTTCCAAGTGGTGAAATTAAATCCATAACCCTGTGAGTTATATCCTTAACCATTGGATTTTCAACTTCCATCTTTAATTTATTGTCGGGGTATAAAGGCGTCAAGTTATCAAAGTTTATTCTCTGCTTTGTTTTTTCTACAGATTCAAAGTTGATTTTATCAATCTTGGTAATGGCAAAATATCTTTCAGAATCTCTAGGTGCTCTCATTTCACCTTCAACTGTATCTCCTGTTCTTAAACTATTTGACTTTATTTGAGGTGGTGAAACATATATATCGTCAGGGCCAGGCAGATAATTGGCGTCGGGCGATCTTAAAAAACCAAAGCCATCTTGTAGTATTTCCAATACACCCTCTCCAAATATAGCATCCTTGTTCATAGCCATTTGTTTTAAAATGGCAAAAATCATGTCTTGCTTTCTTAATGTGCCTGCGTTTTCGATTTTCAGGTCTTCAGCAATTTTTAATAATTCTGATGGGTTTTTAGATTTTAAGTCTTTTAAGTGCATAATTTTAGGGGAATTAGGAGATTATTTTATAATTTATCTGCGTAGTTTTGTCAAACGAATGGTTTAAAAACAACTAAAAAAACTATTACTAAAAAAAGTATTGTTGGTATTTCGTTTATAATCCTGTAATGTCGACCATTTTTCGTGTTTGCATTGTCTTTAAATTTTTTACTTATTCTTATACAATAAATATGAAAAATAGACATTAAAAGTACACATAAAAATTTTAGATTTACCCATAAAGAGTTGTATTCTTCTTGGACAATTACAAGAGATATCCCAAAAATCCATGTAAAAATTAGAGAAGGATTCATAATATATTTTATTAATTTTTCTTCCATTATAATAAAAGTCTTGTATTCATTTGTATTGGTTTTCGAATCAGAATGATAAACAAAAAGTCTAGGTAAATAAAAAAGACCTGCCATCCATGTTGTCATAAAAACAATATGGAAATATTTACAAATTAGGTATAAGTCTACTTGTTCCACGAGATCTTGTTATCTTTTTTTGAGTCTTGAAGACTCAGAATAATAATCCATTATAATTTATATTTCTTTTGTTTAAACTAAATATTTCTTAACTAAATGCTCAAAGAGTTTTATATGATCTGCATTATCATTCAAACATGGGATTGTATCGAATTTCTCGCCTCCGTTTTGCTCAAAACTTTCTTTACCTTGAATTGAAATTTCTTCAAGTGTTTCGACACAATCTGATGCGAATCCTGGACACATGACAAGTATTTTCTTTTTTCCTTCTCTCGGAAGCTTCTCTAATGTTTTATCTGTGTATGGTTGTAGCCATTCATCTGGACCAAACCTAGATTGAAAAGTCGAGATGATCGGTATCTTCAACTTTAACTTTTCATCTAGTAATCTTGTTGTTTTTAAACAGTAACAATGATACGGGTCTCCCTTTTCAAAATACTTCTTTGGAATACCATGATATGAAGCTACAATTAAGTCAGGTTTCCATTTAATTTTAGACATTTTATTTTTTATACTCTTTGCTAACGCTTTAATATATAAGGGCTCGGATTCATAATGTGAAATTATTTGTAAACTTGGTTGCCAGCGTATTTTCATTAGTGTTCGATAAACTTCATCACAAACTGTAGCGGTCGTTGCTGCTGCATATTGAGGGTACAATGGCAAAATTATCAGTTTTTCACACCCTTTTTCTTGTAGACTTATTATCTTACTTTTAATACTAGGGTTTCCATATCTCATTGCGTAATCTATAAAAATCTTTTTGTTTTTTATTTTTTGGGAAAGCTTTTTAGACTGTCTTATTGTGAAATATCTTAACGGTGACATGTTTTCTTTCTTCATCCATATTTCTTTATAAGCTTCTGCTGTTTTTGATGGTCTAAATGTCAAAATAAAAACATTCAGTATTATTTTCCATAATATTGGATTCACTTCTATTACTCTTTGGTCAGATAAGAACTCTTTTAAGTATTTTCTGATATCAAACCATCCTGTTGAGTCAGGTGTTCCTAAATTTATCAATAGAATTCCTGTCTTTGAATGTAATATTTTAGGATGACTTTTTGGTAGACTCATGACTTTTTCTTACTATGTCTATTACTTTATGAACATTTTCTATAGGTGTTTTAGGTAAAATACCATGTGATAAGTTAAATATATGTGTATTATCTTTAAATCTCTCTACGATACTTTTAACTTCATTATCCAACTTTTGTCCTCCTTCTAAAAGTGTTAATGGACTAAGATTTCCTTGTATAGCAATATTTTTTTTCTTACAAAATAATTTTGTTTCTTCTGAAATCTCGTCAACAGATATTACATCACATTTTACATCAAGTAAAAAATTTCTTAGTTTTTCTTTCGATCCTCTAGGAAAAAATATTTGTTGTGTTTTTGGGTATTTCTTTCTGATTTCTCTATTTATTTTTATACTTGGTTGAATTATAAATTGCTCATACTGTTTCTCGTTTAGTAATCCAGCCCACGAGTCAAAAACTTGTATATAATCTGCTCCTGATTCAATTTGCCTCATTAAATATTCAATAGAAACCTCTGTTATTTTTTCGATGAGAATTAGTGCTAATTCTTTTTGCCTTTCTATAAAACTTATTATCCTATCATGTTTCTTAGAAGTCCCTTTTTCTATCATGTAATTAAGAACAGTGAATGGTCCTCCGCAAAAACCAATTATTTTTTTCTCTTGCTTTTTTTCTTTAAGAATTTTTAGAGTTTCAAAAACTGGAGATAAAAGATTTATGGACTTTTGTATAGAAAGAACAGTTTTGTTTTTTGTGAAATCCATATCTCCAAGTATCGGGCCAACATTTTCTATAAATTTAACTTTTTGTCCCAAAGCATAAGGAATTACTAAAATATCGGAGAACAAGATAATAAAATCAAAATCGAATCTTTTTATTGGTTGCAAAGAAATTTCACTTGCCAATTGTGGTGAAAAGCAAAGGTCTAAGAATGATTTTTTCATCAACCTTATTTTTCTGTATTCAGGTAAATATCTACCTGCTTGGCGCATGAACCAAATGGGAATGTTGTTTTCATTAGAATTTTTTTTTAATCCACAATTCATCTTCATCATTATATATATAAGGTTGTTGTTGTTGTTGTAGGCTTAAATATGTTTATAATACTTTCTAACAAATTATTAACACCTTAAAAAAGAAAAAGTACAAAATAACTTGTTAATAAAGTCAAGAGAGACAAGAAAACAAAGAGATTTAAACTTAATAAATGAAACAATAAAAACAAGGATAAAAAAGGGGAAACTTTGTTAGAGTTATAAAGATGTGTATAAAAAAAGGAGTTAAATGATAACTGTTCAATAAATAATAAAAAATGAAAAAATCCACAACAAATCAACAGATAATACTTGCTTCCTCAAGTTTAACTAGGGCAAAAATAATTAGAAAGTATTTTAGCAATGTGATTATAAAAGAACACGCAATAAATGAACAAAAAATAAAAGCAAAATCTCAAAACTTATCACCAGAAAATTTAGTTGTTCATTTAGCAAAGGAAAAGGCAAGATCTTTATTGAAAGACTACAAAGAAAGAATAATTATTGGATCAGATCAAATATTAATTTGCGAAAATAAAAGAATCGATAAGGCCAATAATATAGAGGAAGCAAAAAAAAAGCTTTTTTTTATGAGAGGAAAAGAACATTTACTGATGAGTTCTATATATGTTCTAAAAAATGGAGAATTTTTTTTTAAAGAACTAAAAAAAGCAACTCTATATTTCAGAAATATAGGAGACAAAGAAATTGAAATGTATCTTGGAAAAAATAACAAATCTGCGCTAATGTCGGTAGGAGCATATAGAATAGAAGAGAACAATAAACATAATTTTGTAAAGATTTTAAGTGGTGATTTAGAGACCATAAAAGGATTCCCTGTTAAAAATTTTATAAATAAATTAAGGACAACAAAATGAAGTTATTTGTTATAGGCAACCCAATAAAACATTCAAAATCACCAGTCATTCATAATTATTGGCTCAAAAAACACAAACTTCATGTTGTATATGAAAAAAAACTTATAAAAAAAGAAGAGTTATCTTCTGTTATAGAACTTGTAAAGAATAAAAAAATTATTGGGTTTAACGTAACGTTACCTTTTAAAGAAAGTATTATAAAACATTTAGATAAACTTCATCCTTCGGCAAAGGAAAGTATGGCAGTAAATACAGTTTATTTAGACAAAAAAAATAAAATTACTGGGGCTAATACAGATGGTATTGGTTTTATGGAATATCTGATGAAAGATTTGGAAATCAAGATAAAAAATAAAAGCTTTTATATCATAGGGGCAGGGGGAGCTGCTTTAGGAATTATTTCTACATTGGTAAAATTTAATCCATCCAAAATAGAAATAATTAACAGGACTAAAAAAAAGGCCCTAACATTAGCAAAAAAATTTTCAAACACTAATGTTGCTTTTTCTATTGGGGATTGGGAAAATTTAATTCCAGATAAGGACAAAGATATAATTATTAATACAACTTCCTTTGGAATGGTAGCAGGAGAAAAAATAAAATTAGATAAAAAAAATTTAACAAAAAACACTTTGATCTTTGATATTATTTACAAGCCAAAACAAACAGAATTTTTAAAGGATTTTTCTAGAGAAGGGTTTAAAACATACAACGGGATTGGGATGCTGATTAGACAAGCAGCAACAGCATTTAATTTTTGGTTTGAAAAGAATAAAATTTCCAATCAGGATGTCAAAGCTATACAAAAAATCTTAAAATGAAATGTTAAAAATTGCAATAACAGGAAAAATAGCAACTGGAAAAACAACTATCTCTGAAATTCTTAAAGGAATGAATTACAAAGTTTTTGATTCAGACTTAGAAGTTGCAAATTTATATCAGACTAAAGCTGTTATAGATCTAGTAATAGAAAAATTTAGTCATAAAATAAACTCATTGCTCTATGATGATGGAAAATTAAACATATCAAACTTAGGTTCTTATGTTTTTAAAAACTCTGAGGAATTAAAAAAACTTGAGAAAATTTTGTATCCTGAACTAAAAAAAAAAAAAAGATAATTTTTATTTAGAAAATAAAAAAGAAAAAGTTTTATTTTATGATATTCCATTGCTTTTTCAAAAGAATTTACAGTCATTTTACACACATATAATTTTAACTAAAGTAAATAAGGTAACTCAAAAAAATAGAGCTCTTCAAAGAAAGAATATGAACAACTCAAAATTTGAAGACATTTTAAAAATTCAAGAATACAATGAAAATCTTTTCCAAAAATATATATCTCTTACTATAGATACATCAAAAAAAATTGTAGAAACAAAGAAAACATTAAAAGATTTCTTAAAAAAACTTAACATTTAGTTACAAATTTTTTCTCATTATTTTGATAATTAAAAACAAAAAATCTGAACTTGCAGAAGTCAATCCAGCAAGAAAACTTTTTTGAATAGAAAAAAGTTTTTTAATTACAAAAATAATATTATTTCGATTCCAATTTTGAACCTGTTCTTGAAAGTCTTTTTCAAATTTAAAAAAAATTGGTGGTTTAAGTTCTTTTATCGCTTGATAAAGATTTTTTCCTTGAGAAATATTATTTTTAACAGTTAACATTTTAAAAAAATGTTCTATTAAAGCATTGATAATTTTAATCTCATTTTTTTCGTATTCAGTAAATTTTTGATATTGTGCAAGAAAATTTTTATCTCTTCCAGAAACAATATTAAACACAAATAAAGATTCATCGAAATCAACAGTATTTGAAATCTCACTAATAAAGCTGGTATTAGAATGCAATTTAAGTTTTAATAAAATTTTAATCTTCTCAAGCTCATTCTGAATCTCTAATCTTTGATTTCCAAAGCAATTAGCTAGCTCGTGTATTTTTGAATTCTCTACATCTAATAAATCATTTTTTAATTCCTCTCTAATAAACTCTACTTTTTCTTGAAATGTTTCTTCATAGCAAGGCACAATAATTGCTTCATTTTTCGTCTCAAAAGATTTTCTTAAAGCGGAGCTTTTATCAAGTCTTCCGGTTTTTAGGATAATTTTAAGACTTTTTAGAGTATTTTGTTTTACTATCTCAATCAATTCCTTGTTCGAAAACTTATTTTCTATATTTATAACGATTAAAAAATTGTTACCAAATAAATCGTCAGAGTCATAATTTAAAAAAATTTCTCTAAGGTTTTTTTTAGAAAAATCTGATGAGGAAAAAAAAATTGCTTTACACATTAATTTTTTTTTAAAATAAGAAATTATTTTTGAAGAGCAATAATGAACTTTTCCATAATTATTTCCATAAAACAGAAAAAATTTATTTTGATCTAATTCGTTATATTTTTTTTGGAATTGTTCAAATTTAAGTATCATGGCACAATCTTTCTTTCAAAATTTGCTGCCAATAAAATATGTGAAATACTATCTGATAATGATAAAATGAGTTTTTGAGAGGAGTCTTCTTCAGAAACAAGGTTTCCGTAGGAATTTTC
The DNA here is from genome assembly GCA_002715305.1 of Rickettsiales bacterium. Classification (GTDB taxonomy): domain Bacteria; phylum Pseudomonadota; class Alphaproteobacteria; order Methylaequorales; family Methylaequoraceae. Next base: position 17,688 of record PAYV01000019.1, on the reverse strand, counting down.
TGATAAATAGAAACTTGATTTTTTTGATATTTGTCCTGATTTTAATAATCCTTTTTTGTCATACAAAGAATAAGCGATCAAATAATTCATTATTATTCCAGAAGTACTCAAATCTTTATTGATTCCCATGCCACTTTTTTGTTTTTGAACAGACAAAACTAATTTGAGATTAGAGGGTTTTTTGGATCTAAAGTTTAATTTTTGATCTAAATGTAGTTTTAAAAGATTTGTTATCTTCCCATAATTTTCTTTTGATTTTATGATAATATTTATATTGTATTTAGATAAAAAGTTATCACTATTATAAACAGGTTTATAAGCGCAACTCTCTAAAAAAATAATAACTATAATTAAAAGTTTCATCCTACGAAGTTTAAAATTTTATTGTTTACATATATAATTCTTTTAAATTTATTTACATTCAACGACTTATATTGTGAGTCTTTCTTTATTATTTCTAATATTTCATCTTTTTCAATATTCTCGTTAACAACCAATATAAATTTTTTTTTGCCATTGATTTGCACAACAATTTTTACCTGACTAGATTGCAAACATTTTGGATCATAATTTGGCCATGGAATTTCATGTAAATTTTTTTTAAATCCTGCATTGAACGCCAACTCTTGAGAAAAATGAGGCGTTATAATATTGATTAGTCTTAAAAAAATAGACCAACAATAATTAAAGAATGACCCCTTTTTTTCTAACTTAATCAACAAATTAGATAACTCTCTAAGTTTAGCAACGGCATTATTTAGTCTATAGTTTTTAATATCCTCAGAATAGGAAAATATAGTTTTATTTAAAAAATTATAATTTTCTAGTTCTGATTCATTTAGCTTATAATTTTTAACATTAAAGGTCATAGTAAATTCAAATGAATTATTCAGATTTTCAAAAATTTTTTTTAAAAATTTATGAGTAGCTTTGATCCCGTCCTCAGACCACTCTAAATCTCTCTCTGGGGGGGAATCAGAAATCATAAATAACCTAGCAGTGTCAGCACCGTATTCTTTTATAATATAATCAGGGTCAACAATATTTTTTTTTGACTTGCTCATTTTTTCTGAACGACCTTTAATTAATTTTTCACCAGACAAAGAAAAATATTCATTCTTTTTTTTAATTACATTATTTGGTTCAACCCATTTTTTTTCTTTAGTTTGGAATGTTTCGTGACAAACCATTCCTTGAGTAAGTAATTTTTTAAAAGGTTCTATTGGAACAGAGTAACCACAAACTTTTAAGGCCCTACAAAAAAATCGAGAATATAAAAGATGTAAAATTGCATGCTCAATTCCACCAACATACTGATCTACAGGCATCCAATAATCAATAGATGATTTTTTAAAGGGTTCTGTTTGGGAGTTAGGAGAGCAGAATCTCAAGAAATACCATGACGAATCAAAAAAAGTATCCAATGTATCCGTTTCGCGAACTGCTTTCAAACCCGTTTTTTTACACTTGGTGTATTTCCATGTAGGATGATTTTCCAATGGATTTCCAGGCTTAGAAAAATCAATATCTTTAGGTAAAACAATGGGTAAATCACTTTCATCAACAGGAAGAATTTTTCCGTCCTCCCTATATATAATAGGAATAGGACATCCCCAATATCTTTGTCTTGAGACACCCCAATCACGAATTTTAAATTTTGATTTCTTTTTACCAGCTCCAATTTTTTCAAGTTTTTCAATTATCTTTTCTTTTGCCTCATTTGGGTTCAAATTATCTAAAAAACCAGAATTTATCATTTTATCTTTTAAACTTTTCTTTTCGTAGGGATCTTCTCTATTGACTATGTATTCTGGTCGAATTACATTTTTTATTTCAATTTTATATTTTTTGGCAAAATCGTTATCTCTTTTATCATGAGCAGGACAACCAAAGACAGCTCCACTACCATAATCAGCAAGAACGTAATTGGTAAAATAAACAGGTAGATTATAATTTTCTATAAATGGATGTTTAGCAAAAATATTAGTAAAGTACCCTATTTTTTTTTCATCATCAACTTCCAATGACATACATTCTTCTTTAAAATCAGAAAAACCTTGATTTGATTTAAAATCCTCACTTAATTCGTGTTCAATGGATAATGCTAAAAAAGTCGCTCCAAATATTGTTTCTGGTCTTGTCGAAAAAACCGAGATTTTGGTATCATTCATCAAAGTAAAATCAATTTCAGCTCCTTCAGAATAACCTAACCAATTTTCTTGCATAACTCTCACTTTCTCAGGCCAGTCAGTCAATTTTTTTATATCTTTGAGAAGGCTTTCCGAGAAGTTTGTAGTTTTTATGAACCACTGAGATAGCTTTTTTTGTGTGACTTTAGCTCCAGACCGCCAACCTCTTCCGTCAATAACCTGCTCATTGGCTAGAACAGTATTATCTACAGGATCCCAATTAACATAACTATCTTTTTTGTACGCTAAATTATTTTTAAAGAAATCAATGAAAATTTTTTGTTGCTGCTTGTAATATTTAGATGAACAAGTAGAAATTTCTCGATTCCAATCAATCGATAGACCAATTGACATAAGTTGCATCTTCATGTTCTTTATATTTTGATTTGTCCATTGCTCAGGGTTTAATTTATTTTCTATTGCAGCATTTTCTGCTGGCATTCCAAAACTATCCCATCCCATGGGATGCATTACGTTAAAATCTAAAGATCGGTAATATCTTGAGATAACATCACCTATTGTGTAATTTCTTAAATGTCCCATATGAATTTTGCCAGATGGATATGGAAACATTTCAAGAATGTAAAATTTTTTTTTTTTGTTATTATCTGTTGCTTCAAAAGTTTTTGAATTTTCCCATTTATTTTGCCATTTTTTTTCTAATAAATAAGCTTCATATGTCATTTGAAATTCCAATTTAATTAAAATTATTTATACCACCAAAACCATAAATATTAATATTTTTTAGTTTTTTGTAATTAAGTTTATTTACTCCACCCAGAGCAAAAAGCTTTTTTTTTTTCATGAGTAAACATAAAGATAAAAAAAAAAATCGTGATAAGGGCTTTTTTTTAGGAAAAGAACTTGTCTTAAAAACAGGTGAAATAAAAATTAAATCACACTCTGAAGAATTTAGACCTTCATAAATATTATGAACTTTAGTGGCAATAAAATATTTTTTTTTTATAGTTTTAAAGTTAATTGAAAAATTCAATTCTTTTGTTCTATTATTCACCAATATTCCGAAGGCTTTGTATTTATTTGCCCAATATAAAGAGGAAGGCAGAATAAATTTTATTCTTTTTTTTCTGCACCAATCTATGTATGGTTGAATTAATAAAAAAAAATCATTTTGAGGAGCGGTGTTATTATTTTTGAAAAAAACAACACCAGTTTTATTTGGGATTTTTTTTAAAATCTTATAATTAGATTTTAAGTATGGGTTAAAAAAAAACCACTCATTAGGAATATTAACCATAAAATAAATTTAAATGAATAAAATAATTAGTAATTACAAAAATATTATAAATGAAATAAAAAGTTATGAAAAAGAATTTTATGAATCGGTAAAAAATATTGACTTAGTTGCTGTTTCGAAAACATTTCCAGCTGAAAAAATTGAATTAATCTTAAACCTAGGTCATAGAGTTTTCGGAGAAAATAGAGTACAAGAGGCAGCAGAAAAATGGCCAATTTTAAAAAAGAATTTTGATAATGTAGAATTGCATTTGATAGGCCCTCTTCAATCCAATAAAGCAAAAACTGCTCTAGAAATCTTTGATGTCATTCAGACACTCGATAGAGAAAAGATCGTATTAAAGATTAAAGAATTTAAAGAAAATGATGAACAAAAAAAAGTTCATAAATTTTTTATTCAAGTAAATACAGGTAATGAACAACAAAAAGCTGGAATTGAACCAGATAAATTAATAGATTTTGTGAGTTGGTGTAAAAATGATGTTAATCTTGAAATTTCGGGTTTAATGTGCATTCCTCCAATAAATGAACCGAGTGCTAAACATTTTAAAATTTTGAGTTCATTAGCTAAAAAAAGCTCTTTAAAATTTTTGAGTATGGGAATGAGCAATGATTTCAAAGAGGCAATTGAATTTGGAGCAACTCATGTACGGGTTGGATCAGGAATTTTTGGAAAAAGAGATCAATAAATTTTCAGAAATGAAAAAGGTGAGATTAATTTTACTATGTAAATAAGATCCTGTCTGTTTACAGCTATACAACCTTCTGTAAATTTTCTGTCTTTTTCCGAGCAATGAATAAAAATTGCACTCCCTTTAAATTTTCTAACGGGATTAATATTGAAATCAAGAGTTATCACTAAGTCGTAAAGACTGTCATTTCTGTACATATTTTCATCAAAACAACGCAGTTTTCTCGTAGAAAATTTGTTATAATGTGTATTCTTTGAATCTGTTATCCATGTATGTTTTTTTTCAATTCTTATTTTTGGCATTTTAGATTTAATCTCACCTAATTTATCGTAGCGATAAAAAACTTTTTTCATTCTAAATAAGCCCCTTGGGGTAATATGATCACCCTCTCTTTTTTTATTTCCTATACCATTTTTACCTACATAACATAAAATTTTTTTTTGTCTAAATTTTAAGAAACCAATATTTTTATTATTTGTTTTTTTTACTATAATGTTATTCATTAAGTTAAGAATATGCCAAAGAATAAAGACATTCTAGCAATATTTAAAGATAGGAATTTTTTTTCAGAGCTATCCTGTCTGATGAAAGAGGAAGGTTTTGAAATAGACCTTATGTCAAATATTGACAATAAGGACTTTAAGTTTTCTTCTTATAAAATTGTTATAATTGATGAAAAATCATTTAGTGATTTAATGAAATTCTATAATTTTAAAGATTCTTTACCAATTAATTTTTTTTTATTTTCGAAAGAAAAAAAAAATAAAAAAAAAAATTTAACAATTATAGAAATTCCAATTGTTTTTAACAATTTTATAAAAGAACTTTCAAATAAGCTTTATGATAAAAATTTATTTGATGAAACTGCTAAATTTGGAGAATTTTTTTTCTTTCCGAATAAAATGGGTTTGTTTAATAAAGATTATAAAAGGATTGTAAAATTTACAGAATTAGAGAATAAGCTCCTCAATTTTCTCTTGAGAAAAAAAGACGGCTCAACAAAAAACGAAATTTTAAGTAATGTTTGGGGGCATAATAAGGAACTTGAAACGCACACCCTGGAATCACTTATTTATCGTTTAAGAAAAAAAATTGAAAACAACCCAAACAAACCTAAATTTATAATTCAAGTAAAAAAGAAATATCTTATAGATATTTAGAAAATTAATTTCTCCAAATTTGACTTCTGGGATCTTCTTCAGAAATATCAAAATTGCTTCGTTTTATAATAGAATTAAATTCTAGATTATTGAGTAATATTTCAGTTTTAGACTGATCACTACTTACTACAGTCCATTTCTTCATTTGAAACGGATTTTTCTCAAAAATAATTTCAATAAATCCCTGATCCGCGAATTTATTTTCTGTAAGATTTAGAAAAAGGCTATTGTCCTTCTCTTCAAAATTTAAAATCGTTACCTTTTTTCTGTCTAAATTATTAAATAGAAGCATTTTAATTGGTATATCATTCAAACTGTAAAAAGTTACATTCTTGAGTTTTTTATTTATAGTAGCAACTTTTTTCCCATCACTTATTATAATCAAGGGGTTTTCATTATACTCAATTCTTATTTTTCCAGGACGACTTAAAAGAATTTTACCTGTTAAAACATTTCCATTATTGTTTATTTGAATAAAATCACTTTTAAGAGAAGAAAAATTTTGAAGATATGAAAAAATTTTTTTAATATTTTCCTCAGAATTTAATGAAGAACTTAAAAAAATAAAAAGAGACGTTATAATGAATTGTAAAGTTTTATGCATTGTAGACTCTATTTATATGATAATTTTTAAATTAAGAAAATTAATATTTTTATTTGTGTTGATTCAACTGGGTGGTTGCCAAATTGATGATTCTTTATCCAAAATCAAAGATTCTATTGTCAATATTGATTTTTCACATGGTGATGAATTAAAAGAAAAAGAGATAAATGAAAAAAAAAAAAAAGAAGAATTAGATAAAAAAAAAAGTTACGAATCTAAAGAAAGCATTGAAGATTCAAAATTAATTAATGAAACAGCAACAATTAAAAAGATCAATAATTTTAATAATCAAGAAACAAAAAAAGATGAGGAAATAGCAAAATTAAAAAATAAAACCTCCACAGGAAATGAGGAATCTAATAAAATAAAAAATCAAGATTTAAAAGGGGAGGAAAAAAAGTCAATTTTTGAGATTTTATTTGGTTCAAAAGAAAAAGAATTACCAAAGCAGAACAGTCTAAACACGAAAAAAGAAGAAGAGACCTCATCAAATAAAAAAAGTGAAATAAAAAAAAGCTTTACTGAAGATAATTCGAAAGACTCTNAAAATTTAANTAATAAACCANNTAGATTGGATCAAGAAGAAATAGCANGAAGTTCTATNAATAACANTANAGATNATTCAAATAATGAAGAATTAATTTTAAAACAAGAAGAATTAAAAAATAAAGATGATACGTTTAACGAAAATATTTCTTTAGATAATGAGGAATTGAATAAAATAAAAATTGAAAATTCTCAAAAAGATGAAATTGAAACTTCGTTCTTGCAACTTAAGGAAGTTCAATCGATTGACAAGAAAAAAACAAGAAGATTTATTAAAGGAAGAGATTCTGTTGGGGTTTTAGTTCCTGTGACTGGAACAAAAAGCTTTGCGGGAGAAATTGTTTTAAATACAATAAGATTCAGTTTAGAAAAAAAACCAACTAAACTAAAATTCAAAATTTATGATACACAGGGAACATCCTCTGGTGCAGTTGATGCAACAAATAAAGCAGTTAAGGATGGGGTAAGAGTTTTTATTGGCCCAATATTCTCAGATGTGACAAAGGTGTTAAAAGAAACTTTTAAAAATAAAAACTTAATATTTTTTAGTTTATCCACTGATGAATCAAACAAATCAAAAAGAGTGATCATCACGGGTCAAAGTCCTGATGATCAAATAAAATGTATTGCAAAAAATTTAGTTGATAAAAGCGTAAGCAGGATACTTTTAATATATCATGATGATAAGTATGGGGATGTTGTTAAAAATAGTCTTTTGAATTCAACGAGAAATTTAAATTTATTGGACCAAGTTGAACTTAATTTCTTTAAGATTGTTAAGAATCAAGATCTTAATCAAGAAATTAAAATATTAAGTAAATTTGAAGTTAGAAAAGAAAAATTAGATCGTAAAATTGAAAGTGTAAAAAAGAGTACTATTTTATCAGATAAAGAAAAGAAGGAAGAACTAAAAAAACTCGACAGAAAATTAACTTTGGACGTTCCTTTTGACTCTATTATTATTGCTTCTGAAGGCGATAAACTTCTTGAAATCATGTCTCATTTAGCGTTTTACGATATAAACTCCAATAATACAATTTTGTATGGCACGAGTATTTGGGAGGATACATCTAAACGGGATAAAATTTATGAAAATACTTTTTTTGTCTCCAATTTAAAAAACGAAGCTTTTAATTTTAAAAAGGAATATTTTGAAATATTTGACAAAACACCAAGGACAATAACTTTTCAATTATTTGACTTAATAGAGCTTATTAAAGATTTCCAAAATTCTGAATCACAATTTCCTGAGGATAAAATTTATATAGGTGAATTTGGAAATAGTTTTCTTAAAGATGGGTTTCTTCATAGAGAAGCGATGATTAAAAAAGTTAAAAATGAAAAAATTATTAATTCATCTAAATGTTACTTAAATGTTCTTTAGAAAATTTATTAAATGCTTTAAAACGATGATCNATTAATATTTTTTTTTGATGCTGCATTTCGCCAAAAGTTTTTTTATATCCATCTGGAATAAAGAAAGGATCGTATCCAAACCCGTTTTCACCCCGAGGAGGCCAGGAAATTGTTCCTAGAACCTCTCCAAAATAAGTAAATATACCTTTACTAGGGATATTTACTGCTAAATAGCACACAAATTTTGCTGAAAAGTCAAAATTTTTTAATTTCTTTAAAGAATTATATATTTCATGCATTGCGGAATACCAACCACCTTTTTCAGTTGCAAATCTTGATGAAAAAATTCCGGGTCTACCATTTAGTGCACTCACACATAATCCGGAATCATCTGCTAGAGTAAGTAAATTATTCGGAACACTCTTTACTTTTAATATTGCATTTTCTTCAAATGTTTTACCAGTCTCATCAACTTCAGAAATATTTAATTCAGAAGAAGGAATAATTTTTACATTGTATGAGGATAGTAAGCTTTTGAACTCAGAAATTTTACCTTTATTATGGCTGGCTATTACTAATTTCTTTGGATTATCTTTAATCATTGAGAAATAATATCTTTTTGAATCTTAAAAATTTCATCCACAGCTTTTCTTGCGTTTTTAATCATTTTTTCAACTGCATTAAAATCATAAGTATTTTGCTCTCCTGAAATCTGAATTTCTGCAATTCCAGATTTTTCAGTAAATATAAAATTTGCATCTACTTCTGCAGCAGAATCTTCAGAATAGTCTAAGTCGACAAATATCTCTCCTTTTAAAACTCCACAAGAAATTCCAGCAATATAATCTTTGATGGGATTTTCCTTGATGATGCCATCTTTTAACATCCTTTCCACAGCTAGAAATAAAGAAATGAATGAACCAGTTATACTTGCCGTTCTTGTCCCACCATCGGCTTCAATAACATCACAATCAACTATAAATTGTAAATCTTTAATTTTATCTAAATCTATGATTGTCCGAAGTGATCTTCCAATTAACCTTTGAATTTCAATAGTTCTCCCTGACTGTTTTCCATTTTTTGATTCTCTATTACTTCTTCTATCTGTTGATCCTGGCAGCATGGAATATTCAGCTGTTAGCCAGCCATGCTTTTCTTTTTTAAGCCATTGTGGAAGATCAGTAGAATAATTTGCAGTACATATAACTTTTGTTTTTCCATAAGAAATTAGACAAGAACCCAGTGAATTTTGAATGTAGTTTTTTTCTACTTTAATTTGTCTTAATTCATTCTTTTTCCTGTTGAAATTTCTCATGGTTAAAGATAATTATATTGTTGTAGAAAAAAAAAAAAACTAAAAAAAATGAATAAGGTTAATCATTCAAAAAAAGCTAGCAATCAAATTTTTAAGAACAAATCTTCTCAAATTTTGGATTTAGATCAAAGATCTAAAAAAATATTCAGCCTCATTGTTGATGATTTTTTGAAAGATGGCAAACCAGTTGGATCAAGAAAACTTTCGATAAAAATGAGTGAAAAGCTATCACCAGCTTCAGTAAGAAATGTTATGTCAGATCTACAAGATGCTGGACTTTTGAGCTCTAATCATATTTCAGCAGGAAGGATTCCCACAGATCTTGGACTAAGATTCTTTGTTGATGGTTTGCTGCAGGTTGGTACATTAAACAATTCGGAATGTTCAGAAATTAATAAAATAATAAATAATAATGCACAAAACATTGAACAGATGTGTAATGAAGCTGGTAAATTATTATCTGGCTTATTAGATTGTGCAGGTATTGTATTAGCTCCAAAACTGGATGGAGTTTTAAAACATATTGAGTTTGTTCCGGTTGATTCCGAAAAAGCCTTGGTTATTTTAATTACTGAGTCAGGTATAATAGAGAATAGAATAATCAAGATTCCAAAAGGTTTACCAAGTTCTGTGCTAATTGAAATAAGCAACTATTTAAACTCTGTTATAAAAGGAAGAACCTTAAATGAAAGTAAAGAAAAAATAAGTAATGAAATTAAAAATGATAAAATTCGAATTGACAGAGTAACAAAAAAACTTATTGATCAGGGAATAGCTTGTTGGGACGATGCAAGTAAAAAAAATAATTTGATTATAACAGGAACTTCAAAACTTTTAGACGATGTCAAAGCCATGGAACAACTTGAAGATATTAGGGTCTTAATCGAGAAACTTGAGAACAAGAAAAATTTGATGGGAATAATTAATGAAACGCAAGAAGCTGAGGGAATGCAAATTTTTATAGGATCGGAAAATAATTTATTCGGCTTAACTGATTGTTCAACAATTATAAGTCCATTCAGAAATAAAGATAAAGAAATTATTGGTGCGATTGGTGTTATTGGACCTATGAGAATAAATTACGCTAAAATAATACCAGTTGTAGATTATACCGCAAAATTAATAGGTAAAAATTTAGCAATTAACAAATAGGTGAAACGTGAGTGAAAAATTTGATAACAAAAAGGAAAAGTCCCAAGAAACTTCTCAAAAAGACTCAAATAAAACTGATGCAAAAGGCAACAATGAGTTAGTAGTTGTTAAGAAAAAAATTAAAGAACTTGAAGACCAACTTTTACGTTCGCTTGCTGACAATGAAAATCTTAGAAAAAGACATGAAAAAGAAATTCAAGATAGTATAAAATACTCTACAAAAAATTTTGCTTATTCATTATTGAGTGTTGTGGATAATTTCCAAAGAGCTTTTAACTCGATTCCAAAAGGTCTGGAAAATGATAATGTTTTTAAAAATCTTATTATTGGGATAAATGCAGTAGAAAAAGAACTTCAGGATACATTTGAAAAAAATGGAGTGAAAATGTTTAATTCTTTAAATGAAAAGTTTAATCCAGATATACACCAAGCTATATCAAAAATTCATAACGAAAAGGTTCCAGAGGGTAGAATAGTGGAAGAAATGCAAAAGGGCTTTATGATCGGTGATAGGTTGTTAAGACCTGCAATGGTTGTGGTTTCGATGGGACCTGAAAAAAGCAAAAAAACAAAAGAAAAGGTTTAATCCAAAAGATTAATTTTTTTCGCTAAATTTTCTCAATGTTATACTTAATCTAGAATTTCTAGGAAAAATATAAGGACTATGGTTATGTAAAATATTTTCTTTTGTTTTTAAAATTTTTGAAACAGAATGATAATCAAGTCTTGAATCTCCACTCAGTAATACAACAGATCCCGTTTTAAGATTTACAGTTTTTAAAAGTTTAATTTCTTTAGTTTTTCCGTAATTAAATATGCATTCGCTTCCTACAGAAATAGTTAAAACTGGAACAGATAAATCATTTTCATTTTTATCTTGATGAAGCCCAAGTCGTGAATCTGTATTTTTATATAAATTAATTAAACATGAATTAGGTAAAATATTTGAACATGAAAATTTTTTCCATATTTTAAAAAAATTTGCAGGCATTTTAGGCCAAACTTTACCAGTTTCAGGATGTTTCTTTACATATCTAAATCCACTTTTATCTGATACCCAACCCCAATCACCAGCATTTGTTATACATACTCTAAATGGTTTATTCCAACGAGGAAGCCTGGGAAAAAAAAAGGGAGCACTTTTAATAATTTTTAAAACATCAGAAATCAGATTTTCTTGATTACCAACATTTAAAGCATTACAAATAATTTGCATTTTTTTCTTGATCTTTTTTATTGTTTTATAATATAAACTAATTGCTTTATACACAAATTTTTGCATTTCGCCTTTTTGGGTTATGTGAAGATTCTGTCCAATTTAACAAGGAAGAAAAGGAGCGATTATGACTATTATAGGTATAGATTTAGGTACCACAAATTCTTGTGTTGCCATTATGGATGGGAAATCTCCAAAAGTAATTGAAAATGTTGAAGGAGCAAGAACAACTCCCTCAATGGTTGCATTTGCTGAAAATGATGAGATTTTAGTTGGTCAATCTGCTAAGAGACAAGCAGTAACGAATCCAGAAAAAACGTTGTTTGCTATTAAAAGACTTATCGGTAGGAGAATGGAAGATTCTGCTGTTAAAAAAGATATGGAGGTTCTTCCATATAAAATAGTTTCTGGTGAAAACAAAGACGCTTGGGTTCAAGCCGGAGAAAAGAAATATTCTCCAAGTCAGATAAGTGCAATGATCTTGCAAAAAATGAAAGAAACTGCAGAAAAATTTTTAGGAAATGAAGTCAAGGAAGCAGTTATCACAGTACCAGCTTATTTTAATGATGCTCAAAGACAAGCAACTAAGGANGCAGGAAAAATTGCTGGGTTAGAGGTTAAAAGAATNATTAATGAGCCTACAGCAGCAGCATTAGCTTATGGACTTGATAAAAAGAAAACAGGCACTGTTGCCGTCTATGATTTAGGTGGGGGAACATTTGATNTTTCAATACTTGAANTNGGTGANGGTGTNTTTGANGTTAANNCTACAAATGGTGACACGAAGCTTGGTGGAGAAGATTTTGATAATGTGCTTATAGATTACTTTGCATCTGAATTTAAAAAAGAACAATCTATTGATTTAAAAAATGATAAATTAGCTCTCCAAAGATTAAAAGAAGCTGCTGAAAAAGCAAAGATTGAATTGTCAACTGCACCGCAAACTGAGGTAAACTTACCATTCATTACTGCAGATGCTTCAGGNCCAAAACANCTTAANATAAAACTTTCAAGATCAAAATTTGAATCCTTGGTATCTAATTTAATAGAACAAACCATTGAACCCTGTAAACAAGCCATCAAAGATGCTGGATTAAGTGCTGGGGAAATCAATGATGTAATATTAGTTGGGGGAATGACAAGAATGCCAAAAGTTATCGAGGCGGTAAAAAATTATTTTGGTAAGGAACCAAATAGAGGTGTTAATCCTGATGAAGTTGTAGCTTTAGGAGCAGCAATTCAAGGNGGTGTTTTAGCGGGGGATGTCAAAGATGTCTTGCTTTTAGATGTCACCCCATTATCTCTTGGAATTGAAACTCTTGGAGGGGTTTTCACAAAATTAATTGAAAAAAATACAACTGTTCCAACTAATAAAAGTCAAGTTTTTTCAACTGCTGATGATAATCAATCAGCTGTAACAATTAGAGTTTTTCAAGGTGAAAGACAGATTGCTGGCGATAATAAACTATTAGGTCAATTTGACTTNGTGGGTATTCCTCCTGCTCCAAAAGGGACACCGCAGATCGAAGTCACTTTTGATATCGATGCCAANGGTATTGTTAAAGTTTCTGCTAAAGACAAAGCTACTGGTAAAGAGCATCAGATTCAAATAAAAGCTTCTGGAGGATTGTCTGATGAAGAGATTGAAAAGATGGTAAAAGACGCTGAGGCTAATGCTGATGCGGACAAAAAGAAGATTGAAGCTATAGAGGCAAAAAACAATGCCGATTCAATAATTTCTAGCACAGAAAAATCTCTGAAAGAACATGGATCAAAAATTCCTAAAGCTGATAAGGAAAAAATTGAAAAATCTTTAGAAGAGCTTAAAAAAGTGGTCTCTGATGAAAAATCTGAAATAAAGACTTTAAAAGAAAAGACAGATGCTTTAATTCAGGACTCAATGAAACTTGGTGAAATAATGTATAAAGAAGCTCAGGAAAAAGCTGAAAAAGAGAAAAAGGATGATCCAAAAGCAAATAATCCAAAGTCTAGTGATAAAAAAACAAAGTCTAAGAAAGATTCAAAGGTTGTAGATGCAGATTTTGAAGACGTAACTGAAAAAAAAGATTCTGACAACGATAAAAAATCGGCTTAAATTTTTACACAATTCATTATGTCAAAAAGAGATTATTATGATTTGCTTGGAGTACCCAAAGATGCTGACAGCTCAGCATTAAAGAGTGCTTATAGGAAATTAGCAATGAAATATCATCCAGATAGAAATCCTGGTGATAAGGACGCCGAGAAAAATTTTAAAGATATTTCTGAAGCCTACGAAATCTTGTCAAATTCAGAAAAAAGACAAGCTTATGACGCTTACGGCCATGATGCTTTTCAAAATAGTGGTGGTGGAGGATTTTCAGAGGGTTTTAGTGGTTTTGGAAATTTTTCGGATATATTTGAAGACTTTTTTGGTGACCTTGGTGGACGTTCTCAACAAAGACAACCACAAAGAGGACAAGATCTTAAGTATGAGATAGACGTTGATTTACGAGAAGCTTATATTGGAATTAAAAAGGATATATCATTTGATACTTTAGTTGGATGTGAAACTTGTAATGGTTCTGGCTCCGAAAAAGGTAGTGGTTTGAAAACATGTGCTGCTTGCGGAGGATCTGGAAGGACTAGGGCATCTCAGGGTTTTTTTACAGTAGAGAGAACCTGTTCTAACTGTGGAGGAGCTGGTCAGATGATTACTGATCCTTGCAGTTCATGCGGTGGCGAAGGAAGGAGACGTAAGCAAAGAAAGCTTGAGGTAAATATACCAGCAGGTGTTGAAGANGGAAGTAGAATTAGACTTTCAGGAGAAGGNGCAGTTGGTCCTAATGGATCAGAGGCTGGTGATTTATATCTTTTTGTAAGTATAGTAGACCATCCACTTTTTGAAAGGGATGGAACCGAAATTTTTTGTAGTGTGCCGATTTCTATCGTCGAGGCATCACTTGGTGGATCTGTTGAAGTTCCCACAGTTTCAGGTGGGAGAGCAAAAGTGAAAATACCACCTGGATCACAAAATGGTGATCAATTTAGATTATCTGGAAAAGGAATGCCAACCTTAAGATCGACATCATTTGGTGATATGATAATTACTTTAATGGTTGAAATTCCAAAAAACTTATCCGAAAATCAAAAGAGATTATTGAAAGAATTTAACGAGGAATCAACACAAAATAATAACCCCGAGAGTTCAGGTTTTTTCTCTAAAGTAAAACAATTTTGGGATGANTTAACNTAAGAAATTAAATATGAAAAAAATAAACGTTGGNATTTTTGGNCCTGAAGGNAGAATGGGAAANGANATTATTTCNAGAATAAAAGATTATAAAAATTTAAANATAAGTNCANTNTGTGAAAGAANAAANCATCCTTCAATTGGGANAAAGGTTAATGATTGTNTAATTANNGATGATNTTAAAAANTTNGTTGAATNNTCAGATGTNATAATTGATTTNTCANTACCTGAGGCAACATTNANACTTTTANAGGCNCTNCAAAATAAAAAAGNNTGTCTTATTACAGGCACAACCGGTTACTCNANAANAGANGAAAGAANTTTTTTAGAATTATCAAANAAAACNACAATTNTAAGATCNTTNAANATGAGTATTGGAATTAATTTATTAAAAAGTATTNTGAAATCTTGCTCNAAGAAAATNGGTAAAAACTCAGATATNGAAATANTTGAAATNCANCATAACAAAAANAAGGATNTACCATCAGGTACNGCNTTNTCNTTAGCAGATTCNATNAANGAAGGNTTNGAACAAAANGGTAAACTTTATTACAGAGAAAAGTCACCAGATAGAAAAAGAAGAAAAAATGAGATAGGACTTTCTTCAATAAGAGGTGGAGAAATAATTGGTACACATACAGTATTTTTCTTTATGGATGGTGAAAAACTTGAGTTTACACATACTGCTCTGGATAGAAAAATTTTTTCTTGCGGAGCCCTAGATTCTGTAGAATGGATATTATCAAAAAAACCAGGTTTATACTCACTAGTTGATATGTTAAGTTAATTTATGTTTAAAAAAAGTTGGCAAATACTAGTAATTTTCTTTTGTGTAATTTTTTCATCATGTGAACAAAAAATCTCTGAAGAGGATTTGAAGGATTACAAAAAAGTAATGGATGTTAGGCTAGGTCATTTAGGTAACGCAATTATTATGCAAGGAAGACTGCTAGATGCATTTAATTTGAGAAATGATAGAGCTGATGAAGATCATTTTAAAGAAGCAGAGGAGCTAATTAAAGGGCATCTCGAATCATTCGGTAGACCTGATGAATTGCGAAGTCTAAATATTCCTAATTCCTCAAAAATACGCGAAATTCATAATTCTTTAATAGATGCATCAAAACTTATGATAGCTGGAGCAAATTCACTTGAAGATAATGCTTGGTTAGGAGGGTCTGTAAGTTTTGCAGAAAGAAATCTTGACACTGCAAGGTTTAAATTTCAAAACGCAGTTAAACTCGTATATAGTCTTAAAGAGGAAGATGCAGGCGTAAAACCTATATTGGAGCATAAAGAATATGATGTTGGAGAAAAACCAGAAGTTGAATTTTTAGTAGATTAAAAAACTATTTATTTAAAAAATACCCGCTTATAACAATCAGTAATAAACCTATAAATAGGTTTGATGTTAGACTTTCATTTAAAAAAATGTATGACCATAAAAAGCCGAAGCATGGAATTAGATAATTGCTTTGACTTGCAAAAATTGGAGACCGAATCTGTATTAATTTAAAAAAAACAATTATTGCTAAACCTGTACAGATTATTCCCAAGACAGTTGCTGAGAAAAAACTTTTCAAACTTACAGCGCCTACATATTGAGAAAAAGTTACATTAGATAAATCAAAAAACCAAAGCATTACAGGAAATGTTAACAAAGTAGCTATAATAGTTGATGTAGTTGCAATACTGATTGCTGATTGGTGTTCAATTTTTTTTACCCAACTTGCAGAAAATGCATAGCAAATTGCTGAAAAAAGTATAACAAGTGAGAAAATAATAGAATTTTCTTTGAAAGAACTAAGATTTGGACCTACAAAGATTATCATTCCAGCAAATCCAACAATCAAACCAAAAAATTTAAGAAAACTTGTATTATTGTTTTTTAATAAAATTAAAGAGAATATAAAAGTAAACATAGGCATAGTGCCAATTAATGAAGATGCAACTACACTATCTATGTAAAGTTCACTCCAACTAATTAAATTAAAAGGTAATAAGTTTCCGAAAATTGAAATTATTAAAATTCCAACAAAGTTTTTTCTTGTCCACTTAATTTTTTCCACCCTAAAGAATAATAAAAATATCGATGCAATTAAAAGACGATAAAATGTTAATAAGCTTGGATGAATTGTTTGGACACTTAATTTTATAAAAATAAAAGAACTTCCCCAAATGGCAGAAAGAAATAATAACCCAATATAGCTATAAAATATTGTATCTACAGGTTTTTGCAGAATTATACTCTATAGCTTATTTTGTAGTTCTGAAGTGCATCTTCAATTTTCTTCATTAATCTCTTCTTATCGTAGTAATTTAAAAAAGAACCTATCATCACAACCTTTTCTTTTGACTTTACTATAAGATTATAATGGTTGATTCGAGGGTTAGAAATCTCAACTCTTGTCCAATATGGCTCGAGATTCCATTTTTGTTCAGTTCCTGAGGGAAAATTTCTTGTAATTTGAAGGTTTTCCTTTATTAATTTTAAAGATTCTGTGATTTCACCTGATTTATAATTTATTTTAAATGCATAATATAAGAGTAAAACATCTAACCCAAGAAATCCAAAGACAGGCCATGCACCGATGTACCAAAAGAAAACACCAATAACAAAAAATATCGCAGAAACAATTAACATTAAAGTTCTAAATCCCTTTTTTGAGAGGCTTCGGTAAGGTAAAACGGTTACATCTAAAAATTTTTTTGACATTATTTAATATATAAAGTTATTTTTTTGATTTTTAAAGATATAATTTTTTTAGGTAAATTTATGAAAAAAATACTGGGAATGGGCAACGCGGTACTTGATGTTTTAGTTAAAACCTCAGATGAATACCTTGAAAAAAATAATTTGTCAAAAGGCACAATGATTATAGTTGAGGAAGCTGAATCAAAAAAACTATTGGAAAAAATTGTAGCAATTAAAAAAGATTCTGGGGGTTCCATCGCCAACACAATGGTTG
>PAYV01000018.1 GCA_002715305.1 Rickettsiales bacterium | reverse complement strand
CTTCAAGCTGGATATTGTGTCAATGGATCATTTAAAAAATTTGTTTCAAAAATAAANGATATTTTAAATAAAACTCCAAGAANAAATAGTTCATTTAGAAATTACATATTAAAAAACCATTGCTCTAAACAAAATCTTTACAATTTAAAAAAACTAATAAAAAATATTAAACATGATTAATAATTTAATTAATTACTTTAAAGAAATTAATGATGATAATGAGTTTAAAAAACTACCCAGACATTTTCATTATCAAACAGAAAATTTTTTAAATAAGCAAATATTAAGTGCGTATCTTTTTCTAATTAAAAGGGTCGGATTAGACTTTAGAAATAAAACAGTAGTTGATCTTGGATGTAAATTTGGACATTTATCGATTTTATTTCGAAAATTAGGTGTAAAAACATATTTTGGAATAGATGCTAACCATGAATATATAAAAATTGCTAATAAAGTTTTTGGAAATAAAAGAAGTTTTTTTTTATTTAGTGACAGTGGCTTGATAGATCTTAAGACAAAGTCGATTGATTTTGTAATTGCTAATGAAGTGATAAGTCATATTCATCCTAATTATCTTACTCAATATTATCTTGAGATTGAAAGAATTTTAAAAAAANGNGGAATTTTTTTAATTTCTGATGGNAATAATTGGTTAAACAAAAACTATATTNAGAAACTNAAAAATTTATANATTAATTGTGAAAAAGATAATCACCAAAATACAAAAAATACATCCTATGAAAAATTAAGATTCCAAATTATTAAAAAGAGGTTTTCATCTATTTCTGATAAAAAAGCACAATATTTAGCTGAAAATACTTCAGGTCTTGTTGAAAATCAAATATACAATGAGGTTCAAAAATTTTTAAGTAAAAAAGAATTTACAGAAAGAAAATTTAGAAATTATATTTTTCCTGTAAACCCAACGAATATTGGTTTTGCAATGGAAAGACCCTTTATACCTGAACAAGTAAAATTAGAATTAGAAACATATAATTTTGAAAGCAAAATTATAGATTTAAATTTGGATCGATTTGTTTTAAGAAGAATTAATTCTTTTAAATCTTTTAAAAACTATATTCATACATTTTTTTTAATGTTAATAGTTAAATTAAAAATTTATAAAATAGAGGAAAACCCCGGCTTTATAGTTATTTCAAAAAAAAAATGAAAAGTTTAATAATAATTGGAAGTAAATCGCTTTGTTTTAAAATTCTAAAGATCATTTTAAAAAAAAAATTTACAATCAAATGTTTAATAACTTTTGATGATACTTACGATCAAAGGAGTTACTTTAAAAAAATTAAAAGTTTTTGTAAAAGAAAAAAAATTAAATTATTTGTTGTAAAAAACAACAAATATGAAAGTGAAGAAATTATAAAAAAATATAAAATAGATTATGTTTTGGTGATTTGCTGGTACAAATTATTTTCAAAAAAAATACTAAGNCATCCAAGAAACTTCTTTTTAGGAATTCACGAATCCATGTTACCTAAATACAAAGGAGGGGCTCCACTGGTTTGGCAAATTATTAATAATGAAAAGTCCGTTGGCTACACAATTTTTAAAATTAATTCAGGGATAGACAGTGGGGATATCATTTTTCAAGAAAGCATTAAAATTACTAGAACTCAATATATAAATGATATTATGAATCGCTTAGAACTTAAAATTATAAATTTTTTTGAATCAAGCTTTTTAAAAACTCTTATGAAAAAAAATTTTATTAAAATGCCAATTAATCAAAATAAAATATATTCGCAAAGAAAACCTANCGATGGCAAGATTAACTGGAATGATTGTTCTGAAAAAATTTATAATTTTATAAGAGCACAATCTTATCCATATCCCGGTGCATTTTGTTATTTTAATGACATAAAATATATTATATGGAAAGCTTCAACTTCATCAAAAAAAATAGTTGGTAATGAGGGTGATATCTTGAAATTAAATAATAATCTATATGTAAAATGTGGAAAAAACTCTACATTAAGGCTTGACAAATATGATATAATAAAAAGCTAAATAAATCTATTATGAACCTCAATGGAAAAAAAATTGTTTTAATTGGTGGTGCTGGCTTTATAGGCTCGCATACTCTTGATTTATTGGTAAAAGAAAATGTTAAGGAAATTTTAATTTTTGATAATTTTAGTAGAGGTTCATTAGATAATATTTCCCATCATATGAAAAACTCTAGAGTCTCAATTTTTGATGAGGGCGGAGACGTTACTCATTTTGATATTCTTAATGAAGCTCTTAAGGGTGCTGATATTGTTTTTCATTTCGCAGCACTGTGGCTACTTCATTGTGATAAATATGTTGATTCATCTTTTGAAGTAAATATTAAAGGTACTATGAATGTACTGAAAGCTTGTGTTTATAATAATATTAAAAAATTAATATTTTCTTCGTCTGCTTCAGTTTATGGTGATCCGTATTATGAACCAATTGATGAAAAACATCCTTTAAATAGTAAAAATTTTTATGGAGCAACAAAAATTTCCTCAGAAGCAATGATAAATTCTTTTTATTATAAATACGGTTTAAAATCTATTATTTTGAGATATATGAATGTTTTTGGAATTAGACAAGACTATAAAGGTGCTTATGTTGCGGTTATTCACAAAATGCTTGATGCTATAGAAAATGGAGAAGGACCAATGATTATTGGTAATGGTAAAGAGAGATTTGATTTTATAAATGTAAAAGATTGTGCATTAGCTAACCTTCTGGCGGCAAAATCTAAAAAATTTAATAGTTGTTACAATGTAGGTACTGGAAATGCAACCTCTCTTAATGAAATTGCAAGACTTTTACTCAAATTAAAAAAAAAAAATTATAAAATTAATTTTAAAAAAAACCTTAACACTACCTTAGTACGTGATAGAGTTTCCTGCACTAAGAAAATTAATAAAGAGCTAGGTTTTTCACCAAATACTAATATTTCAAACGATCTTATGGAACTAATTTCTTGGAGATTACAGCAAAAAAGCTAATTATGTGTGGATTTGTAGGAATATTTCATAAAACAGAAAATAATTTAAGAATACCTATTAAAAAAATTCTTAAATCAATAGTTCATCGTGGTCCAGATAATTCATCAATAGTAGAGTTAGAAAATAATAGTTTTTTAGCTCATTGTAGNTTATCAATAATTGATCTTTCAAAAAATGGAAATCAACCCATGGAAGATGAAAGTGGTCGATATTCAATAATCTACAATGGTGAAGTTTATAATTTCAAAGAAATAAAAAAAGAATTAATAAAACAAAATTATAAATTTTTTTCTAAAACTGACACAGAAGTTATTCTCAAAGCTTTTATTTGCTGGGGAGAAAGTTTTATAAAAAAACTTAATGGAATGTTTGCATTTGTAATTCTTGATAAAAAAAAAAAAACATTAACAATTTGTAGAGATAGATATGGTATCAAACCTCTTTATTACTTTTTGGATGGAAAAAAAATTTTAATATCATCTGAAATTAAAGGAATTTTAAATTACCCTAATTTTAAAAGAAAATTGGATTATAGTTCTTTTGTACAATATTTTACTTTTCAAAATAATTTTACTGACACAACTTTTTTTGATGGCATCAAATCATTTCCTAATGCTTCATTATCAGTATTTAATTTAAAAGAATGGAAATTATCTTCATCAACATATTGGCGATGGAATTTCTCTACACCAAATAAACATAAGAGTGAAGCTGAATATATTTATAAAATTAAAAATTTAATAAAAAGAGCGGTAAATTTACAAATGGTTGGAGATGTTAATATTTCTGGTTTTTTATCAAGTGGTTTTGACTCTTCATTGATTTGTAAATTTGCTGCTGATAAAGATAAACATTTTAAAACCTACACAGTAGGTTTTATATCCGATAAAAATAAATACTCACAACTAGATGAAACAAAAGATGCGAGAGATTTTTCTAAAATTTTAGGAACTGTCCACAAAGAATTTAAAGTTTCTCACCAACATATGGAAGAATCATTAGATGAACTAACATATCATCTTGAGAATCCTAGAGCCGGACAATGTTATCCTAATTACTTTGCATCAAAACTTGCTTCTTCGCATTCAAAGGTTGTATTAAGTGGACTAGGTAGCGACGAAATATTTGGTGGTTATCCTTGGAGATATTTTGGAGTAAAAAAAAATACTGATTNTAATGATTTTATCAATTTATATTTTAATATTTGGCAAAGAATTACAGACCAAGATGAACAGAAAAGAATTTTTTTGAATAATGTAAAAAATGAAAGTATAGATACTTTTGAGATATTTAAATCAAAATTTAATCATAATGAAAAAAAAATAAATTATGTAGATTCTATAAACGCTTCCTTAAATTTTGAGGCTAATACCTTTTTGCAAGCTTTATTAGCTGTTGAAGACAAATTAAGTATGGCCTCATCTATTGAATTAAGGTTGCCTTATCTTGATAATAATTTAGTTGATTTTGTCCAAAAAGTTCCAGTAAAGTTTAAACTAGGTAACTTGAAAAAATTTAATATCAAGATTAACGAAAATGCAATTGGTCCCAAAAATGAAATTTTTTATCAGCAAAATAAAAGTGGGAAGTTGATCATTAGAAAATTAATGAAAGATTTCTTTGATAAAAGTAGTAGTGAAAGGTTAAAAAAAGGTTTTACAGGGCCTGATGAAGATTGGTTTAGAAATCAAAGCTTTCCATTTATAAAAAAAATTCTTCTAAATTCCAAACAACCGATTTATGAATTATTAAATTTTAAAGAAGTAAAAAAAATAATACTCAGACATAAGGAAAAAAAAGAAAACAAAAGGTTATTTATTTGGTCTCTCTTACAAGCAAATCAAATGCTTAAAACTTTCAATATAGGTCTATAAAATAATGAAATCTAAGATTAATATTTCTTCTCCATATATAGATGACAAATGCCTAAAAGATGTTGAGAGAACCATTAAAAGTGGATGGCACACGCATGGTCCAGTTACAGAAAGGTTTGAAAATGAATTTGCTAAATATCACAATGCCAAATTTGCAGTTGCTGTAAGTTCAGCGACAGCTGGATTACATCTATCACTTTTAAGTTTTAAGTTTAAACCAGGTTCTGAAGTAATTGTTCCGGCTTTTTCATGGATTACATCAGCAAATTCAATTCTTTATAATAATTTAAAAACCGTTTTTGTTGATGTTGAAAAAGAAAGTTTCAATGTAGATATTGATAGGATTCTTAAAACAATAACAAAAAACACCGTGGCTGTATTAATTGTAAATCTTTTTGGACTAATGGTAGATACAAAGAATTTGAGAAAAAAGCTTCCAAAACATATTAAATTAATTGAAGACTCTGCGTGTGCTTCTGGTTCAATGAGAGATGGTTATTATTCTGGAAGTCATTCTGATTTTGCAATCTTTTCTTTTCATCCAAGAAAATTAATTTCAACAGGTGAGGGTGGAATGATCCTAACAAATAATAAAAGACTTTACAAAAAAATTAAAGAATTAAAAGATCATGGTGCAAGCTTTTCTAGTCTACAAAAATTAAAAAAGGGAAATTCATATATGCCAAACTTTAATTGTCTTGGTTTTAATTATAGGTATACAGATATTCAAGCAGCGGTTGGTTTTAGCCAACTTAAAAAATTGAAAATATTTATTAATCAAAGAAATAAATGGGCTGCAATTTATAATAGAAATTTAAAACAATATAAAGATATTTTTATTCCATACTTAAATAATGATAATCTTTTGAATAGTTTTCAATCATATGTTTTTAAAGTTAAAAATAAGAAAATAAGAAATCAATTAATTGAGTATCTTTCGATGTCTAATATTCAGAGCAGGCCAGGCACTCACTCCATACCCCAATTAAATTATTATAAAAAAATATTTGGATTTAAAAAAAATGATTTTCCCAATGCATTTGAATGGGAGAATAATTCGATTGCTATTCCTTTACATAATTGTATGAAAAAAGATGACTATAATTTTGTAATTAGGAAACTTAATATTTTCTTTACAAAATTTTTATGAATAAAGAAAGATTTAAGTTTTTAATAAATAATCTTTTTATTAAGGCGTTATTCCCAATAAATATTTTACTAAGCTTGGTTTTTAGACATATTAAAAAAAAAAAAAATATCTTACATATTTCTTATCCAATACATCAAGCTTACAGAACTGTGAAAATTCTTAAATTAAATAAAATTTCTTCTATACATTATTTATCAATTGGAAAAAGTAGTACCTGGAGCAAATTTGATTTTAATTTTCCAAGAGGTTATAACTTTTATTTTTATAAAGAGTTTTTTTTCCTTTGGACATTTTTAATAAAATACAAAATCATTCATATTCATTTTTTGTATACTCCATCAATTACCGGATGGGAAATTTTATTTTTGAAATTATCCGGAACAAAAATTATCATCCATTTTAGGGGTAATGAAGCTAGAGACAACAAGACAATATTAAAACTACTTTCCGTTGGTAAAAATAGTAAAAAAAAAACTGAGAAAATTCTTTCTAATGAGCACAGAGATAAAAAACACATTATAAAGTATGCTAATAAAATTCTTGTGACTACTAGAGATTTATTAGATTTTTACCCAGAGGCCACTCACATACCTTTTTTTTCAATTAATGAGAAAAATTATTATCAAACACCTAAAAAATTTATTAAGATCATTCATGCTTCCAACCAACCAATTATTGAGGGTACAAATCAAATAATTAAAGTAATTAATCAGCTAAAGAATGAGGGATTTCTAATAGATTTTATTTATCTAAAAGATAAGAAATTTGATGAGGTTATTAATGAATTAAAGAGTTGTCACTTAAGTATAGGAAAACTAAGAATGGGGGACTATGCAAATTTTCAAGTTGAAAGTATGAGCCTTGGAATACCTACAATAACATTTGTTAGAAATAATATTATCAAAAAAAATCCTTATATTAGTGAATCAGGCTTATTTATTTCAAATCTATCAAGGTTAAAAGATACTCTTAAATTCATTCTTCAGAACAAGGAGATTCTTAATCAAAGAAGTAAAATGGTAAAAAAATTTGTAAATAAATATCACAATAATACTGTTATAGCAAAAAAGCTGAAATCAGTTTACATGGATTTAGGATATGAAGATTAATAAAAATTATTATACCTATAACTATTTTAAAAGTATTATAAATGCAGCACTTGAAAATAATTGGGAGTTTTTATCATTTAATGAATATCTAAACTCTAAAAATAAAACCAAGATTTGCATTTTAAGACATGATATTGATCAGGATCTTAATGCTGCACTAAAAATGTCTAAAATTGAAAAATCAATGGGTATAAAAGCCAATTATTTCTTTATGATAAGAAGTGGTGATTATAATTTACTGCAATTAGAGTCTAAAAATATTCTAAGATCTATCCAAAAAAATAACCATCACATTGGACTTCATTTTCATTTTGACAAAAAACTAAATATTAAACAAATTAATAATCAACTTGAATTAGAGTATAAGTTTTTTAAAGATGAATTTTTTTTAGAAAATACTTTTGTGAGCCTACATCAACCTTCAAAAAAAATTCTTAATAAAAAAATAAGATTAAGCAGAAATCATACCTACGATGATAAGTTATTTAAAAGAATAACTTATAGATCTGATTCAAACCTGAGATTAACGAATGAAGCTTGTTTATTAGAATACTTTAAAAAAGAAGATGATAATATTCAACTTTTAATTCATCCTCAATGGTGGACATCAAAGAGTATTAATATTATGCATAAATGGAAAAATATCATTGCTAATCATAATGAAAATTATAAAAATTACTTAATTGATAATGAAGGTTCTTTTAAAAAAGAATTTTTTAAAAAATAATGAAAAATTTATTAATAACTGGGTCAACAGGTTTTATTGGAAAAAAATTAGTAAAAAAACTAGTTAAAAATTATAACGTTTGGTGTTTGGTAAGAAGTTATCAAAACTCAACAAATAAGAATGTTAGATATATTGAACATAATCTTTCATACGATATTCCAATAATAAATTTACCTAATAATATCGATACAGTAATCCATTTAATTAGTTCTGATAAATACAGGTCATTTCCAAATTATGCTTACGAAACTTTTAAAGTTAATACATCCTCCACAGCTTTTTTATTAGATTGGTCACATAAAATTGGTGTAAAAAACTTTATTTTTGCTTCAACAGGAGGTCTCTACGGAAACTATAATAAACCAATAAAGGAAGATTTTCCTTTTAAATATAAATTAGATGAAAAAATTTCTTATTATTTTTGTAACAAAGAAATATCTGAAAAATTATGTAAAATTTATGATAAAATTTTAAATATAACTATATTAAGAATCTTCTATCCTTATGGACCAGAGCAAGATGCTAAATTTCTAATTCCAAGAATTATAAAAAAAATTAAAGAAAAAGAACTTATTAAAATTCAGGGTAAACAAGGAATGAGTTTTAACCCAATTTACATTGATGATGCTATAGATTTACTCAATGAAATAATAAGCTCTGAAATTAAAGGAACCTTCAATATTAGTGGAAGCTATAAAACAAATTTGCTTGAAATAATAAACATTATTTCTAAACATCTAAAAATAAAACCAAAAATCGAAATTACAGCAGAATCATCACCAAATATGATTGCAGATATTTCTAATACAGCTAAAATACTAAAAAAAAGGTTTGTGAATATAGAAAAAGGTATTCTTAAAACATTAAAATTGAAAAAAAAACAATGAAAACAAACTTTAATCATTTTGTTGAGAACAAAAATTTTAAAATTATTAATACCATTCCGAGATCAAAAAAAATAACTAGTAAAAAACAAGAAAAGGTAAAGGATACTTATAGTTTTTTATGGAAAACATATTTACCCTCAAATAATATTAAAAAAAAACTTACTAAATGGTTTGCAGAACTTTTTAATTCAAAGATATCTATAAATCAGTTAACTATGAATAAAAAAATTCTAGATGCTGGATGTGGTGCTGGACTCAGTGCGATATGCTTTTTTAACAAAAACTTAAATAATTCTGATTATATTGGTTTGGATATTTCGAGAGCAGTTGAACAAGCAAAAGCTAACTTTAAGAAATTAAATATTAATGGAAATTTTGTTCAATGTTCAATTGAACATATTCCTAATAATATAAAATTTGACACTATTTATTCTACTGGCGTGCTACATCATACGGACTCAACCCTTAAATCAATGAAAAAACTATCAAACCACCTCGAAACAAATGGATACTTTTTAGGATATGTCTACAAAAAAAAAGCTCCGCTTAGAGAATTTGCAGATGATTATATAAGAGAAAAGATAAAATTATTGAATGATAGAGATTATGAAGAAGTCTTAAAACCTTTAACAAAATTAGGGATAGAATTGGGTAGAATCCAAAAGAAAATTGATATTAAAGAACCTATACAAATACTTGGTATACCAAAAGGGAAAATAACTATTCAAAGATTAGTATATTATTATTTTTTTAAATGTTATTTTGATAAAAACCTTACTTTTAATGATATGCATCTAGTAAATTTAGATTGGTACAGACCAGTACTTTGTCATAGACATACAAAGGAGGAAGTGTTGTCTTACATAAAAAAATGTAATTTAAAAAAAATATTATTAAAGGACGTTGAATCTGGTTTTTCATTTATCGCAAAAAAAGAATGAATATTCTTTTACTTTGTGATTATCACAAAAATGTTGCTCAAAATATGATAGATCATATTGAGAGTTTTTCGTTATACTCTAAACATAAAATATTTAGATTTTCTATTTTTGGTGATATCCCAAAAAAATTAAATATTCATGATTTTGATGGTGTTATCATTCATTACTCTCTATCTATTTTAGATCAACAATATGTATCTTTGCAATTAATTCAGATATTAAGAGAATATAGGGGTTTGAAAATAATCTTTGCACAAGATGAATATAAATTTGTAAATAAGTTTTGCGATTTAGTTAATTTTATGGAAATAGATTTTGTTTTCACATGCATACCAAAACAAAAAACTAAAAAAATATATTCTAAGATTGAAAAAGCTAAGGTAATTACAGTTCTGACAGGATATATATCTGAAAAAATGATATTAGACTATAAAAATGTGCCTGATATATCTCAAAGAAATATTGATATTTTTTACAGAACAAGAGAAATTCCCTATTATTTAGGGGATCTTGGATATGAAAAAACTAAAATAGCAGAGTACTTTTTAAAAAAATCCAAAGTTACAAAACTAAAAATGGATATTTCAAACAAAGAAAATTTAAGAATTTACGGTAAAAAATATTTTAAAAGACTTATGAATTCACGAGTCACACTAGGAACAGAAAGTGGTTCTTCACTTATAGATTATGAAGGTGAATTAATTTCAACTTTTGAAGCTTATAAATTAACTAACAAACAACTTAATTACTTTCATTATAAGGAAAATTTTTTAAAAGATATTCCAATTAATAATAAAATAAACGTAATTTCTCCGAGATGTTTTGAAAGTATTGTTTTGAAGACTGTAATGATTTTATTTGAAGGAACATACAGTGGAATTCTAAAACCGGGACTTCATTACATAGAGTTGAAAAAAGATTTTTCAAATTTTAATGAAATTTTGGAAAAAATAAAAGATGATAACTTCCTTAATAAAATATCTGAAACAGCTTACAATCAAATTGCAAAAAATAAAAAATATGGTTTAAAAAACTTTATTAATGAATTTGATTGTAATATCGAAGTCAATAATAAAGAAAAAAAATTTAAAGTTTTAAATTTTGGTTCAAAAAATCTAAATATTAAAAATACTGATATTAACTACATCTACAAATTTCAGAGAAGAAAACTTAGTTTTCTTCTAAATAAGCCCTACTTTATTTACATAAAATATTTTTATTTATTTTTAAAAAGTTTGTTACGTTTTTTCTTTTTGAATACAAATATTTTAAGCTCATTTTTAATTAACATTTTATTTAAAATTACAAGCTATGATAGTAATAATAATCTATTGAGGTTAATACTTTTAAACTATCGAGGTCTGATTAAAGGTAATGAAAAAGACTTCTATATTGCTTATTTAAATTTACTCTTAACAAAACTAATTTTTAATAAAAACTTTTTTTTAAATTTAAAATCAATCTACTCTTTTAAAAATAAAAAATTCATCGAAACAAATTTGTCCAGTGTCAGATTTGAAAAAAAAAGTGTTCTTTTTTTTGGACATAGTTATTATAACTTTAAATATCTTTCTAGAGAACTCAGAAAAAGAGGTTGGGATGCGCTAAATGTTTCAATCGATATTCCAAATGACCCTAATAATTCTTTTAACCATGGTCCTGATTTAAACCTTTATCATTCTGATCTTAAAACTTTCAGAAAAAATGTAAAAAAATTCTTTTTTGATATATCTTCAAGATTTCAAATGGTTCATTTTTATGGAGTTGGTAACCTATCCTTATTTAATAAAGTTTTAAGAATAAATTGTGAAAAAGACAATTTTATACCCTTAGATTTAATTTATTTGAAGAATAACGGTCTTAAAATTGGTTTTACAACAAGCGGCTGTTTAGATGGAACGTCAAAAAGTTCTTTTTTCAAATGGTCTAATGGATGCTGTAAAAGTTGTATATGGAATAATCATCCTTCAATATGTTCAGATTATAAAAATATGAGATGGGGGCAAAAAAGGGATCAGATAGTTGATTTATATGCAACAGAATGTATGCCTGCATTAGATTTCCAAAATTCAGAAAATTGTTTTCGTGAACCTTTAACTCAAGCACTGTGTGAGGATAAGTGGAATGATAAAAATTATAACTTTTCTTTTAAAAAGAAATTAAAAATTTTACATCATGTAGGAAATTATTCACAAAGAACATCAAATAACATTAATATTAAAGGTACGCACATAATTAGGAATTCTATAAATAAACTTATTAGTCAAGGTTTTGAAATTGAAATGATGAAACTTGATGAAAAATATAAAAATAAGGAATTTATAGAAGTAATGAAGAAAGCTGATTTAGTAATTGATCAAATTATTTTTGGACGATATGGTTCTATCACTAGAGAGGCATTGATGTTGAATAAACCAGTTATTTGTTATATTAATAAGAATGAAAATGCTAATATATACGGTTTACATTCATTTAAAAATATCCCAGTAATTTCAGCTGATACAAAAAATTTTGAAAAAACCCTAAGACAAGTAATTGCTTCAAAAAATAAAATATTTAATACAAATAAATACCGAAGTTATGCTTTGAACTGGTTTGGCTCAAAAAATTGTGCAAAATTATATGAAAAAGTTTATGATGGCTTAGTTTTAGGAAAAAAGGCAAGGCAAATAGAGAAAGAAATATTCATAAACTAATCAAGTTAACCTGTTACGTAAACTATGACATATTAGTTTGAATGATTTTTTTTCAGAAAAATTATTTAGTTTATAATTCTCCAATATTATAAAACCATCAGAACAGCCTACAATTATTTTATTATTTTTAAAAAAACAAACTTGTCCGTTTATATAATTTGCTTCAAAATTTACCTTATATTTTGAAGCTTTAAAAATCTTAACCTTATGATTTTTATTTTCATTTAAAAATGTGAAAGCTCCATCAAATGGTAACGAACTTGCTCTTATGAGTGCTAATATATTAAGAGACGTATCATTCCAGTTAATTTTTGAGTCAAAAGGCTTGCGAGGATAACATCGAAGTGTTTTGATTTTTTTATTTTGTTGTACTGGTTTAATTTTATGTATTTTATTTATTGAATCTAAGTATATTTTTGGTGTTACGTTATCAATCCATTTATAAACCTCGGTAATGTAGGTTTTTTTATTTATCTTAAAAAAAAGTTTTTTAATAATGGGTCCACTGTCGAGGGCTTCAGTCATTTTAAATAGTGTTATACCAATTTTTTTTTCAAAATTTAAAATTGCCCAGTTAGGGCAGGCATTACCTTTATATCGAGGTAAGTCACCCACATGTAAATTAAGTATTCCATACTTAAACTTATTTAAAATTTCTTTTTTAATGATGTTTAACCAGTTAAATGAAATGCAAACATCAACGTCTAATTTTTCAATGAATTTTAAGTTTTTAGAAATATCAAGTCCATAAAAAAACTTACAACCAATTTTTTGTGCTAACTTTTGAAAGTCTATTTCTTTTTTGTCATAATATTTTTCTGCTTTACAAGTATAAATAAATTTAATTTTATGACCTTCGTTATGTAGTTTTTCTACTGAATCAAGCAAATATCTGGTTCTTCCAAAAACACCAATGTTCATTTATTTTTATCTAAATATTAAAAAGATTTAAAAATAACATAATTTAATTTATTTGTGTTATATGAAATAGAATAATGATCAAAATATCTACTAAAAAATTAAATTTAACTTTCCCTGATCTAAAAATAATCACACAAAAAAAATACTTAGTATTTGAAAATATTAAAAGTTTGGATGAGGATAACAAAGATTCTATAATTTGGATTTCAAATGAAAAAAACATTGAGGATAAAATTCTATTTCTTAAAAATTGCAAATCAAGAATAATAATTTGTAATCTAAATATTTCAAAAATTAAAAAAATTATAAACGATAAAACTTTTATTATTTCAAAAAATCCTAGATTGACAATGTTTAAACTTTCAAATTATTTTTTTGTTAATAAATGTTTAAAAGTTTCAAAGGTACAAAATATCAATAAAAACAATTTCATTTATACGAAAAAAATTGGAACGCAACCTGTGATTCAAGAAAATGTTGTTATTTATGAAAATGTAGAAATTGGAAAAAAAATATATATTAACGCTGGTTCAACTCTTGGAACAGAGGGATTTTCATTTGAAAAGATTGACTTTGATTTTAAAATTAGTTTTGAAAGATTACATCATAACGGAAAGCTTATAATAGGTGATAATGTCTTTATAGGATCAAATGTAAGTATATGTAGAGGCAATCTTAAAAACACGATTATCCACAATAATGTTAAAATTAACAATAATGTACACATTGGTCACAATGTTGAAATAGGCAATAATGTTATTATTATGGCAAATGTTACTATTTGTGGAAGTGTTAAAATTGGAGATAATGTTGAAATTAATGCTGGATCTACGATAAGAGACTTTGTCGAGATTGGAAGTTTTTCTAAAGTAGGTATGGGTTCAGTTGTTACAAAAAATATTCCACAAAAAGAATTATGGTTTGGTAATCCAGCATCATTTAAGAAAAAACTATAATGTGTGGCTTTTTATTCTTAGTGCATCAAAATAGGACAATTGATAAAAATCAATTTCTCAAAATGGGTGATTTACTTAAGCATAGAGGACCTGATAATACCTCAAATTTTTTTATTAATGAAAAAATTGGTTTGAATGTATCCAGATTAAGGGTTCATGATAGTACAAGTGGTTCAGATCAACCTTTTAAAAGTAAATGTGGAAGATACATAATACTTTTTAATGGGGCAATCTTTAACTTTAAAAAACTTAAAAAAGAATTGGAATCTTCAGGTGAATCCTTCTCTACAATTTCAGATACAGAAGTATTGCTCAAAGGATATTTAAGGTATGGTAATGATTTTTTTTACAAAATCGACGGAATGTATGCAATTGCTATTTTTGACAACTTAAATTTAAAATTGAATGTGTTTAGGGATTTTTCTGGTATTAAGCCAGTTTACTACTTTCATTCTGATGAAACTTTAATTATTAGCTCTGAAATTAAACCAATTTTATTTTTCATTAGTAAAAAAAAATTAAATAGTAGAGTTTTATTAGAGTTTTTTTGTTTTCAATCTGTGTCTGCTCCAAATACCTTTTTTAAAGATGTGAAAGCTCTAGAGCCTAATACATTTTTAAGTTGTTTCTGTGAAAATATAAAAAAAATAAAACTTGAAAGAATTATCAAAAACAATTCTTATTTACAAACTAACAATGAAATTGATAAACAGAATGAGATACTTAAATTATTTAAAAAGAATATTAAAAATTGTTGGTTTAATGATAGAAAAACAGGCCTTTTACTCAGTGGAGGAGTTGATTCCGGGTTGATCCTTTCTATTAGCCATAAATTATTAAAAGATAAAAACTTTCCTACATTCTCAATAATCTTTAACGATAAAAAAATAAAATATTATAAGCCAAGATCAGAAGAAAAAACAATTGATTATTTTCTAAGAAAATACAAGGTTCAAAATGAAAAGTTTCTTTTTACTAACAATGAAATAAAAGAATCTTTTCCTCAAGCCATTTACTTTAATGAAGCACCACTTGTTGGGGCTTCATCAGTATTATATTTTTTATTAGCAAAAAAATTAAAAAAAAAAATCAATGTTTTATTAAGCGGAGAAGGTGTAGATGATATATTTAATGGTTATTGGAATGATTTTAATTTTACAAATAATCTAACAGACAATTTATTTTTTTTTAATAGTAAGAAAATGGTCAAAAAAATATTCAACAAAAGTTATTTAAAAGA
Source organism: Rickettsiales bacterium (assembly GCA_002715305.1). Taxonomy (GTDB): domain Bacteria; phylum Pseudomonadota; class Alphaproteobacteria; order Methylaequorales; family Methylaequoraceae. The sequence continues at coordinate 5,475 of PAYV01000018.1, read as the reverse complement.
AAATTTTGACGAATTTTATAAAATGTTTAATAAAAAAAAAATTTGGGGGAAGACCTTGCATGAAAAATTATCAAATTTTTCATTAAACTACACAATTCAAGGACTTCTTCTTAGATTAGATAAAATGTTTATGTCGAATGGTATTGAAACAAGACCACCTTTTTTAACAAGAGAAATTATTAATCTTAGATTTATGTTACAAGATGATGATATTTACTATAATTCAAATGGTAAGTTTATAATAAAAACCATAGCCAAAAAATTTTACATGAAACAATCTATATTTAAACCAAAAATTGGTTTTTCGTCACCATTTGGAGATTGGTTATCTGACAAAAAAGTTTGGAATGAATATTTAAATGAGTTATCATATGATTTTTTAGAACAATTTTTTGATATTAATTTTCTTAAAAAATCCCTTGAAGAAATTAAGAACCAAAAATGGAAAGGACCTAAATTAAATTACATTATGTCAATTGTTAATTTTCAAATGTTTTATAATGTTTTTTTTACAAAATAGTTTTTGAAATTTTAAAAATACTAAAAAGTTAAATAAAATTCTTTTTAATTAATTTAAAAAATCATTAATAAAACTTTTACTGTTTATGCACTTATTCTAATAATTTTATGATAAAATATAGAAATTTTATAAATTTGTAAAATACCTGTTTAAATAATTAATTTGATCATGACAGAATTTTTATGGAAAGAAGTATCCAAGGATAAATTTATTAAATGGGATGAATTAATTAAAAGATCCCATAATGGAACAATTTTTCATGAAAGAAAATTTTTAAGTTATCATGGAAAAAAATTTAGAAATGAAGAAAAATATTTAATTTGTCATAAAGGTGAATCTACAGTTGCTCTTTTGAGTCTAACTATTTCCTTAGAAAAAAATTTCAAAACAGCAAAATCGCCATANGGAGGCTCCTACGGTGGAGTAATCTTTGTTAAAAACCCAACNTATCAATACNGTACNAATNTAATATNTTCNCTTAAAGNATGGTTAAANAAAAANAAAATNAAAAANATTACTNTAACTNCACNACCAGATATATTCTTTGAGGGGGGCTACAGTGGAACTCAAAATTTTTGTTTTTTAGAACAAGGATTTTTATTAGAAAATAGAGACGTATCAAGCGTTGTTAATCTTCAGAGTCGAAAAATTAAAATCACGACGCGTGCTAAAAATATGATCCAAAAAGCAAAAAAAAATGGAGTTGAAATTTGCTACAACTCAGGTTTAGAATCTTTTTGGCCGATACTTCTTGAAAACTATAAAAAGTTTTCCGCTAAACCTACTCACTCTATGATAGAACTTCAGAAACTTCTAGTTCTCTATCCAAAAAGTATTCAAATTACAACAGCTAAACTAGGAAAAAAAACTGTAGCAGGTGTCGTTGAAATAAAATGTAATAGGTTTGTTCAAAGTTCATTTTATCTTTGTCAAACCTCAGAAGGTAGAAAAAAACAAGCACTAAGTCTTTTAATCTTTAATAGATTAGAAATAGCTAAAAAAAATCATTTTAAGTTTTACGATTTTGGTACGTCAACTGATGGGAAAATGAAAGCTAGGGAAAATGTTTTTCTATTTAAAGAGAGTTTTGGTTCAATTGGTGTTTTACGAGAAACTTTAAAGTTAGAATTAAAATAATTAAATCTAAAAAGTATTATGTTATTCTAAAGTCTAATTTCATGGAAAAAAAATGAAAATACCTATTTTAATGGAGCCACTTCTAACTAAAGATTTAGAAAATCTCATTATATCAAATAAAAAAGATAGAATAAGGTTTAATAAATTCAATGATTATTGGGGACCAAACGCAAAATGGCTTTTAACACAAATACTAAGTTCTGTAGAATTTAGTGAAAATGAAGAAATTGCCATATTAACTTCAAGTAATAGAACATACGTATCTTCGTGCATATCTCTAACTGCGTTTAATTTTTCTAAAATTTCAAGATCAGTTAATTCTAACACTAAAGTTATAATTATAATTTATGAATTTGGTTGGACTAACGAAAAAATTTCAAGAAATATCAAGAAATGGAAAGCTGAAGGTAAGTTAATTATCGAAGATTTTGCGCATGTTTTTGTAGATTACATTATAAAAGAAGATATTGAGAATAATGGTGATTATTTGATTTTCTCTTTACCAAAAATAATACCCTCAAAATCGGGCGGCTTTCTTCTAACAAAAAAAAAAATTACTTTAAACCCTATGACAAATCAAGAATCTTTTCAAAAAAAAAATGGAATTAAGGCAGGTAAAAAATTTTTAGGGTATATAAACTTATTCAATAAGTGGAGATTGTGTCGAGATGAATTTATAAAAAAAAATATTAGTTCTGATTTTACTTTAGATAAACCTGGTAANTGCTTAATTCCTTATTTTACTGGANTTTTCAGCCCTTTATCAGATAAAATTAGAATGNATATAGATTATGTTGAATGGGGGGCAACCCTGGAAAAAAATTTACTTTATATACCAACAAACCCACTTGTAAAATTAGAATATTATAAAAAATTAATTAAAGATATTAACATTTTAGGAAAAAAAGATTGAAAATTGCACTTTTAGGTTCTGGTAATGAAAGTTTAGCTGTTGCAAGAAGTTTAATTAAATTTGGGCATACAATAACTCACATTGGCCCAGTAACAAAGAAAAAAAAAAGTGATTTAATAGATATAGAAAAATCCCTAAATTACCCTAAAAAAGTAGTCAATCACAAAGAATTGATAAAGTTTGGGGTTAAAGATATTTTATTAGTTTCTTATGCTCCAATTATTGAAAGTCGATTTTTAAAAAAAGCTAGATTTTTAAATATACACTATGCTTTACTACCAAAGTTTAGAGGTATGCATGGACTTTACTGGTCAATTATAAATGACGAAAAAAAAGTTGGATATACATTACACATGGTTGACAATGAAATAGACCATGGTCCAGTTTTTCATCAAAAAAGCATCAAAATTTTTGACAATGATACTATAAATGAAATAAGAAATAAAATTGATAAGATGCTTGAAAAAGAGGTGGGACAAATAATTTTAGAAATTGAGAGTGGTAAAAAGCCTACGAATCAAAATCATAAAAATGCAAGTTTTGTAAGCAAAAGATACGAGAAGGATAGTCTTGTTAATTGGAATTGGTCTAGCAGATTAATATTTAATTATATTAGAGCGCTTTGCCCCCCTTATACAAGTGGAGCATTCACATTTTGGAAAGGAAAAAAAATAATTTTACTCAAAGCAACTTTTTTAAAATCTAAATTTTATATTTCAACTGTGGGNAAAATCGTAAGCTTTCAAGNTAAATCNGCAATTGTTAAATGCTNNGATACAGTTATANAAATTGATTTAGTAAGTTTTGAAAGGAAAACTTACAAACCAAAGGATATTTTTAAAATTGGTGATAAATTTGAATAAACTTTATAACAATAAAAAAATTAATTACTCCATAATCACCGNATATTTTTTATAGGAATCAAATTTAATTTATGATAACTAATTATCAAAATTTCAGGATAAATAATGTTTGCAGATTATGTATTAAGAGAATTTGACGAAAGTGAATTGAGTATATTAACCTGTCCCTATAGTCAGGGACCGCTTGAACAAATTTCTACAGGTGAACTGTATTGTTCATTATCTAAATTGACATATCCAGTGCGTGATGGGATAGCGCGTTTTGTTCGTGAGGTTGAATCTGGACAAAAGCAAGTTAGCGATTGTTTTAGTTTTAAATGGAAACGCAGTGAATGGGGATTTGAAGAGGATCATATAAAATTATTTAGGAAATTTTTTTATGACCGGTTTTGTTTTTCATCTGATATAGATGTAAAAAATTTTTTTTCGGAAAAAACAGTTCTACATGCTGGCGTTGGCAATGGACAGACTGAACAACATTATCTTAAATATTGCAAAGAAGTGTGGGGTGCGGATATTTCAGCAAGCGTGGATGCATTAAAAATTAAGTGGTCGAAGTACTATCCAGATTTAGCAAGACGTTTTAAAACTTGTCAGGCAGATTTAATGGCATTACCATTTAAAGATGGTTTTTTTGACGTCGTGCTTTCAGATGGTGTTCTACACCATACACCAGATACGTTTGCAGCGCTCCAATCAATTACAAAAAAAGTAAGAGTTGGAGGTCATGTTATGTTTTATGTTTATGTAACAAAGCCCCCTGTAAGAGAATTTGTTGATAGTTATATTCGTCAGAAAGTTACAAACCTGTCTCCCCAAGATGCTTGGGAAGCATTAGAACCATTAACTGCTCTAGCCAAGGATTTGTCTTACAAAAAACAAGAAATAAATATTCCTGAAGAATTTGACCTTCTTGGATTTAAGAAAGGAAATTTTAATTTGCAGCGCTGGATGTATTGGAATATCTTAAAATTGTATTGGAATGATGCTTTATCGTTTGATGACAATAATCTCGTAAATTATGATTGGTATTATCCAAAATATGCATGGCGGCAAACCCCTGAGGAAGTTCGTAACTGGTTGAGTAAATTAAATTTACAAGAGAATGTTTTTAATGTNACCGAATCAGGAATTTCTGTGATTGCTAAGAGACTAGTTTGATAAGTTATAAGACAAGGATAAAGAACAAATTCGATGGTGGTGGGAGAAGTGTTTTGAATTCATCAAGAACACTCGTTTCGTTGAAAGATTTATGAATTAACTATCCTCTTATACGTTATTTCTAGAGAACAATTAGTAAGTGACAAGGGAAACCAACGATTGTGTTTCTCATNACTCATTTTCTTTTTCTTGAGGATGTAATGAGTGTGTGCATTTCTGAATATCTTTCCCCTGACGGTGGTTTATCCGTTTTTATTCAACCAATCTGCAAGCTCTTTATAATCCATTCCATTGTCTAATTTTTCAGAAATAATATAGTGAATAAAGTATCGATAAGTTGAATAAAACCGTTTGTCTAATGTGGAAGAACGAGTGATCAAATCAAAAGTAAAATGTATTTCAGTATCTTTGATTTCTAACCCACCATTACATCGCACAAACNATATAATAAATAGCAAGTTTCAAGTAACCTTAAATTTTTAAAAATTATAAGTTATAAGTTATAAGTTCTTGAAGAAAGCTTCTACATCCATAGTTTGTTTGTTCAAATTTCTTAAGNTTGACTGGATCATTAATGAANTTTTTTGAAGGTNTNTATTCNTTNTCAAGATTCTTNGTNTTTAAATAGATATGAATGGGATGAAAACAGAAAATATTGAATTTGTTAAAATTAAGTAAATCTTTATGAATATTTGAACGATCTAAACCATCTAAACAGGCTATATCATCCTCCCAATTAAATGGAACTCTTACAATTCCATTCCAATGTTTCCAAGGTCGAATATTAATATCTTTAGAAGAAGAGTAGGGTATATAATTATTAAGCTCGTGAGTAAGACCAAATTTTAAAAATAAATCTAATAAGACAGAGCTTTGAGTTA
>PAYV01000017.1 GCA_002715305.1 Rickettsiales bacterium | reverse complement strand
TACTGAAGGAGTGATTCTTATCGCAGCTACTAACAGGCCAGATGTTCTTGATCCCGCTCTTTTAAGGCCAGGTCGTTTTGATAGACAAGTCGTAGTCCCAAACCCAGACATACAAGGTAGAAACAAAATTCTTGAAGTTCATACACGTAAGTTGCCACTAGCTCCTGACGTTGAAATTAATGTTATCGCTCGAGGAACACCAGGTTTTTCAGGAGCAGATTTAGCCAATTTATCAAACGAAGCTGCTCTTCTTGCTGCTAGACGAAATAAACGTTTAGTTACTATGTTTGAATTTGAAGACGCTAAGGATAAAGTTCTTATGGGTGCTGAGAGAAGATCAATGGTAATGACACATAAAGAAAAAGAACTAACAGCATATCACGAAGCTGGCCATGCCCTGGTGGGTATTTTTACTCCGGGAAATGATCCATTACATAAAGTAACGATTATTCCGAGAGGAAGAGCTCTTGGTGTAACCATGAATCTTCCGGAGAGAGATAGATATTCTGAATCAAAAAAAGAAATGAAAGCTAAGCTTGCAATGATCTTTGGTGGTAGAGTCGCTGAAGAGCTTATTTTTGGAAAAGAAAATATAACTTCAGGAGCTTCCAATGATATTCTTCAAGCAACACAAAGAGCTCGAGCTATGGTTGTAGAATGGGGTATGAGCGAAATTCTCGGACCGCTAAGATATTCTGAAAATGAAGAAGATGTTTTTTTAGGAAGATCTGTGACTCAGCGTAAAAGTATGTCTGAAGAAACTGCTAAAATAATAGATCAGGAGATTAGAAAATTAATCGATACTGCGGAATCCCATGCAAAGAAAGTTTTAAAAAAGAATATTAAACACTTGCATAGTTTAGCTGATGCGCTTCTTGAGTATGAAACTCTTTCGGGTGATGAGGTTAAAGACTTGATAAAAAATGGTAAAATAAAGCAAACCAAGCAACCAAAAAATAATTCTGGTGACAAAAAGACCTCTTTGCCAATTGGGAAAAAAAATATTGGTAAAAAGAAATTAGGTTTAAATCCAAATCCTGCTACCACGTAATTTTTTTTGCAAACTTTCCGAAATAAATATTACCTTAATCCAATTGGTTTTGTAAATAATGAACGTGGTTCTCAACTTGAGAAGACTTATGATTCTGTTAAAATAGGAAATTCTTTTTTTACTGGTTTTGAAGTCATTGAGAAAATAAATAAAAAGAAATCTATTAATAAATATTTTACGATAAGAGATTTTTATAAATACATCGAAAAAAAAGCATCCACTAAATTAAAAGAAAAATTTGATTATGTAATTTCTAAAAGAGATTTGCTTCTAAAGATTAAGAAACAACAAAAAAGTGATTTTTTAATATTTGGCATTTTAAATGTTACTCCTGATAGTTTCTCAGACGGAGGTGAAAACCTTGCTTTAAAGAATGCCTTAGAACATTCAAAAAAAATGGTGAAATTAGGTGCTGATTTTATTGATGTAGGTGGTGAATCTACAAGACCAGGCGCAACTAAGGTTAGCGATGATGTTGAAAGTATGAGAATTCTTCCAATACTTCAGTCTCTTTACCATAATAAAATTAATATTTCTCTAGATACTAGAAACTCTTCTACAATGGAATTAGGAATATTATCTGGAGCCAAAATAATAAATGATGTTAGCGCTTTATTGAATGATAAAAAAAGTGTAGAAATAATCAAACGTTATCAAATACCTGTGGTACTTATGCATATGCCAGGAAACCCTCAAAATATGATGAAAAAAAATATTTATCAAAATGTGTTGTTTGATGTTTATGATTTTTTAGAAGAAAGAATTGATTTTTGTGTATCAAATGGAATTAAAAGAAGCAATATAATAGTTGATCCAGGCATTGGATTTGGCAAAAATTATGAACAAAATTTAGAAATATTAAAAAATTTATCACTATTTCATACTCTTGGCTGTCCTATCATGTTAGGTGTTTCAAGGAAGAGATTCATTTCTTCAATTCACAAAGAAAATAATCCGAAAAATCGCTTAGCTGGTACAATTACTTCAACAATTTTGGGTATGAGACAGGGTATACAGATTCATAGAGTTCATGATGTTTCAGAAATTGTTCAATCTATAAAAGTTTTTGAAAAAATTGTTAATTAATGAAAAAAAAATATTTTGGAACTGATGGTATTAGAGGGATTGCAAACAAATATCCCATAATACCAAGTTTTTTAGAAAGGTTAGTACATGCAACTTTTGCTTATAAGAAGAAAAAGTTAAAAAAAATCATCATTGGTAAAGATACCAGAATATCAGGCTCAATGATTGAAAAAGCACTAGTGGATACATTTTTAAACTTGGGAGTTAATTGTAATAGTATTGGGGTTGTATCAACTCCAATTTTGGGATTTGCAACAAAAAAACATAAATATGATTTAGGTATCATGATTTCTGCTTCTCATAATCAATATCAAGATAATGGAATAAAAATTTTTAATAGTAATGGCGAGAAACTTTCAGATAAGGATGAATGCTTAATTGAAAAAAATATTGGTATAAATTTTAAAAATACCCAAAAAAAAGGGAAATTTACAAAAAAAAAAATATTGATTAATGATTATAAAGATTTTCTATTTACCAATCTACCTAACAAATTAAATCTTAATAATACAAAGATATTTATAGATTGTGCAAATGGATCATTAAGTGATATTGCCCCCAATTTTTTTAAAAATCTTGGAGCTAATATTATTGAATTCGCCTCGAATCCAAATGGCAGAAATATTAATAAAGATTGTGGTGCCATGTATCCAGAAAATTTGTCAAAACTTACAAAAAAGAATCGTGCAGATATTGGTTTAGCTTTTGATGGCGATGCAGATAGAGTTTTAGTTTCCGATGAAAAAGGCCAAATATTGAATGGAGACGATATTCTTCTCTCAATAGTAAATTATTTAAATTTTTGTAAATTATTAAAAAAAAACTGTGTAGTTTCTACATTAATGTCTAATCTAGGTTTTAGAAACTATCTTAAAAGAATTGGAGTCAAGCTGTATCTGACTTCAGTTGGTGACAGATATGTCATTGAAAAGATGAAAGAAATTGGTGCAGCTCTAGGTGGAGAGCAATCAGGTCATATAATTTTTTCTGATAATGGATTTTCTGGTGACGGGATTCTAACTGCTTTATATCTTTTGTCTATAATAAAAGAAAGAGGATGCAAAATGTCTGAGATCAGCAATCAATTCAAAAAAACCCCTCAAAAACTCATTAATTTTGAATTAAAAAATAAAACTGAGAAAATTATTGGAAATAAAGTTTTACAAAAAAAAATTACTCAATTTAAGGAAAACAAAAAATTTGTTACAGATATATTATTAAGGAAATCTGGTACAGAGAATTTGTTAAGGTTTATGGTACAATGCAGTAATGTAAATCAATTAGATTTTATAATCAAAGATGTTAAAAAAACTATTGAGAAAATTGATAATTCCTAAAAAAAAACCTTTAGTTATTCTCTCAATTGCTGGAAGTGACAATTCATCAGGTGCAGGAATTCAAGCTGACATAAAAACTGCTAAATATCTTAATGCTTACTGCCTAACTACTTTAACATGTATTACATCTCAAAATTCACAAAAAGTTTCAAAAGTTTTTCCAATACCTGTTAGTGTTGTTTTATCACAGATAGAAATGGTTAAAGAAGAGTATAATATAAATGGAGTAAAAATTGGTTTGTTAACAGATTATAAATTAGTAAATCCATTAAAAAAAATTCTTTCGATTTTAAATGTACCAATTGTTATTGATCCTATTTATCAATCCACAAATGGAAAAAAATTTATGAACAAGAAAGATTTTGTAAATATGTATTTCTCACTTTCAAAAATAGCAAATTTTTTAACACCAAATTTGAACGAAGCCAAATTACTATTATCCAATTCTTATAATAAAAATTTTTCAAAAAAAGAAATTCTTTCGGTTCTCTATAAAAAATTTAAAATCCCAATAATTTTAACTGGTGGAGAAGATAATGAAAATTACTCAAATGATTTGTTAATATCAAAAAAAGGGATTAAAGAATTTAAATTAAAAAAAGTTAAATCTAATAAAACACATGGATCAGGATGTTCATTTTCTACTGCTCTAACAATATATCTTGCTAATGGAGAAACTATTGAAGAATCCATTAGATTGGCTAAACAATATATAAAGAAAACTATATTAAATTCACCAAGCCTAGGTATAGGTTATGGACCAATATCTTAATTTTTTTATTTGTCTTTTTTAAGATAAATTTCGCTTCCTAATTCTTTAAATTTTTGAGCCATTTCTTCTTTCCCTTTTTTTGATTCGTTTCTAATTTCTTGAGAAATTTTCATTGAACAAAACTTTGGTCCACACATAGAGCAAAAGTGAGCTAACTTAGCACCCTCTGCTGGTAGAGTTTGGTCATGAAAATTTTCTGCAGTTTCCGGGTCTAATGATAAATTAAATTGATCTCTCCATCTAAATTCAAATCTTGCTTTAGAAAGAAGATAATCTCTATAGTAAGCTCCTTTATTCCCTCGAGCAAGATCTGCTGCATGGGCAGCAATTTTATAGGTTACAACACCAATTCTTACATCATCTCTATCAGGAAGGCCAAGATGTTCTTTAGGAGTAACGTAGCAAAGCATTGAAGTCCCATACCATCCAATCATTGCAGCACCAATTGCACTAGTAATATGGTCGTACCCAGGTGCTATGTCTGTTGTCAGTGGACCAAGTGTGTAAAAAGGGGCATTCTTACAATGTTTTTCTTGTTTAACCATATTTTCTTTAATTAGTTGCATTGGAACATGACCAGGTCCTTCTATCATAACCTGAACATTATGCTTCCATGCAATATCCGAGAGTTCTCCTAAGGTTTCTAATTCAGAAAATTGAGATTTATCATTAGCATCATTAATGGATCCAGGCCTTAAACCATCACCAAGAGAAAAACTTACATCATAAGCCTTCATAATTTCACAAATATCCTCGAAATGTGAGTAAAGAAAGTTTTCTTTATGATGGGCAAGACACCATTTTGCTATTATCGAACCTCCCCTGGATACTATTCCAGTAAGTCTTTCAGCAGTTAATGGAATGTAATGAAGTCTTACACCAGCATGTATTGTAAAGTAATCAACTCCTTGTTCTGCTTGTTCTATTAGAGTTTCTCTAAAAATATCCCAATTGAGATCTTCGGCCACACCACCAACTTTCTCTAAAGCTTGATATATTGGAACAGTTCCAATAGGTACGGGAGAATTTCTTATTATCCATTCCCTAATTTCATGAATATTTTTCCCTGTTGATAAATCCATTACGGTATCACTACCCCATCTGATAGCCCAAACAAGTTTTTCAATTTCATCATAAACATCTGACAGAATTGCTGAATTACCGATATTTGCGTTAATTTTTACTAAAAAATTTTTACCAATAATCATTGGTTCAAGTTCGCCGTGATTGATATTAGACGGAATAATTGCCCTGCATTGAGCAATTTCATTTCGGACAAACTCAGGGGTTACAAGGTCATTTTTTGAAAATTTTTTTCCTAAAATTTTTTCTCTGCCCTCATTCTCTCTTATTGCACAATATTCCATTTCCTCTGTAATAACATTATTTCTTGCATAATAGAGTTGGGTAATTTCATTATTTTTACCTTTTCTCAAAATTTTTGTTGAATTATTAGGAAAAATATCAACGTTTTTGTCACATTTCTCTAAATATTTTAGATCTGTTCTTCTTATTTTTGAAATTCCGTCACGCTTTGATAACCAATTATAACGAATGTTTTTAAGACCTCTATTATAATTATGTGTGAAATTTGGATCAGAATAAAACCCAGATGTATCATAAACTGTCAAATTTTTATATTCTTTATCATCTAAAGCAATATTTCTCATACCTACCTTCAAGTTCTTATAGATTTTTCCATTAACATAGATTTTACTAGACTTAGGAAAACTTTTAAAAAACATCCTACTTTTCTTGTTAAAGGATGTTTTTTTTGATGGTTCTATTTTTTTTAACATTTTGTAGATATTTTAACTTACTTAAATTATTAATTTATATAGTTATTATAGTTAGATTATTTTACAAAAAATAGATTTATTTGAATTTTTAAGAACTTATGTTTGATTTTGATCAAAATAGCTTTGTTTTCTTTAGCTTGATAATAGTTTTTCTAAGCATGATTTTTTATGCAATAGATAAATTTTCTATTTTATTTAAGTCAATTATTATTCTTACTTTCTTGTTATTGTTTTTTTCAATCTTTCCGTTTAGAGATGAAAATGGTGATAATATGCTTGGTCCACAAATGATCTTAAGCGGTTTTAGTAATACATCACTAATAACAGTAATTTCACTCTTGATATTAGGTCAAGGAGTTGTGAGAACAAGAGTTCTCGACAATCTTGTATCAAAATTTTTAAATTTTTTTCCTAAAAATCCTAAATTAGTAATTATTTTGTGCTTAATTATTGTTCTTTTTTTGAGTGCTTTTTTAAATAACACACCAGTAGTGATAATTTTTATACCAATTATACAAGGTGTTATAAAGAACCTAGATATTTCTGTTGGAAAATTTATGATGCCTTTAAGTTTTGTTGCAATTTTAGGTGGTATGACAACTTTAATTGGATCTAGCACTAATCTTCTTGTGTCAAACTCACTTAAAACATACGCAAATGTTGAGATTGGATTTTTTGATATTACTCTACCAGGTTTAGTAATTGCATTTTCTGGATTTATTTTTATTATTCTTTTTTCTAGGTTTCTTCTTACCGATAGGTCACCAATGACAAATAAATTAATTGAAGATTCAGATAACAATTTTATTACACAAATCTTTTTAAATAAGAATTCAAATCTTGTTGGACAGGTTTCAAAACAAGGAAAGTTTGAAGGGTTAGAACAGATAAAAGTACTTATGATTCAAAGGGGCGAGCATGCAGAACATGGTCCTTTTGACAATTTTGTTTTAGAAGAGGGCGATCTTTTAGTGATTTCAACAACCAGAGAAGCCTTAACAGAAATTTTATCAAAAAATATTGCATCTATTAATTCAGATTATGATTTGGATGAAAATCAAGATGGTGAAAAAAGTCATATTATTGCTGAAGCAATGATAACTCCGTCTTCAAGCTTAGTAGGAAATACTATTGAAAATGTTAGTTTTAGATATAGGTATAATTGTATTGTTATAGGTCTTCAAAGAAAATCTCAAATTATAACAAGACACATAACTGAACTTCCTCTTGAGACCGGAGATATTTTGTTAATTCAAGGCTCAAAAGAATCAATCAAAAATTTAAGAAATCAAAGCGATATTTTACCCCTGGAATGGGCTACCTCTCAAATTTTTCAAAAAGATTTAGCTAATAAATCATTATATGTTTTTTTGACAGTAATTCTTTTGGGTGCACTAGAAATTTTTCCATTAGTTGTTGCATCTTTGTTAGGAGTTGTGTCAATGATTTTATTTAAAGTTCTTTCAATTAGAGAAACTATAAGGAATGTCGATAATAATTTATTACTATTAATTGTGACCTCTCTGGCTTTAGGTAATATGATACAAATTACTGGAACTGCAACATATGTGTCTGATTATATGATTAGTTTGCTTGAAAATTCTTCACCACTCATGATCATTTCATGTTTTTTCATATTAGTTTCGATTACCACAAACTTTATTTCAAATAATGCTTGTGCTGTCCTTTTTACTCCAATAGCAGTTGATTTGGCAATCAAATTAGGAATAGACCCAAAGATTTTTGCCATAGCTCTAATTTTTGCTGTAAACACATCATTTATAACTCCTCTTGCATATCAGACAAATCTTTTAGTAATGGGTCCAGGGCATTATAAATTTATTGATTTCATAAAATTTGGTTTACCACTTACTATAATATGTTGGATCGCATTTATAATTTCATTTCCGATAATTTTTAATATATGAAAAAGCCAATAAAAAAACCTAGTAATCCTTTTTTTTCATCTGGACCAACTAGGAAACCAAGTGGATGGAAATTAAAGATAATAAGAGAAAGGTTTTTAGGAAGATATCATCGATCTAATGATGTTCTAGAATATATTGAAAAAATTTTAGAAAAAACAAAAAAAATTTTAAGAATACCAAAAGATTATAAAATTTTTATTGTTCCAGGTTCATGTACTGGTGCAATGGATGCTGTATTTTGGTCAATTTTAGGACCAAGAAATATAACCTCTATTGTTTATGATGAATGGGGTTCAAACTGGCATAAAGAAATAGAAAAATTAAACTTAGATATAGATTGTAGAAAATCAATGAATGGTAAACTTCCCAATTTGCAAAATATATCAAAAAAAAACGATATTATTTTTGTTTGGACAGGTACTACTCATGGTATGACAATTTCTGATATTAATTTTATCCCAGATGATCATTCAGGACTAGTAATTGCTGATATCACTTCTGCAGCATTTATTTATCATATACCGTGGAAAAAAATAGATATCTCTGTTTTTTCTTGGCAAAAGGCACTAGGATCAGAATCTCAGCATGGAATGGTTGTCTTGAGTCCAGAGGCATTTAGAAGATTAAAAAAAGTAAAAAGATTAATACCTAAAATTCTTGATATTAGAAATTTTAAAAACTTTATTAATACTCCATCTTTGTTATCAGTTTCAGATTTTTCCTTGTGCCTAGATCTTTATGAAAAAAGAGGTGGATTATTAGGAAATAATAAAATTTGTATTGAAAATAAGTTGATTATTGAAAATTGGGTTAAGGATAATAAATATTTAAGTTATTTTGTAAAAGATAAAAATTATAGGGCATTAACTCCAGCATATTTAGTTTTCAGAAGTAAATTTAATTACGATAACTTGTACAATTATTTAATTAAAGAAAGAGTGGCATTTGATATAAAAAATTATAGAGGAACAAAACCTGGTATACGAATTTGGACAGGTCCAACAATAAAAAAAAAAGATTTAATAAGTTTAACAAATTGGCTAGATTGGTGTTTTTATAAATATGCAAAATAAATTAGAAAGACAATTATTACCAGAGGGATTTAGAGACAGTTTGCCTGGAATGGCTGACAAAGAGTATAAAGTTAATTCAATTTTCATTGAAATTATGGAAATGAACGGGTTTTCACTNGTCAAACCACCTTTATTAGAATTTGAAGATTCCCTGTTTTTTTTAAATAAAGAAAGAGAAAATATTAATTCATTTCGATTNTTAGATCCTATATCNCAAAAGATGATGGGATTGAGAAGTGATATCACATTGCAAGTTGCAAGAATATCCTGCGGAACATTGAAAAATGAGACAAGACCACTTCGATTGATTTATTCAGGAGAAACTTTAAAAGTTAAAAATAATAGCTTAAATATGTCAAGACAAGCTACACAAATTGGAGCAGAGATAATAGGTGTTAAAAATCATTCATGTGAAAATGAATTAACTAAATTAATAATTGATATTTTAGTTAAACTTAAAATTAAAAATTTTTTTATAAGCTTTAGTATTCCAACCTTAGTTTCTGCGTTAGCAAAAGATTTTAATTTAGATAAAAAACAATTAAAATTAATGAAAGAAAAATTCAAAAACAAAAATCTTACTAATCTAGATAAAATTTCTAATGAATTAATGAATATTTCATCCATGCTTTTGTCTAGTGTTGGTGAGGTAGAAATCAACTTAAAAAAAATAAAAAAATTTAAGTTTCCGAGTAANACAAAGAATGAAATTGATAATTTTACAAAAATAATAACNAAGCTAAAAAAAGAATTTTCAGATATAAAAATTTTAATTGACCCTTTAGAGATCGATGAATCAGAATATCATTCTGGAATAACCTTTAAAATTTATTCATCAAACTTTAAAGAATTGTTTTCAGGAGGTAAGTACTGTATTTATCAAGAAAATTGCATTGGTTTTTCCGGCTTTTTAGAAAACTTAGTTTTAGAATCGAATGTTAAATTAAATAAAAAAAAGAGAATTTTTGTCCCTTATGATATTCTTGATAAAGAAAAACAGAAGTTAATTTCCTNAGGGTATACAGTGATAAGAGCAATTCGAAACTACAAAGAAAAATCTCTATTTAATCTAGCTAGAAAAAATAAATGTTCATTTATTTTCAATAATCACAAAATTTTTAAAACAGAAAAATAATGGGAAATGTAACCGTAATTNGATCACAATGGGGAGATGAAGGAAAAGGAAAAATTGTTGACTGGCTTTCCAATCAAGCAGATATTGTTGCTAGATTTCAGGGAGGTAATAATGCAGGACATACAATAGTAGTAAACAAAAAAAAAATAGCATTAAGTTTACTTCCCTCAGGGATCATAAGAAAGAAAAAATCGGTTATAGGTAATGGAGTTGTTGTAAACCCTCAAGCATTATTAGATGAAATCGGAAGCCTCAAAAAAGTTGGTATAAATGTTTCAAACAGAGATTTGGTCATATCAGAAAATGCCTCAATCATTTTTAGCTTTCACAAAAATATTGATTCAATAAGAGAAAAATTAAAAGGACCTAATAAAATTGGTACCACNGGAAGAGGAATTGGTCCTGCATANGAAGATAAGGTTGGGAGNAGAGCTATAAGACTTGGGGATTTAAGAAATAAGGAAAATCTAAAAAATAAGGTTAAAAATATTTTAGCTTATCATAATACAATTTTATTAGGACTTGGCGCTAAAACTATTGAAGAAAAAGAAATACTGAGTGAAATTGAATCCTACAGATTTGAGATTTTGAAGTTTGTGCAAAGAATTAATCCAATTTTCTCTAAAGCTAAATTATCTGGGCAAAAAGTTCTTTTTGAGGGTGCTCAAGGAATCTTATTGGATGTAGACCATGGTACGTATCCATTTGTTACGTCATCTAATACATTGCCTAGTTCAGCTTCAACAGGTACTGGAATATCTATAAAACAATTAGGTTTTATTTTAGGTATTGTAAAAGCCTATACTACCAGAGTTGGCAGTGGTCCGTTTCCTTCAGAACTTGATAATAATATAGGAGTAAAACTTGGAAAGATTGGTAATGAATTTGGAACAGTAACTGGAAGACAAAGAAGATGTGGATGGTTTGATTCAATAATTGTTAAACAGTCACTGGAAATTTCAGGTGCTGACGGTATTGCACTTACCAAACTAGATGTGCTAGATAATTTTGAAGAAATTCAAATTTGTGTTGGTTATAAACTAAAAGGTAAGAAAATAGATTATTTTCCCAACCTTGATTTTGAGCAAAATGAGGTGCAGCCTATATATGAAAAGCATAAAGGTTGGATGGAAAATACACAAGGAGCAAAATCTTGGTCAGAACTACCTGCTTTAGCAATTAAGTACGTCAGAAGAATTGAGGAACTTATTGGGGTTCCTGTTGTGATGCTGTCAACAAGTCCAAAACGAGAAGATACTATAGTTGTAAAAAATCCGTTTATTGGTTAAGACCCTTGTTTTTGTAGTTAATATTTTTAACTACTTTTCTAAGTTTTTCAAAGGCTTTAACTTCGACCTGTCTTACCCTTTCTCGAGAAATTCCAAATTTTTTACTAAGTTCATCTAGAGTCATAGGGTCGTCTACAAGTCTGCGGTGAGTAATAATTCTTCTTTCTCTTTCATCTAGGTCTTTAAGAGCTAACGATAATAATTCTTTTCGTTTATTTAATTCATCGTTTTTAATTATTTGATTTTCATGATTATCTCGATCGTCTGGTATTCCATTAATCCATTCTTCATCACTTTCAAGAGAATAGGGGTTATTGAGTGAATGGTCGTGTCCAGACATTCTTCTATTCATATCAATAACGTCATTTTCAGAAACATCTAATCTGTCTGCAATCTCAGTGACTAATTCAGGTTGAAGATCTCCATCTTCGAGAGCTTTTAACTTACCCTTTAAAGATCTTAAGTTAAAAAAAAGTTTTTTTTGCGCTGCAGTTGTACCAATTTTTACAAGGGACCAAGAGTGTAAAATATATTCCTGTATAGATGCTCTAATCCACCACATTGCATATGTTGATAATCTAAACCCTTTCTTAGGATCAAATCTTTTAAGTGATTGAATCATACCAATGTTTCCCTCTGATATTAATTCATTCAAAGGGAGACCGTAACCTCTAAATTTCATAGCAATTTTAACTACAAGTCTTAGATGAGCATTAACTAATGCATGTGCGGCCTCGAGACATTGCTCCTTAATCCATTTTTTTGCTAATCGGGATTCTTCTTCCTTTGAAAGAAGTGGGAATTTTCTGATATCAGCAAAGTACTTTGTTATATCATTGCTGGATAAAGATTTGTAAAGGTTGTTTTTGATATTCATAATAAATTATAATAATAAATAAAAAACTAATTTCAACAAAAAAATGAACGCAGGATGAACAAAAAATTATATTTTGTTCATATTTTAGAAAAAACCAAATTAAATCAATTACTTAAAGTACCTTAAATATTAAAAAAAAATTAAAAATTAGCTATTTTTTTTTGTTTTCTTTAATAATTTTAATAAATATAACATATCATCCGGCAAATTTGACTCAAATATAAGAGTTTTTCTTGTATGTGGATGAATAAAACTCAATGAAGCTGCATGAAGAGCATGCCTATTTTTTGTTGAGAACTTCTGACTTATATAATCTGTTATTTCCTGTTGAAACTGATTTTTAGGTGAATTTTTTTTATATTTTGAATCACCAATTATAGAATTTCCAAGATATTCCATGTGAACCCTAATTTGATGCGTTCTACCTGTTAAAATTTGACAATTAACATAACTAATAATTGTGTTTTTTATCTGAAATTGATCTAAAAGCTCATAGCAGGTAACTGCTTCTTTTCCTCTTGTATCATCAGTTACGGACATATTTTTTCTATTTTTTTTTGATCTTTCAATATTTGTACTAATTTTTCCCACGAGCTTTGGTAATTTATTCCAAACAATTGCTTTATAATTTTTATTTATTTTTCTTTCTTTGAATTGTCGAGATAGATTGTTATGAGTAAAGTCATCCTTTGCAACTAATATTATTCCACTTGTCATTTTATCAAGTCTATGGACAATTCCAGGTCTTAGTTCACCATTAATACCTGACAAATTATCTTTACAATGAAAAAGTAGACCGTTTACAAGAGTATAGTCATTAATGCCAGCCCCAGGATGGACAACCATTCCTGGAGGTTTATCAACTAAAATTAAATACTTATCTTCAAAAACTATTTTAAGCTCTAAATTTTGAGGTTTTAACTTTATCTCTCTAGGTCTAGGTATTATTATTTCTATTTTACCAACCTTGTTTAACTTCAAGGATCTATCTAATACAACATCATTATTGAATTTTACATTTTTTGTTTCGATAAGTTTTTGTAACTTGCTTCTAGAAAAATTCTCAATTTTTAAAGATAAGAAAACATCAATTCTTTTTCCTAAATCATTGCTACTTACAGATAAAATAATATAATTTTTACTCAATGAATAAAATCCTTAAATCAACAGTTATTATTCTTGGTATATTAATTTTTATTTTATTAAGTTTTACAATAGTTGCTATATTTTCAAAATATAAAAATAAAGAAATATCACTAAATTCAGTTATTTCACTTAATCCTTCGATAAATAAAAATTATGAAATTTTAAACTTTGAAATTAATAAAAAAGAACTATATTTAAGTTTAAAAAACCTTGAATCTAATCATAGAATAATTAAGGTTTATAATTTGAAAAACGGAAAATTTGTTAGAGAAATTAGGATAGATTAAAGTGATAACCGAAAAACTTTTGATTTTTTTGACTTCTTGGATAATTGAAAATACTGAATTTGAAAAAAAAGTTAGTAATCCAAGTTTCTATGTTTTAACAAAAAATGAAATGTCTAAAAAGGCCTGTTTTTCAGAAAAAAATTGTAAAGTGAAAGCATATTATGTCAAAGACAGTGGTATTTTTTACCTAGATAAATTAGATCCAGTTGGTGATATTTGTGATCAGTCAATAATACTTCACGAGCTTATTCATCACTACCAAAAAAATAGAGATTTTAAAATCGATCTTGATGAACAAACAATGTGGACACTTCAAGAAAGACAAGCTTTGTATTATCAAAATTTGTTTCTTATATCTCAAAAAAGAAAAAATGGAAATAGAGGTCCTGAAAACGTACTTCAATGTGAGGGGGGGTCATACTTAGATTTACAATATAAATACAATGATTCTAATCAATGATTTTTCCAAATGAATATCGTCTAACTGATTCAATAGATATTGGGTTTTGTTCACCAGCAAAATAGATTAACTTTTTTTTTTCGTCAAATATTGGCATGATTCTAAGTCTATTCCAAAACTTTTCGCCATTTCTTTTATAATTTAAAATATCTATTGTAATTTTTTTTTTTAATCTGATTGCCAATCTAATTTGTTCTATATCGTTTGGATCAGTTTCTGGCCCTTGAAGAAATCTGCAATTCTTTCCAAGAACATCTTCCATCTTATACCCAGTTTGTTCGCAGAATTCTTTACTTACGTAAACCATTGGACAATCTTTTATACTTGGGTCACTTATCACAATACTATGTTTAATCTCACTCCTATTAAGAAGTTGCAAAACATTTTTTTCATCAAGATATTTCATTTTAATTTTTTTTTTTAATTATATAATTACATATGAATAAAAATAAATCAAAAAGCATTCATAAAATTGATATTTCAAAATTATCCAGTCCTAATAATTTAAAAAAAAAAATATATAAAGGTGAAATTATTTTGTTTTCTGGTTTAAATGAAATAATAGATATTAAAAATGTTATTGATTTGTACTTTTCATACGCCTTAAAAAAGTCATTAAATTATTTTTTAAACGACTTAAAAACTAATTCGTCTCAATTAAATGATGATTTTTTAAAACTTCAAGAATTAGTTAAAGAATGTAAATTAATCAAATATATTTTCTGTAGATTGTTCAGTAAATTAGAATTTAAACTGAATGATCTATATATTGACTCGATATGTTTGAGACATAGTCCTAGACATAAATCAAAAAGCCTTGGATCATTAAAACCAGTAGGATCTCATCGTGATACATGGGCTTCAAATATTTATCAGCAAATTAATTGGTGGATACCTTTACATGATGTGGATAAAGAAAATTCAATATACCTGGCTCCTTATTATTTTAAAAAAAAAATATTAAATAATAGCTCTACTTGGAATTATAAAAAACATAAATTAATACCCAATTATCCGTCAGTTCCTTCTACTATTTATGAAATTGATAAAAAATATAAGATTCCAGTTAATATGAAATTTGGAGAAGTACTATGTTTTTCAGGAAACCATTTACATGGAAGTAATGTGGGGGAAAATTCCAGACTTAATATTGAAACTAGAACTATTAATTTAGATGATACTGAAAAATATATACTTCCGAAAAATATAGATTCAAATAATAAAATTATTCAAAATAAATGGTTTAAGAATATTTTAAACAATAATACCCTTCCTAAAATCAATGTTCTTTAAGAAAGTTTACTAAAATAATATGAGGAATGGTTAAAGAAGCTAGTCCAACAAGAATGTATGAGAACATTAATTCAGTTGGATTAATATTTTGAAAGAATAAATAAACTAGTATGAAAAAACTTATCGTTAACAAAGTAAAAGGTATTGTTTTTTTAAAAAATGTATTGAAATTTAGATTTAACTTTTTCATTTCATGCTTTATATGTCTAATTGAATGTAGAAAACAAAAATATGTAAAAAAAGATATTAATGGTTCAAAATAATAAAAACAAAAATATAGAGCTATTATTTCAAATAAGATTTTATCTTTAAAAAAAATTAACCCTTTGAGAAATAAATTATATCCCAACCAAAATGTAAATAAAAAAAATAATAAGATATAAAGCCTAGAGGTAAAAAATTTTAGGTTATTTAAAAATTCTTCACTTGCAAGAAGTATGTTAAAAATGACTTCTGTTTTAGAGAAATGAAATTCTATTGGTACTAGAATTATTATTCCTCCTCTAATTAAAATTTCAGAGACGTTATTAAATAGATTCCCAGAGGATAACTTATCGTCAATTCCAAAATGAAGAAATGAGATGATAAGAAAAATTAAAAAAAAGATATTACAAAATTTAGTCCAAAAATAAAAAAAAATTAAAGCTATTAAAATATAGAA
>PAYV01000016.1 GCA_002715305.1 Rickettsiales bacterium | reverse complement strand
CCATCCCCCCAAGATCACGGCGCACAATATCCTCAGCAACCGCCCTGACTCTTGCTCTTGAATCTGTCGGATAGTCGGGATTGGCGATAACCGTCTGGGTGCTCTGCTCAGCCCAAAAATTGAGCAACTCGTCCAAGAACTGCTCTCGATCTTTGAAGTGCCAGTAGAAGCTTCCTTTAGTAACGCCTAGATTTTTAGCTAGCGACTCAACTCTAACCTTGTCAATCCCGCCGCTAGCCAGCGCTTTCAGCGCAGCATTCAGCCATGACTCTTTGGACTGTCTATCAATCACTGATTTCTTGGGCTTTGTGATAACTCGAGTTGACATCAATGGCCAGACCTCCTAACTTCCATACGCATACGTATGGGAAGGCAGCAAAGCAGTGACGCCACCCGACCAAAATCGCCTGCGCGAGCACGTGCATTTTGAGCGGCCATAGTATCAGAGGGCTTAACTTGATTTCCGACATCCCGTAGCCAAACAGTCAATCAAAAGAGGAGCGCAACAGCGCATACTACCCATGCCAAATAATGATCTCTCTAACAAGGTCGCCGTTGTTACCGGCGGAGCGGATGGAATCGGCGAGGGTATTGTCCGAACCCTTTGGGGTTGCGGTGCTCACGTGGTTATTGCGGATGTACAAGACGAAAAAGGAAGCGCTCTTGCTGCGGAGCTCGGCGAGAACGCCAGCTTTGTTTTGTTGGATGTGACTGATCCAGAGAGCTGGAACAATCTTGTTATCGAGCTCAACAGCACCCCAGGCCGCCTTGACATTCTGGTTAATAACGCGGGCGGGGGCGGTTTCGGTAATTTGGACCAACTCACCTTTGAAGAATGGCGCAACATTATGGCGCTTAACATGGACTCTGTATTCTTAGGCTGCAAAGCGACTGGGACCATGCTGCAAGCGGATGGTGGCGGCTCGATAATCAATATTTCTTCAACCAACGCCAATCGTGCTTGGGCAATGTTCTCGGGCTACTGTTCAGCCAAAGCGGGCATGACGATGTTCAGCAAGTGTGTTGCCCAACATTTTTTGGAGACGAACGCGAATGTCAGGTGCAACACCGTTCACCCAGGCCCAATCGAAACACCGAATTTTAGGAACCTCACAGCCGCAGAAGGCGCTGAGCAGTTACTCGCAGATTGGCAAAAGAACAATCCTTTCACTGAAATTGGCACGGTTGAGGATATTGGCGAGGTGGTGGCTTTTCTTGCGAGTGACGCAGCCCGTTACGTAAACGCTTCAGAATTTGTTGCAGCCGGCGGGACGCTTCTTTAGTCGAAAACCGCTGCTCTCGAGGGAGCGTTGCGCACCGCCATCATCCACACCGGAATCGCCAGTTTAAAGATTCCGGTGTCAGGTCTCCTTGGCCATACCTCGCCTTTCATGCTCTGAATCTTGAGCTGTCGCGACAGCCCTACCGATTGCGAGGGCTTGTTCACAGTCGGTTAAAGAACGCCTCCCTCTATCTCTATGGCACCCAATTTTTCTGATTTCTGCTCAGAGTTGACATCGAGTCCCAACCGATTTATTTTCCATACGGTAGCGTATGGAAAAGTGGCCGCTCAAAATGACAGCGGTAAAGTGCGAGCTGCAAACAAAAGCGACTCGCGTGAACCTGCTCACTATGAGCTGAAATCGTAACGAGCTATTACACGGGGGCGTTATCAGTGCGAATCGCAATCATCGGGGCGGGAATTTCTGGCATTGCAGCGGCACAGTCGCTTCGCAAAACTGGCCACGATGTTCAGGTTTATGAAAAGTCCAGCAGGATCGGCGGTGTCTGGGCCATGGGTTATCCGGGCGTCAGATTGCAGAACACTCGGGATCAATACCACCTGATGGATGTCCCCTGGAGCCCAAAGCCAGACTTGCATCCAACCAGCGCACAGGTGCAACAGCACCTCAATGACGCGATTGATCAGCTCGATCTTCCCGTCAAGTTAGACCACGAAGTCACAAAACTGGAAGAGACAGCAGGTGGCTGTGGCTGGCGCCTCCACTATCAGAACGATGGCGACACCGGGCAGCAGGATTTTGACTTCGTCGTGCTCTCCATTGGCCAGTATTCAAGTGGCAAGCGCTCCCCAAAGTTTCCCGGCCAAGACGACTTCCAAGGGGATATTGTCACCGAGCGGGAGATTACTGACCTCAGTGTTTTTGCCGGAAAAAAAGTGCTGGTTGCTGGCTTCGGCAAAAGCGCGCTAGATATGGCGGCCTTTGCGGTAGACCACGCCAGCGAGGTACACCACCTCTTCCGGACGCCACGCTGGATGGTCCCCTTTCGTATATTGGGCGTCCATTACTCACGCCTTCTGTTCTGTCGCATGGGCACCTTTTTAATGCCCAGCTGGGTACAGCCCAATGCTACAGAGGCTTTTATCCACCGCAAATTAGGCTTCCTCGTCCGAGGCAATTGGCGCCTAGTTCAGAGCATCGTCAGGCTCCAGAAATACCTACTGGGGCTCGGCAAGAGCGCAGCGGTGAAGCGCCGCTTGGCGTCACTCACACCTAAGCACGACATCGTTAGCGACTTTCGCTCTGCATCAGCGATGCAACCCCAGATGTATTTGAAACATATCGCTAAGGAGCGACTCCTTCCGCACCAAGGGGAGTTACAGGCATTTACGAGGAGCGGTGTGGTGCTTGAGGATGGCAACAATATTGACTGTGATCTTGTTGTGCTCAGCCTTGGCTCAGGCTCGCCCACGTTCCCCTTCCTACCGGGCAAATATCGTGCCTTACTGGAGAGTGAGTCCGATGGCGTTCAGCTTTACAGGCACTTGCTTCACCCGGAAGTGCCGCGGATCGCCTTTGCGGGCTTTAATCATGGCTTTATGCACGTACCGGCAGTTGAAATTGGCATGCTGTGGCTGTCCGCCGTGCTCTCGGGCGACCTGACCCTGCCCGAATCCAACGAGATGAAGCAGAGCATGGAAAAAGTGCAGCAATGGAAGCGTGACTACGTCAATTTTGAACCGTCACGCTCTTGCGCGGTGAACACTCGGTTTCAGCAATACCTTGACGTGCTCTTGAAGGACCTTGGACTTAACCCCTACCGCAAAATGCCTAATATTTTGGCTGAGTTGTTTAGCCAGTATGGACCAGAAGACTACGTGGATATTTTTGAGGAATACAGGGCCGGGCGCGCTCAGCGACCCGAGACCCTGCGCACACTTGCATTGGATACATGAATCGGTAAAAGGTTGAGTAGCACTCTCCTGCGCTTGCCAACCTCACTCTAAAAATTAAAGGAAGCGATATGAAAGCGATATTTTACGAGCAACACGGTACAGCAGAGGTTCTTCAGGTTGGGGAACGCCCCACCCCGGAGCCTCAAGATCATGAGGTACTGGTGGAGGTGGTCGCGACTTCGGTGAACCCCATCGATCGGCGATTGCGAAGCGGTGAGCTACAGGAGTACATCACGCGCACTTTTCCCGTTGTGCCCGGATGGGATCTGGCCGGCAGGATTGTGAAAGTCGGCGCAAAGGTGACCGACTGGCAGGTCGGCGATGAAATCCTTGGGCTGGCGTTTACATGGTCAATACAGCACGGCAGCTACGCTGAATACTGCCCGATTGACGCCGCTTCAATTACTCACAAACCCGCATCAATCAGCTTTGAACAGGCTGCCGCTTTGCCCCTTGTGAGCTTGACTGCCTGGCAGGCACTCAGTGAATTCGGGCGCCTGCAAGCGGGGCAGTCCGTCTTTATCCAAGCTGGCGCCGGAGGCGTCGGCAGCGTCGCTATTCCAATGGCCAAGCATCTGGGGGCCAAGGTCTACACCACGACCAGCGCCAAGAACAGCGACTACGTCAAATCGCTCGGTGCAGACGTAGTCATTGACTACACCAGCGCAGACTATGAGTCGGTCATTAGAGAGCATGAACCCGATGGCGTTGACCTGGTGCTTGAGGCCTTGCTGGGCAACGGCACTGCTGAAGCAGCAATTAGGCTCACAAAGGACAACGGTCGTGTCGCCTACATGAATAACGAACCGCCCGAAATGGCGGAAATTGCCCAGCGCAATATCACAGCGGAATTTCTGCATCATAGACCCGACGGTGACATTCTGAAGGACCTCGTGGGCTTATATCAATCGGATCAGATTACTCTGCCAAGGGTTCATATCCGCCCATTGGAGGAGGCTCTGGATGCGCACCTACAGTCCGAGGCAGGCCACACTCAGGGGAAGGTGGTGCTGCGCATAGCCTAAAGCACAGGCTCTCTAGGCGGGCCTGATTGGGCGAACTTCAGCGCGAATCACTTTACTTCAGCCGTAAACTCCGAAGCACAACGCCAATTTATGAGTTGCGATTATCCGGGGTGGGCTTTGGGCCTCCGCCTTAGCCAAAATATTACGCTTTCAACCTGTCAGGAGTGCGGCGATACCATGAAGGCGATCGCTTGTATCGACGGTGAGGAGCTTACTCAGCCGATACTCAACCATCGATAGCTGACCACCAATGCTACTGCGCTCAGCCCACTGCTCGAATCGCGGACATGGATGACGTGCGATCTTTTCAACAGCTTTTAAGGTCGCTGAGCACGCCACGCAGCCACTGTTTTTCATGATATGACGGCGCTTTCTTTGGCGACCCCCTGCGACTACAACTGAAATTCAGGCCGCACCCAACCAACTCGCGCGCCAATCCTACCCGTAGCTACTAAGAATTTGTCAAATTTCCGGGTTGTAAAAATCAGTGCCCAATGAAGCCAGCTCAAGCAGATTAAAAAATTTCGCCGATTTGGGAATTTACATGCATACCTCGGGCACGGCAGATTCTAAGGCTTTAAACTCTTGCTCTGTTGACATCCGCCCTCTTGGAGGACGAGGCTTGGGGCTGTCATCAAAGAACGTCTAGTGGACGCCCAACTTAGAGACACATAAGGGTGGCGCGTTTTTGCAATCACAACAGAGCTATGTAAGCTTACGGACACGCAGTGACCCAGAGACTTGAAGAATCATGATGGATCAGCAAAAGATTAATGCGCTTGGAGACGAACTTTACGAAGCGCTATGCGGTGAATATGCGCTTTCGCCACTGACCGATCGTGAGCCTGACATCCAAATTGAAGACGCTTATCAAATTAGCCTGCGGTTTCTGCAACGTAGAGTAAAAGATAGAGGCGAGACGATTGTCGGCAAGAAAATCGGTGTGACCAGCAAGCCGGTTCAGGAAATGCTGGGCGTATTTCAGCCAGACTTTGGGTTTTTGACGAATACCATGGAGTATCGCAGTGGGTCAGAAATTCCTATTGCAGGTCACCTGATCGCGCCCAAGGCAGAGGGAGAACTGGCTTTTCGCCTTAATAAAGATCTTGTAGGTCCCGGCGTCACCGAGGCAGACGTCTTGGACGCCACGGAGACCATCATCCCCTGTTTTGAAATTGTGGATTCGCGCATAAGTAATTGGAAAATCAGAATTCAGGATACTGTGGCTGATAACGCTTCCTGCGGTGTTTATGTATTGAGTGACAACGAAGTCGATCCGAGAGATTTCGACTTGCCGAGTTTGTACATGAAAATTTATAAAAACGGTAGATTTGAATCAGAGGGNTTCGGCAGTGCNGTCCAAGGNAANCCNTTAACCGCNGTGGCNTGGTTGGCCAATACCCTAGGTGAGTATGGGATACCGTTTAAAGCAGGTGAAGTGATCTTATCAGGTTCTTGGGCACCACTGATTACGGTGGTAGCCGGCGATGAAATGTCACTGGAAATCGAAGGTGTAGGAAGCTGTAGCTGTAGATTTGTGTAGTGCGATGGCTCAAACAAATTACTCTAACGGTAAGGCCATCTCAAGCGGATGACGAGTATTGAGGCATGACTAAAAAGATCAAAGCCGCGATTATTGGTCCCGGTAACATTGGCACTGATTTATTGATCAAGGCCCAGCGCAGCGAGTTGATTGAGCCAGTTTGGATGGTGGGTGTAGATGCCAAATCTTTAGGCTTAGTGCGGGCCGCGGAGATGGGACTAAAGACCACCGCCGAGGGTGTCGAGGGCATGCTACCCACCATGCAAGAAGACGGCGTGCAAATTTGCTTCGATGCTACCTCGGCCTACGTGCACGCTGAGAACAGCCAGAAGGTCAATGAGCAAGGGGCGGTTATGATCGACCTGACCCCAGCGGCTATCGGGCCGTTTTGTGTCCCTCCCGTTAATTTGGTGGACGCAGTCACTCAGAAGGCGATGAATGTGAACATGGTGACTTGCGGTGGTCAGGCAACAATTCCGCTAGTGGCGGCGGTGAGCGGCGTACAAGCAGTAATGTACAGCGAAATTGTTGCAACAGTCAGCTCAAGGTCTGCGGGGCCAGGAACACGTAAAAATATTGACGAATTTACTCGCACCACCGCCAAGGGTATTGAAGTCTGCGGCGGCGCTGATACTGGTAAGGCCATCATTATTATCAATCCCGCCGAGCCCCCTCTAATTATGCGAGATACGGTGCATTGCCTGACAAAAGAGGACCCTGATCAAAAAGCCATAACAAAATCGGTGTACAACATGATTCAAGAGGTGCAGAAATATGTGCCGGGTTACACTCTGAAAAACGGTCCAGTCTTTGATGGTAAGCGTGTGTCAATTTACATGGAGGTTGAGGGTTTGGGCGACTTTTTGCCCAAGTACGCAGGAAACCTAGACATCATGACCGCGGCGGGTTTGCGCACGGCGGAAATGTATGCCGAGGAAATACTGGTCGGCAGATTTCTACCGCGAGCTGGATAAAATGCCACTTATTCACTGGGAGATGGCCGGGTAAATTCGACTCTACATTACAAGAGAGCCTCTAATGGACTTAGATAAAAAGACAATCACTGTCCACGACATGTGTCTCCGCGATGGGATGCACGCCAAGCGTCATCAGATCACAGTAAGTGAGATGGTAAAAGTCTCTAAAGCCATGGACGAGGCCAGTATTCCGATAATAGAAGTCACTCACGGAGACGGTCTAGGAGGCGCCTCAGTAAACTATGGGTTCCCCGCAGCCAAAGATGAGGAATACCTCACCGCAGTCTGTAAAGAGGTAAAAAATGCCAAGATCTCGGCGCTACTGCTTCCGGGTATCGGCACAGTTGACCATATGAGAATGGCGGTCGACTGCGGTATTTCAACCATCCGGATAGCAACGCACTGTACTGAAGCCGATGTCTCCGAACAGCACTTGACTATGGCAAGAAGCATCGACAACTTAGATACCGTGGGCTTCCTAATGATGGCCCACATGATCGAAGCAGAAGAGTTGGTCGCGCAGCTAAAATTGATGGAAAACTTCGGTGCCCACTGTGTATATATCACAGACTCCGCGGGCTACATGCTGCCCGACGACGTGACTTCACGCATTGCCCTGGCCCGTGCTGAGCTCAAACCCGAAACAGAGCTGGGTTTTCACGGCCATCACAATATGGCGATGGGTGTTGCCAACTCTGTCGCCGCCGTTGCGGCGGGCGCGAATCGTATTGACGCATCCCTCGCAGGTTTGGGCGCTGGTGCGGGCAATACGCCGTTGGAGGTGTTTGTTGCCGTGTGTGATCGTATGGGTATCGAAACAGGCATAGATACGTTTAAGGCGATGGATATCGCCGAGGATTTAATCATCCCCATGATGGATCACCCGGTTCGCGTCGACCGTGATGCTCTGACACTGGGCTACGCCGGTGTGTATTCGTCGTTTCTATTGTTCGCCAAACGCAGTGCCAAAAAATACAACCTGTCTACCCGTGATATTTTGGTGGAGCTAGGCCGTCGTCGAACGGTAGGTGGTCAGGAAGATATGATTGAAGACCTCGCACTGGACATGGCAAAAGCACAAGGTACTATCTAAATCTTAGCCAGTGATTTCTATAAATCAGGGAAGACTACCTCTTAAAGTTCGCATGCGCGCGCTGGAAAAGGCAATTGATGCGCATTTGAAGCCAGAAAGGGAACATAATTAAAGCGAGTCGATGCCGAGCATATCCTGGTTCCGGGGCTCCCCGCTGAACAAATGCTCTTGTTAAAAGGGGGCTGGCTCGCCCCCTAATTTCCTGGTGAAGAAAGACTAGTGGTCAGAATTCCTTCCTGACTTGTACTGCCCAATTTCTGGGTGCTCGATAAGCAACCTCGTTACATCCACAGAGCGTCGCGAGGTCGAAACCCATGATGCCGGCACGCTCATCCGTGATGTTGTTGACAAGTAAAGAAGCCACCCAAGACTGATCACTACTGGTCCAACTTATCAAACCATTCACCATTACGTAACTGTCCATTAGATCAGCATCAAAGTTTCGCAAGTTGTAGTAGAACTCATCCGAGTAGCTCAAGTCGCCCTGAATAGCAATTGAAGAACCACCAGTCAGTGGGACAGTATATCGCGCCATTGCAAAGGCTTGAAACTCTGGAGTGTAAGTGGGGGTAACGTCCCGCGTGGGGAGAGGAGAACCGTTCCGGAGTGGAAGATCATCAACCTGAGCGTCGACATATGATGCTGAAACTATCAGGTCCAAGCGATCAGTTGGACTCGCCTGTAGCTCAATTTCGGCTCCGTACGTTTCAGCATCCAAGTTGACGACATTACCGCCAACGCCGACGAACAAGAATGCCTGATAATCGGAATAATCATAGTAATACGCGGAGCCGTTTAACCTAGCAGCACCGTTCGCCAAAGTCGACTTGAACCCGACTTCATACGACGTCAACACCTCCTCGTCATACGGAACGCCAGCATTACCTCCACCACCGAGATAGGCCCCCAGGAGGGCCGCGTTGAAGCTACCAGCTTTTACCCCGCGGTTTACGCTTGCGTAAACCAACAGGTCATCATTGGGGGTGTAGTCGAGTTGCAGCTTTCCAGTCCAGAAGGTCTCTGAGAGGTCGTCTTGGTAGAAGAATGGGTCTCCAGCGCCCGCAGCGTTCGGAATATACATACCAGCGTCAAATGAAATCTGATCGTTACCCGTCGAAGGGGTCAGACCCCAGACACCTTCGTAGTCTTTTTCCTCCCGCATGATGCGAGCACCACCAATCAGCCGTATCGTGTCAGTCATTTGGTACTCATATTGCCCGAAAACGCTATAGGAATCGGTTTCCAAGGTAGCCATAGTGACCACGTCAGCCGGTAACGCGATCATGCCAAAAATACTGTTAGGCGGCGCTTTCAGCGCATTGGACGAGTCAGTGTCAATATTTAAGTAATAGGCACCAACAACCCAGTCTGAGCGCTCCGTTCCGCCTGAGAGTCTTAACTCTTGCGTGAAGCTAGTGGCATCCATACCTCCATAATTAGCTAGCTGGTTAACCGGTGCCGCATCCACGTCAATAAATAACGTTTTCTCGTAAGACTTAGTATCTGTGACAGAAACAAGCGACATATCGCTTCCCAGTTGATACTCGACTCGGGCATTGATACCGGAATACTCTGTGGATCCCACATCCTCAAAAGCAAAATCGCTGGACATAGTAAAGTCATCGCCGTCGGGGTCCAGATAACCAAAAAAATCAGCTCCCGGCGCCATGCGTGCGCACAGCCCTATAGCCGCGCAATTACCCGGACCGAAAGGTGAATCGACAAGTCCGTCACCGCCTCCATCGAGGCCAGTATCTACCCCATTTTGAGTTAAAATCGACAGTCGCGTTTCGCCGGCTGGCGTGTCGATGACGTTGTATACCTCAGAGAAGCCGTTCACTTCTTCCACCATTGCAATCGTCGATTTGGATTGATACGGCGCCGTGTTAACTTCCGAGTCAGCATAGTTTGCTGACAGTGTAATTTCGAGACGGTCATTAGGTCGGAAGCCAACCGTAAATCTACCAACAATCGTATCGTCATCGCCTACGTCCGCACCGGAGCCCTCGCCAGGGTCACCAATTGGAAAAAACGGCAGGCCAAACACGTTGAATTCTGGCTGGCCCTGCGGGTACAGGTTCTCTAAGTAAGGGTCCTGCTTGGAATAGCGCAAAGCTGCGCGCACGGCGACGTTTTCGGAAATCGGGCCACCAAAGGCACCCTCAATAGACATTCGATCTGCATTATTGGGCACATCAAACTGTCCGAAGTCTGCCTGAATGAATCCCTCAAATTCCTCAAAGTTAGGCTTTTTGGAGAAGAAAGAAACTACCCCGCCCGTAGCGTTGCGGCCGAAGAGGGTGCCCTGCGGGCCTTTCAAAATCTCTACTCGCTCCAGATCAAGCAAAGCAAAGGTCTGAGCTTGTGCAATTGCGATATAACCCTCGTCTAAATACAAAGCATTGGGTGATTCAACAATGTCGTTAAAGTCGTTTTGCGTCACTCCTCGTATGGTGAACTGGGCATTTTGCCCCGCCAAACTACCCGAAATATGGACGCCAGGTGTGAAAGCAGCAATGTCGAAGCTATTCGTCGCGTCAAATGCCCTCAACTGATCGCCCGTGAACGCGGTGACCGCAATACCAACATCTTGTAGCCCCTGGTCGCGCTTTTGCGCGGTCACTATAACTTCCTCAAGCAGGCCCTGGGCGGCAACAGAGCAAGTCATTACTGCACAAGCGCCTGCTACAGCGAGGGACAGCGCAGGTCTCTTGTCGCGTATGATTAATCCTGACTTATGTCGGGTATTGGGCTCTCTTTTCATCAACATTTTTTTGACCTCATGCTAGCCGGGGGAAACGGTACATCGAATGTCCAAGCGCAGTAGTGTAATCCTAAAGTAACTAAAGGCAAAACCCGTGAGCAAACTCTTACACAACGTTAATAACAGATAAAAATCTTCTGGCATGAAACAACCAAGAGAGATACTTTCTGAACATTCACGTCCTTCTGTATTTCACAGCGTCATCAGTAACATATCTGAAGTTTGCAACTCCTCTGGGCTTCGCATTATCGGAGCAGAAAATCAAGGTGCGCTCGATCAAAATTCCTCGGCTCCTCCCATTGTGGCCAGTGCGCACTCTGCTCGAGTACGACCAAGGAAGAGTCCGGTATCAAGCTGGCGCCTTCTTCAGCCAATGGAACTAACTGCCCGGGATTATGCCGAGTCCACAACACCAAGGTAGGGCACGCAATCTTTTTCAACAGCGATGGGTTGTACCACTTTTCATGTTGTGCCGTATCCAATAAAGCGCCAATGCTTTGCTCCGCGATCTTCCCAATGACCTTCGCCCTCCCGGGCTGCTGGTATATCTGGAATCGCACCTCAACTATTTCGTCGGTAACGTCTTCCTCGTCGAGCATTAACCATTTCATTCGCTGCCTGACAGTATCTCTGCTTGGTGCGCCCACGGCCTTTCTACTCCTTTCGAGGAGCTCACGCAGTCCCATTGCTCCGTCCTCGTCCGGCGGTAACAACATCCCGGTGTTCATTACTATTTTCTCAACACGATCTGGATGAGCGATCGCAAACCACGCAGCGACAGTTGCGCCCAGGGACTCTCCTGAAATATACGCCTTTTCCACGCCTATCCCATCTAGGAAGTCCAACAGAAATTCAACATAACATTGCATATCGTAAGAAATGTCAGGGGCAGAGGTGTATCCGTGCCCTACCATATCCACCGCCATCACGCGAAAATGCTCAGAATGGCTTGCAATATTCTTGAGGTAAGCCTCCGCGTGCCCTCCAGTTCCATGCAGAAAGATCAAGACCTTTTCAGAACTGCCACTCTCTATGACTCTAGTCCTGACGCCGGCGGCATCATAAAAGCACTGCTGAAAAGCTACTCCTTGCAGATGATTCCAAATAGTCTTCATAGACCGAACCTCCCCTTCTGAAGCCAAATTGAAAAAAAATCGCGGCATCTTCGATTCGAATGTTTTTCTAACTCTCCACACAACCAAAAGTGGGTGAAATATCCCATCATCCCAATTAGTAAAGGAATACAACCACTTTGAGTATCAAAAGGCGTGCTCTAAAACCGCGTGCAAGAGAACGTTGCCGCCAGCTGCAATATGATCTGGGTCCGCGTGTTCAGCCGCATTGTGAGATATGCCGTCCCTACATGGGATAAAAATCATCGATGTTGGGCCGTGTTCATTGAGATTACAGGCATCGTGCAACGCTCCGGAAATGATCTCCATCGAGCTATATCCGCAGTCCTCTGCAGCTTTTTTCACTGATCTAATGCAAGTGGCATCGAACTCCACTCCCGGCTTTTCCCAATATTTTTCAAATGCATAAGCGAGTCCCGCTTCCCCGCAGCAATTATCAACGATCTCACCCAGATTCTTTGCCATAGTGTGATGGACATCTGGCCTAGGGTCTCTGAGATCTATCTTCACCTCTAACAAACCTGGCACCGTATTTACCGCCCCCGGATAACAATCAATCTGTCCAAAGGTAATCCTTGATAAGGGACTGTAACTATCAGCTGCGGCGTAAAGTTGCGGCAATATCTCAGAAAAAGCCCTGATTGGATCCCGGCGCATGTTCATCGGCGTTGTACCAGCGTGCGCTTCCTGACCGTAGATTTTCAATCTATGCCTGCTCATGTGCTGAGTGCCAGTAACGACACCTATAGGGACATGCTGCTGCTCCAAAAGCGGACCTTGTTCAATATGCAGTTCAAAAGCAGCCTTAAAAGAAAAAGNTTGCGCTGGTATCGCTCCAAGGAATCCAGTGCGCTTTAGCTCCGACATAACGCTTTGACCCTGAGAATCTGTTTGTGCGTGAGCTTNGCTTTGCGACAGCACACCTGCCCAAACAGANGAGCCCATCGAAGGAGTATCAAAACGACACCCCTCTTCATTAGTCCAGACTACAATCTCTAGGGGGGCTTGCGTCTGAGTGTGAGTATCGTTCAAGGTATCTATGACCTCCAGACCCGCCAAGACGCCATAAATACCATCGAACTTCCCGCCGGTGGGCTGAGTATCGAGATGACTACCAATCAAAATCGGATCTGAGGTGGGATCCAAGCCATGTCTACGGGCAAAAATATTTCCAATGGAGTCGACCCGAACTTCGCAGCCCGAACTCTGACACCAGTCGATGAACAAATTACGCGCAGCCGCATCTTCGTCAGAAAGCGCCTGACGATTGCTACCGCCATCATGGGTTGCTCCAATCTCTGCAATATCTTGAATACGCCCATTGAGACGCGATGAGTCAATCTCAATGAATGAGTGATTTCTTGACATCAGTAATTCCAAGTAGCTAACTCTGGAGACCAGTGCACTGCCACGGAAGCGGCGCACTCTAGAATTTGCCAAAAAGTTAGCTAAGTAGTTTAGCTTGACTGAATGGTATCAGAACAACTGCGGCAATAACTCAGTGCCCTACTAGATGAAGCCTTAGGATCATAAAATGAATAAAACCCTCGCGGAGAGAATGGAAGACCATGCACTGGAACCCGTTCCTCATGAGGACAGGAAATCCTGGATTCAACTGAGCTGGAGCACGGTCGGTATAGTTACGACACTCCTACAACTCTATCTCGGCGCTTTCCTAAGCTTCACAGCAGGCATCAAGATAGCCCTCATTTCTGGATTTTTTATAGCTATGATCGGAAGCANGCTAGGTTGGGCCGCAGGGCATATAGCNTTTAAGTCGGGGCTTTCTAGCAGCCCAATGGCAAGGCACTACGGCCTTGGTGAAAAAGGCTCAATCATAATATCAGGCACTTTCGCGTTCATGCTAATAGGCTTCATAGCCGCCGAAAATGTGCTTCTCTATAACGGCTTCCTCTTCTACTCAGGTATCGAAGACACGCTGGCTTCCCAAGTTGTATGTTTTGGGACGCTAACTATGGCCTGGATAATTTTGACAGCGTTTGGCTTCGAACAAGTATCGCGAGTAACCTCTATTATGCTAATCAGCTTCCTTGGTGTTCTAGCCTANATGTTGTTCGCTGTCATTGATGCAAGCGAATTGCCNNTGGGGGAAATTATGTCTTTTCCGTCTCAGTTTTCTTCAGGCACATTAGAGGCAATGGGCGCAGAGACCAATGCGGAAAAGCTTATCTTCTGCATGAATGTTCTCGCCGGCACGGCAGGTGCGTTGGCACTTGTGGACGCTGACCTTGGCCGTTACGCGAGAAGAGGTAAAGATATTGCGGTAGCCGCGATTTTGAGCAACTTCATGTTAAGTTTTTTTATGATTGCTATGGGCGCAATCATAATGTACGCNGGCNTACCGGCTCTCATAGAATATTATGTGTCGACTGAGCAGGTGTCTGAGTCAGCCGCCAGGCAGATAGCGTTAGCGAATCCTGATAGGATCGTAGCGGCATTCGTGATCTTTGGTGGGGCGCTGGGCACTCTGCTAATGGTCGCTGCAAATTCAAAAGCACAGGTCATCAATACCTACAGTAGCTCTTTGGCCCTNGCCAATCTCNTCGACGTAAGTTTCGGTTGGCGCCCGGGCAGNATAATTTTTGTGGTTGGCGCAAACCTAGCTGCCTTACTTTACCTGGGCGGCGATTTTCTAGTCTGGTTCAAATCTTTTTTAGTAGTTCTTGGCATCCTTACAACATCGATAGCAACAGTTATTTCGACTGATTATTTCATTGTGCGTAAAATACAGAATAACCAGCAATTTGAGGTTATCGATGGCGAGCCTTGGAATTGGGCAGGCGTGACGAGCATCGTACTCTCGTTCTGGCTGGCCCACTTTGTATTAGCCGATACCATACAGATAGAGGTCCTTACGGCTATTGCAACAGCATTGCTGATGTATCCGTTGCTTCGGCTCTTCGTTTTTAAAGCGCGCAGTGTTCGGCCAATGAATTAGACATATACATTCATAAGAAGGTTGGGGAATTTACGATGGGGACAGTACAGTACAAGTTTGCAGNTGAAACATTAATGGTGACGGGAGCATCGTCTGGCATAGGCCAATTGGTTTGCGAGGACTTTGCGGCCTCGGGCGGAAACGTAGTTTGTATAGGCAGAAACAGAGAGCGTCTTGACAAAGTCGTTCACAAAATCAACCAGTCAGGCGCTGGATCAGCAGTCGCTGTGGTTGGGGACGTAAGCCAAAGNTCGACTTTCGACGAGGCCGTCGAGATCACGCACGCAACTTTTGGCGCTCTAAATTACGCATTTAATTGTGCGGGAACGGAGGGTCCACTGAGTCAAATAAGTGATACCTCAGATTCCGAGTTCGCAGAGATGATCGACACGAAGCTGACTGGTTGCTTCTTGGGTTTGAGGGCTCAGATTACAGCGATGAGAGAAACCGGCGGCGTGATTGTCAATATGGTCGGTAGCTTTGGCCACGTTGGCTATCCGTACATGGGAGCATATTGCGCGGCCGCGCATGGGGTTCTAGGGCTGACCAGAACNGCAGCTCTAGAAGAAGGNA
Organism: Rickettsiales bacterium; assembly: GCA_002715305.1. Lineage (GTDB taxonomy): Bacteria > Pseudomonadota > Alphaproteobacteria > Methylaequorales > Methylaequoraceae. The sequence continues at coordinate 8,264 of PAYV01000016.1, read as the reverse complement.
AACATAACATTCGTNTAAATGCAGTTTGCCCTGGAGCAGTAGAAACAGACTTGTTGACTAGAATGATGGGGGGCGATAAAGACGCNGGCCTTGCCATTGGAGGCTCAACGGCGCTGGGTCGAATTGCAACACCGGCTGATGTAGCTGGAGCGGNGTTTTATTTACTTTCGGACTCAGCACAATATATTACTGGAACATATATCATGTTAGACGGCGGCACCTGAGTACCATTACTGCGCTTATGCGTCCGGCTTCTCCGACTCTTTACTATCGTAGAATGGACTGTAAGTAGAAGAAGTCATAGCCGCGCTATCATACAAGCCAGTGAGGACCGATATTAGTTCGCTGGCTCCTGATAGTTTTGCATCGATATCCTCGATGACGCCTGTCTTTTNGGTGAGCAACTTGCTTCTCACCTTAAAATAGTCTTTCACAAAAGCGGTGCCTTTTTTTGAGACGGCATAGGTGACCACCCTACTCCCGGTTTTTTTTGACTGAGTTAAATATCCGTTTTCTACCAGCTTCCGGAGCGTGTATTGCAGATTTTGCACGTCATCTCTGTTCAGTTGCCTTGCTAAAGAGGAGGCGGTGGGGTGTCCTCTCTGCATCGCAACGACTCCGACCACAATAACTTCCTGAAACTTGAGCCCGTCAGCAGTCGCGAGTCTGCTCAACTGCTCGCAACTTCTCTCAAAGGCGGCAAAAAAACGTAAAATTCCCCACTCTAACTCTGTCACAGCCACTCCGTGATCGCTGGTACCCAATAACCAGTCTCGATGTAAGCTGTCAGCCGATGCTGTCACATCACCCATGAGAAATTCCGTCCTCCAAGTCTTAAACGCCAAAACAACCCTAGCACGGAATTTCAGCTCATCGTGGCTTACTCACCTAGATGCTAATGATAATCGATTGCATTAAAAAAAGAACCTGCGGCTCAGATTATTGCTTGAACTTATAATGAAAATCACTTAAAAAAGATTTGGCATAGATTTCTAAGAAAAATTTCTGCAAAGACGACTTAGTCAGCAGAGAGCCGCCCAACAACTCGCCTCGGTGAAAATTAAATTGGAGACTTGCGATGAGTATTGAATCTGCAACACCCGCTAACAAAACCGAAATTAGAAGATCTGTACACAACGCTGCTCTCTTAACTACCGCCGCCTTTTTGCTATCTATTACGGCACAGAGCCAGGCGCAATCCCAAAGGGCCTCTGCAGCGATGATAGAAGAAGTGGTAGTAACGGCTCGAAAAAGAGTCGAAAGCTTGGCGGACACTCCAATAGCGATCACGGCAATGAGTGGTGACGCAATGGAGGCGCGTGGNATGACACAACTNAGTGACATTGCCGCCACTACCCCTAGCCTCACTTTTGTGGACGTCACATCAGTGACAGGCTCCTCATCGGCGTCAGTCGTTTACATCAGAGGCGTTGGGCAAAGCTTTGCAACNGCGACAAGCGAGCCCGGNGTGGGCATCTACGTAGATGGTGTTTATATGGCTCGCAATGTGGGCCAGGTTTTNAACATTGTAGACCTGGAACGNGTCGAGATTTTGCGCGGACCNCAAGGCACCCTTTTTGGCCGAAATACGGTGGGTGGCGCCATTTCNATACANACCAAGAAGCCAACTGACGAATTTTCGATATCAGGTTCAGTCACTGCAGGAAACTTCGATCGTCGCGACGGCAAGATCATAGTGAATGGNGCCATTACAGACGAACTATTTGGAAAGCTGTCTGTAGGGCGCTTCACCCGTGACGGAATGGTCAATCGTCCAACAGACGGTCTAAATCAGGGCAACCGAGACCGAACTGCGGCGAGACTGGCTCTCAGGTGGCTACCTTCAGATAACTTAGAATTAAATCTNGCTGTAGACGGCACNGTGGCCCGNGAAGACGGAACGCCATCTTTGCTGAGGACCATCGTCTGGAACAGCGGAATCTTCAATCCAGCAGGGCTGCCGTTAGCNNCACCGGGCACNCTAGACCCNNCTCAGTACGCGATAAATGTGCCATTTGACTACCCGGTGGATAACCTCGTTTTAGAAAATAATTACATCATTAATTATTTTGCGGGCCTTAGCTGCTTTTCGGGCTTTGGGGAACCATGGAACCCGGGCGCGNATCAAACAAANCCCGCTTGCTACGGCAGTCAATACCAGCTAGAGAGCNAGCGCCAAAACATGGGTACNTATGACACCAAATCTAAGGATGACGTTTGGGGCGTAACTTTCACGCTAGATTATGAGTTCTCTAACTTCAGTTTAAAGTCCATCACCGCTTATAGAGATTCAAAGTCTACTTATGGTCGTGATGCAGACGGATCTCCATTGAAGATCTATCATTACAGCGGACTCATGGACCAAAATCAGTTTTCTCAAGAGTTTCAACTGATGGGTACCTCTTTTTCAGACAAGTTAGACTGGGTCGTAGGCGCTTACTACCTTGACGAAGAAGTTGTAAACCCTGAGCCAGTGGTATTCACGACGCTCGAGTTTGTCTCCGGCGGAAATACCGAGAACACTAGTTACGCTGCTTTTTTACAAGGCACTTACAGCCTAACAGAGCGGCTAGACGTCACGGGTGGTATTCGCTACACGAGAGACGAAAAAGACTCCCTGCCATTGCANCCATTCACAGCTAACTACACGCCCAATCCAGCCTTCAATCCTGGGAATTTAGTGTTGCCGGACGTCACCGTCTCACAAGAGTTTACTCAAACCACACCCATGCTTAACCTATCGTATCGAGCGACAGATGACTTAATGGCGTATATGACTTTTTCGGAAGGATACAAGAGCGGTGGCGCNACTTTTAGGATATTCCCTATCTTCCCAGAGACACCACTCTATGGTCCTGAAGANGTACAGTCNTTCGAGGTGGGAGTTAAGTACGAAAAAAATGGCTACCGGCTAAATATGGCTGCTTTCGCTATGGACTACGACAACATACAAGTGTCTATTTTTACGAACGTGGCGCCTGTGATCAAAAATGGCGGAGAGGGAGAAGTGAACGGCTTCGAACTTGAGGCCTTTTTGCCGCTACCTGACAGCCTCTTCGTGGAAGCGTCCTTCAGCTACCTTGATGCTAAGTACACCAAAATTGATCCGGGTGCGACGGAGATAAACTTAAATTCTGAATTTGCCATGACGCCGGAAACTCAAGCATCACTGAGCATCAGTAAAGTTTTTGGCCTCAGCGGCGGCTCGGAGATCATCCCTCGCATCGAGTGGCATTACACTGACGACAGATACAATGACGCTACCAACACGGTTGACCTCATGCAGCCAAGCTTCTCCCTTGTGAACGCGATGGTGGCTTGGAACAGTTCAGATGGGAAATATGGTGTAACTTTGGGCGTGGAAAATTTAACCGACCAAGACTATTTGTTGGGTGGCTATTCAAACCTGATTGGTGGTCAAATGAACGTATTCCCCGCTTATGACCGACAAGTGTATGGAACCTTTAGATGGCAGTTCTGAGGCAACCTCTAAACCACACTAGGTCAAATATTTTCTTGGAAGCCAGCACTAGTGCTTAAAAGAATTCTCGTTAACGGTGCTACTCATGAGGTCGATGCCCCTGACGAAATGCCACTACTGTGGGTTCTGAGGGATGTATTAGAACTCACCGGCACAAAATTCGGATGTGGCAAAGCACAGTGTGGCGCATGTACGGTTCTCATTGACTCAGTGCCAGTCAGATCGTGTGTCACTCCGCTAGCGGCAGGTGTCGATAGAGAAATTACCACCATCGAAGGGTTGGCTTGTTTGCCCGAGTCGAAACTTCAGGATGCATGGATAGAGCATAACGTTCCTCAATGCGGATATTGTCAGTCTGGTCAGCTAATGTCGGCGGTGGCGTTACTGCGCACATACCCAAACCCAACAGATGCGGAAATTGATCGTGGCATGTCGGGCAATATCTGCCGGTGCGGGACCTACCCCCGAATAAAAAAAGCCATCAAGTCGGTTTCAACAATCGCGACGGACTCAAAAAGTGATTCAATCTAGAAGAGAGTTCCTTGCGACAGCGAAAAATGGTCTTCTTTTGGGTATCGCGGGAGGGTCAGTGACTTCATTTGCTGCCAATTTCGATTCGAGCCCAGACTTCTCTCCCAGCGATTATTTAAGCATATTACCGAGCGGCGCGGTGCGGGTTTTCGTGGGACAAGGGGAAATGGGGCAGGATATTTTTTCGGGACTCGCTATGCTGATCGCCGAAGAGCTTAACACTCCACTGGATCAGGTAGAGGTTGTGGCAGCACCAGTGGCGCCTGCTTTCGGCAACTCTTTTTTCCCAGGTTCTCCACAAATGACCGCTGCAAGTTCAAGTATAAAAGTTTTTTACTTGCCTTATCGAACTGCTGGCGCCACAGCTCGACAAATGCTGGGAAACGCAGCTAGTAATGTCCTCGCTCAACCCGTAAACAAAATTGCCCTAAAGAGCGGAGAGGTAATTTGTAATGATCGGGAGCACATCCCTTTTAGCAGTGTGTTGCCGATCCTTGCAGATACTCCAATCCCATCTAGCGTGGCGTTAAAAGACCCATCCGAATTTGAAATCATTGGAACTCCTCAAAGAGGCATTGATGTAGAAAGAAAGGTTACCGGTAAACTCGGATATGGAATGGATACCAAGGTGCCTGGTGCCCTAACCGCTGTGGTGGCTCACCCCCCGTCTTTTGGCGCGACGGTAAAAGAAATTGACGCCTCTTTGGCGCTGGCTATCTCAGGCGTTCATGAAGTCCTGTCAATACCAAGTGGCGTTGCGGTGATTGGGGATAACTACTGGATTGCAGATTCAGGGAAAAAAGCCCTGAAGATATATTGGGACGAATCCACAGGGCAGGATTTATCAACTGCGGCTATTCTAGACACGTATAAAGCGCTTGCTAAAGAGCCCGGCCAGGCCTTCACTTTTAATCCGATTCCGGGGATGGACTATCAGTTAAAGCCCAGTCTGGGTCCAGAAAAGTACGTCAACGAAAGTGGCGGCGTCATCTTGGAATCTGAATTCATGGCTCCATATCTTGCTCATGCCCCCATGGAGCCGCTGAATTGCACTATTTATAAGAAAGGTGGAACTATCCACGTTCACACCGGCACTCACTACCAGTTCGCGGACAAGGAAGCGATAGTTAAGGCTCTTGGAGTCACGCCTGCTGACGTCAGACTACACACACTTCCCATGGGAGGTAGCTTTGGGCGACGCGCTTGCCCAAAGTCTGATTGGATTGTCGAGGCGGCACAAATTTTTAAACTATCTGCTTCTGCGAGCACCCACCCTATCAAACTGGTCTGGTCACGGGAGGACGATATTACTGGAGGGTGGTACCGCCCATTGGTTTTTTCAAAGATTTCTGCAGCACTTAGAGAGGATGGTCACATAGGTTCGTGGGCGCAACGAATTGTTGGCCAACCCGCCATCGACCATGACACCTTAAGCTTCATTGGTCCGGAGAGTATTGATCTCACGACAGTCGACGCCGTGGGTAATCTAGTGTACGACGTTGAAGATAGAGTCGTTGACGTTCACCATACAGAAAACATAGTGCCCGTGCAGTGGATGCGGTCGGTAGGACACTCTCACAATGTTTTTTTTGTAGAGACCTTTATGAGTGAGCTTGCCGATTTAGCCGGCATTGATCAGCTTGACTTTAGACTCAATCATATTTCTGAGGATAGGGTTCGGCATGTGCTCAAGCTGGTGGCCGAAAAGGGGGGTTGGCGCGGCGGAATCAGCAAAGATGGAAAAGGTCAAGGCCTATCTGTGCACGAGTTTTATGGCACATACGTGGCCAATCTTGCGGAAGTAGTCCAAGTGGCTGAAAGCAAATTCAAAATATCAAAAATAGTTTACGCCGTGGATTTGGGCACCGCTGTGAATCCGGACGCGGTCAGGGCGCAGATGGAGAGTGGCGCAGTACTAGCACTCTCTTCTGCAGTCTACGGGGAGATAGAGCTTAAAAACGGTGTACCACAACAGTCCAATTTTGATACCTACAGAGCCCTGCGATTTAGCCAATGCCCAGAAATCGAAACTCACATAGTCTCCAGTAACTCGCCTCCAACAGGAGCAGGCGAAACCGGAGTACCTTCGGTTGCTCCTGCCGTTTGCAATGCCATAGCAAAGTTGCGCGGAAAATACTTGCGGGACCTCCCGATATCTAAGCATGGAGTGAGCATCGTTTGAGCGTGCCGGCTGTCAACGCCTAGGCTCCGCCGAGCTCATCCAACACTAACGAACCGAACTCTGAAGTCGTCACCACTTCCACATCCGGCACGTGCGCGGAAAGGTCTTGAGTGACGCGCCCGCTCCCTAATACGTGAAATAGCGCTGACCACACCCGGTCGGCAAGATCCCGTCTGCCCAACGACATGTCTAGCATTAACGCGACACTGCCAATCATAGAATAAGGATTGGCTATGTTTAAGCCACGAAGGTCAGGTGCTGATCCATGGGAGGGCTCGAAATATGATTTCTTTTCGCCCACACAGGCAGATGGCATGAGCCCCAAAGACCCCAGAATTCCTCCGGCTTGATCGCTGAGAATATCTCCAAACATATTCTCCATCACCATCACATCGAATTGTGTGGGATCAAGGCACATTGCAGTAGCAGCGGCGTCCACTAATAAATGCGTTACCCTGACATCCGGATAGTCCGCCTCAACCTCACTCAGTACATCGTTCCAAAGTTCACTAGACAGGAGCACGTTACTTTTATGTATGTTATGCAAGTGGCTCTTTCTGCTCGATGCGAGCTTAAATGCTGCGATAATAATTCTTCGAATTTGTGCCTCGTCATACTCCAACGTTTCGCGAACGTATCTCAAGCCATCACGATTAATGCCTTGAGATTTTTCTCCAAAATATAAACCTCCAACCAATTCACGAACAATCACGAAATCAACGCCCTGACGCAGCAGCGCATTTTTCAAGGGTGAAAACTGTTTCATTTCCTCGCTAAGACGTACTGGCCGATAATTTGCGAAAGTGTCGTATCTCTTACGAAGAGGAAGTATTGCTCCGCGCTCCGGACGAAACTCCAATGGTATCAGCTGCGTCTCGTTATGATTTAAGCCAACCGGGCCCTTAAGTATCACATCAGCACTATCACATACTGCTCTAGTTCGAGGGGGAAAAGGGTCACCCTGGTCAAAGTAAGCTTGTGCACCCAGTGACGCCACCTCTATCTCTAACGCAAGAGACTGCTCTCCGATGAAGTAGTCAAGCACCCTCAAGGCTTCCGCCATAATTTCAGGCCCAATCCCATCTCCCGGGAGCACGGCAATCTTCATAAGCAGAGCACCCTTCAGCTAATATTTTTTGCCAGAAATTGTGGATTATCAGTAAGAAACTTTGTTATTCGAGTACCATCACTCAAGTACGTGTCTAAAAAATCCGCCGCTGTTTCGAGCCTGTCCTCTGATTCAGCGCAACTCATCCGAATATAGCCATAACCATCCTCTCCAAAGGCCTCACCGCCAAGGCAAGACACACCAACCTTCGGATCTGCACCTTCCAAAAGATAGGTCGCTAAACCATGTGAGGTGATACTGTACCTTCCGCAAATATCGGAGACGTCGGGAAAAATATAGAAGGCTCCATCTGGAATAAGACAGTCCACGCCCACTATTTTATGCAAGGCCTCCGCAAAAGAAGTTACTCGATTCTTGAAGATTTGCATTCTCTGATCTCGCTCAACGTCGCCCTCTCTGAGAGCAGTTGCTGAAGCGATTTGGGAAAATGGCGACACACAAGAAAAGCTCGTGTTTGCAAGTATCGACAGCCTATCAATATTTTCTATCGAACTTACGCAAAAGCCCACTCGCCACCCACTCATACTGTATGACTTGCTCATCGTATAAACCGAGAGGCACCGTTCCATCATATTTTCTTGGATGAGTGGGCTCATGTGTTTCCCAACCCACGACATTTGGTCGTAAGGCTCATCGCTGAACAAATAAACGTTGTCTCTCTGGAGAATTAGTGTGCAAAGGTCGACTACGTCAGCCTCTGTAGCAACCCCACCTGTTGGGTTATGTGGGCTGTTGAGAAAGATTGCTTTCGGCGCATTGTCTGTCTCTAAAAAACGCTCAACGTCGGTTAAGCATGGCCTGAATTTGTTTTTCTGGCTCAACCTCGAGGTAACGATCCGTGCACCTCGTCTGCTGATGTTTGCACTATAAGTCGGGAAAAAAGGAGAAAAAACTAAAACTCCATCAAGTGGATTCAGAAAAAGCTCGCAGAACAGTTGCTG
>PAYV01000015.1 GCA_002715305.1 Rickettsiales bacterium | reverse complement strand
GATATTGATTTTTTAATAAAAAGATTTTTAAGAATTTGGAATCCAAGTCTTGTTATTTTTTTTGAATCTGAAATTTGGCCTAATGTAATTTCTAATGTTCATGATAAAAACATAAAATTCTTGATTTGTAACGGAAGAATTTCTAAAAAATCATTTAAAAAATGGAAAAAAAACTTTTTTTTTTCAAAAGATATCTTCAAAAAAATTAATTTTTGTCAAGCACAAGATCATGATTCATATCTTAGATTTAAATCTTTAGGAGTTAATAAAGTTAAGATAAATGGAAATTTAAAATTTTTATCTGAAAAACCAAAAATTAACAAAAAAGATTTTACAAATTTAAAAACAAAATTAAAAAGTAGGAAAGTTGTTACTTTATTTAGTTCACACGAAGGTGAAGAAAAATTATTTATTAACTGTGCAAAATTATTACAAAAGAAATTCACTAACCTTTTTTTTATAATTATTCCAAGACATATAAACAGATGTAATTCAATTCATTATTTAATTAAAAAAAATAAATTAAATTCATTGCTTAGATCAGATTCTAGCAATTTAAAAAAAGAAGATAATTTCTTAATTGTTGATACATTTGGTGAACTAGGTTTATTTTTCAAACTTTCTTATCTTGCTATCGTAGGTGGGTCTCTTGTTAAGAAAGGAGGTCATAACCCCATAGAAGCAGAAAGCTTTAATTGTCCTCTAATATGCGGGCCAAATATGCAAAATTTTTCAGAAATTGAAGATAAAATGAGAAAAAACAAAGCTGGACTGTTTTTAAAAAACTACAATGATTTAGAGAAAAAAATCTCATTTTTACTTGAAAATCCCAAAATAATTAAGTTAATTGTTAANAACTTCAAAAAATTGTGTAAGTTTGAAAAATCTAGAAGTATCATGACACTAAAAGAGATACAAAATTTTATTGATGATTTTAAAAGCACCTAAATTTTGGAAGAAAAAAAATTTTCTTAGTTTTATTTTTTTGTTTTTCTCTTTTATCTATATTTTAATTTACAGAATTTATTTACTGATTAATAAAGAAAAAGAGATTGGAGTTCCAATTATTTGTGTTGGAAACGCAATTATTGGAGGATCTGGAAAAACACCAATTGTAATCAAGTTAAGGAAAATCTTAAAAAAAAAATATAAAAATATTTTTGTACTTACAAAAGGTTATAAAGGTAGTGACAAAGGTCCATTATTAGTTAGTTTAAAAAATAATTTTAGAAGTGTTGGTGATGAAAGTTTAATACATGCTATTCATGGGAAAACTTGTGTTTCTAAAAATAGATTAAAAGGAGCATATTTTTGTAAAAATAATAAAAGTGATTTAATTATTATGGATGACGGATTGCAAAGTAAAAATGTAAAAAAAAACCTTCGTTTTTTAGTAATTGATAATGATTATATGTTTGGAAATAATAGGGTGTTTCCAGCAGGCCCGTTAAGAGAACCATTTGAAGATTCAATTAAAAAAGCTCATGCTGTTATAATAATTGGAAAAAAAAAAAGAGAAAAATTTATTATCAATAAGCCTATTTTTTATGCAAATAAAAAAATCTATGTAAAGAAAAGGCTAAAAAAAGATATCTTTGCCTTTTCAGGTTTAGGGAATAATGAAAATTTCTTTAATGCTTTAAAAGAAAAATTTAATATAAAAAATTTCAAATCTTTTCCTGACCATCATGTTTATAAGAATTCAGAAATTGAGCAAATAATTTCAATTTCTCAGAAGAAAGATCTTTCAATTTTATGTACATTAAAAGATTACTTAAAAATACCAAAAGAATATAAAGATAAAATTAATTTTGCTGACCTTGAAATTAAATTTGAAAAAGAAAAGGAATTATTTAACTTTGTGAATTCTAAAATCAATTTCTTATAAAAACCATAGGATCCACTGGAGTTTTTTCTAGATAAATTCCCCAATGTAAATGTGGGCCTGTAGCTCTTCCTGTCATTCCAATAGACCCAATTTTTTGTCCCTTAATTATATTCTGATTTAATTTTACATTTATATCTTTTAAGTGTGCAAAAATAGAGATTAAACCTAAACCGTGATCAATTATAATTGTATTTCCAGTGAAAAACATATCATATGCTACAAGCTTAACTGTACCTGATGACGGCGATAATATTTTAGTTCCTTCAGGTGCTGCTATATCTATCCCTTTGTGCGGTGATCTAGGTTTATTATTTAAAATTCTTTGACTGCCGAAAACACCAGAAAGTCTACCCTTTGCAGGCATTTGAAAATGATCTTCAAATAGTTTTTCTGTTTTTCCTATTTTTTTTGCTACTGANATTTTTTGTCTATCATTCTTAATTTTTAAAAGATCTTTTTTATTTGGTTCAACTTTTCTGGATGGTAAACCAGAAATATTTTCTATTTTATATTTTTTTTTCTTAACCTTAAAATTTTTTTTTTCCCCATTANAAATTACAGATATTTCATTTGTATGCTTAATCCCAAATGCGTAGATAAAGCTTCCATCCTCAAAAATTTTCATTTTTTTATTATTTATCTCTAAATTATCTTTAGATTTAACTTTTCCAAAAATTAAACCTCCTTCACAAAAACAACCTAAAATTTTGGGAAATTCAGAACTTTGTAAAGATGAATTCAAAAAAAAAACTAAAAGAGGAATTATTTTATACATTAAATTTTTTTCGCAATAGTNTTATTTTTATAAAACTCTATATTTATTACATCATCTTTTTTTAGCATTGTATCATCATTAATAATTCTCTTATTATGCCTTATAACGCTAAAACCTCTTTTTAATGTTTTCTTGTAGGATAAGATATTTAATTCTTTTGATTTGTAATCTATTATTTCACTCTTTTTTCTCATTAAAAGATCAAAGTTTTTATTCAGTAAATATGATGAGTTTTTAATTTTTTCGTATCCAAGGTTTAAAATGTTCAATAGCTTTTCATGTTTTATTTCTCCTTGTTTTTTAAAGAATTTAAGTTTTGAATTTGAAATTTTTTGCTCTATTCTTTGGACTAATTTTTGACTGATAAAATCCATATTTTGAAACAATTTATTCAAATGTAGATTTAAATCAGGAATTCTAGAGTTAGAAATTTTCAAAGCGTAATTAACATTTGATAATTTTTGTTTTAAAATCTTATCTAAAACCTTAAAAGTTTCACCTATTCTTTTTAAAATTTCTTTTCTATCAGGTAAAACTAATTCTGCTGCTGCTGTTGGTGTTGGTGCTCTTAGATCAGCAACAAAATCACAAAGAGTTGTATCAGTTTCGTGACCTATTGCAGATACGATTGGAACTTCTGATTGAAATATTGTCCGTACTAATGTTTCATCATTAAATGGCATTAAGTCTTCTAAGCTTCCACCACCTCTTGCAATTATAACTAAATCATGTGATTTTTTTATAAAATCTTTGTTAAAATAATTTATTCCTTCCACTATTTCCTTTACACAGTCTTTTCCCTGAACTTTTGAAAAATATAAAGTAACATTTAATGGAAATCTATCTCTAATTCTATGAATTATATCTTGAATAACAGAGCCAGACTCTGATGTTATAATTCCAATATTTGAGGGTATTAAAGGTAGTGACTTTTTAAATCTTGAATCAAATAATCCCTCAGCTAATAATTTCTTTTTTCTATCTTCCAAAATTTTTAATAAATATCCCTCTCCCTCATATTCAATGTTATCTACAATGATTTGATATTTTGATTGTGGTGAGTAAGTTGTTACTTTTCCAAGTATTAAAACTGATGCTCCTTCCTCAATATTAATTTTTAATTTTGGTACTGTAGACCTCCAACAAATACAAGAGATTGAACTTTCATCATCTTTTAAAGTAAAATAGACATGTCCAGAATTATGCTTTTTTACTTGAGAAAGTTCTCCAGAAACCTTTATTATATTAAAGTTATTTTCAATAATTTCCTTTAAAGATTGATTTAATTCGGATACTGTAAATTCAGATATATTGGATAGATTATTCATAAATCTAAATTAAATAAATATCACTAAAAGGTAAATAATTTTTGAATATTTTAGTAATAGGTAACGGTGCAAGAGAACATTCTTTATGTTGGGCATTAAACAAATCAAATATAAAAAAAAGAATTTTTTGTATTCCTGGTAACGCTGGTATTCAAGAAATAGCAGATTGTTTTAACATTGAAATTAGTAAAAAGAAAATTTTACAATTTTGTAAAAACAAAAATATTTCTTTGGTGGTAATTGGCCCTGAACAATTTCTTGAAGAAGGTTTTTCTGACTTTTTAACAAATAAGGGAATTCCTGTTTTTGGTCCATCAAAAAAGGCATCAAAACTTGAATATTCAAAATCTTTTGCAAAAAAATTTTTAAAGAAACATAAAATACCCTCTGCTGATTTTAAAGAATTTAGTAGTTATATAAAGGCTGAAAAATATTTAAGAGAAATTCAATTCCCTATTGTAATTAAAGCTGACGGATTAGCAGCAGGAAAAGGAGTGATTATATGTAATAATTTTAACGAAGCAAAAAAGGGCTTAAAAGAGATTATGATTACGAAAAAATATGGTAAGGCTGGAAAAAAAGTTTTAATAGAGGAATTTCTTCAAGGTTTTGAGGTTAGTTATTTTATTCTATTAGATAAAAACTCTTTTTCAGTTTTAAACTATGCATTAGATCATAAACGTGCATTTGATTTTAATAAAGGCCCAAATACTGGAGGTATGGGAGCTTTTACTCCATCAAAAAAAGTCGACAATAATTTGAAAAAAATTATTTCGGACAGAATTATTAAAAAAACTTTTGAAGGTTTAAAAAAAGATAAAATAATTTATAGAGGAGTACTTTTTATAGGTTTGATGATAACAAAAAATGGCCCTTTTGTTATAGAATTTAACGCAAGATTTGGTGATCCTGAATGCCAAGTTTTAATGAGAAATCTAGACACAGATATTTTAAAAATAGTAAAAGCAGTTTCAAATGATGATCTTAACACGATCAAGATAAGAAATAAAAAACTATCTACGATATGCGTTGTAGTAGCATCTAAAGGATATCCAAATACTTACAAAGTAAATAAACAAATAGAAAACCTAAAAGAAGCTCAAAAAATTGAAAATATTGAAATATTTCATGCAGGTACAAAAAAAGTAAAAAATAAAACTTTTTCATCCGGTGGAAGAGTTTTATCTATAACTGCACAAGCTAAAGATCTAGAATCAGCNAGAAAAATTGCATATAGTGCAGTAAAAAAAATTGATTGGAAATATGGTTTTTTTAGGAAAGACATAGGTAAGAAATAGTATTTCTATCTCAGTTTTTTAAAGAAATATTTTAACAAATTCGAACATCTCTTTTCCTTAAACCCCCCAAAATAATTATACTGATTTTTGTCTATTTGAAATTTTTTGTTTCTGTTAGAATAAAGTTTCAATGAATCAGTGTAAGCACCAAAAAAAACTTTTTTAATTCCTACTTGTAAAATGGCAGCATGACACATCTGACAAGGCTGAAGTGTGACATACATTATCATATTAGTTAGTTTAAGAACTTTTTTTTTTCTACATGCTTTTCTGATGGCAATTATTTCCGCATGAGCTAAAGGGTCGTTATGTTTTATCATTAAATTAGATGAATAACTAACTATTTCATTTTTTGAGTCAGTAATAACACAGCCAACGGGAACTTCTCCATTTCTCATGGAGTCAAGGGCTAGCTTAATAGCTAAGTTCATTGGATTTTTTATTGGCATTTTTCAACAAAGATTTTATCGCCGGATTTAATGGTTTTAATCTTTTCTAGATCTATATTACAATCACCCCAAATATTACACTTATCTGCTAATCTTATTTCTTTATCTATAGATGCTGGTGTTTTTCCAAAACCAATTGCAATAGCTTTTCCAGAGGGCCAGTAAGCAATTTCGCCTAAATTTATAATGTCGTTTGCATCATCTTCTACTAAAGCATCTACTGACGTAAAAAAGTAAACTTCATCACCCCAAGTATTGACTGTACTTTTAATTGGCAACGCTTTCCAAATTTCTTCTGCAGTTGAAGTTTGTCTTAAAGTTACAATCAACTGAAAATCTTTAACCTGAATTTTACATTTCTTGAGCATATGCTACTTTAACATTCTAATTATAATTTTTAAATTTTTTATGAAAAACCCAATAATAGGTATTACTTTAGATGAAGAGTCGAAAAAAACTTATTCTAAATACCCATGGTACGCTTCAAGAAAAAATTATGCAGATTCAATTATACTTGCGGGTGGAACGCCAATCTTTTTACCCAATAGTATAAAAAAAATCCCTGAGTATTTAAACATTATTGAGGGATTAGTAATTACTGGAGGTGATTTTGATATTGATCCAAAAATTTACGGAGAAGAAATTTTGAGTGAAAAAGTAAACCTTAAGCCAGAAAGAACTCAATTTGAGTTTGAAATCACTAAATATGCAATAAAAAAGAATATACCAATGCTAGGAATATGTGGGGGGCAACAATTAATAAATGTAGTATTTGGTGGAACTTTAATTCAACATATTCCTGACATAGTACAAAGTAAAATCAATCACGAACAAATAAATCCAAGAAATCAGGGAAGTCATAATGTAAAAATATTAGAAAATACACGGTTAAAAGAAATCATAAAGAATTCTGACATGTTTGTAAATTCAGCTCATCATCAAGCAGTAGAGAAACTCGGAGAAGGTCTGATTATGAACGCTCGAGCAGATGATGGTATAATTGAGGGATTTGAAAATCCAGAACTTAAGTTTTGTATTGGAATACAATGGCACCCTGAATTTTTGATTGATGACAAAGATATTGAAATTTTTAGATCCTTAGTTGATTCATCAAAGTAGTATCAATGAACAATTTAGTAAGGTTATCCAAAATTATTTCTCATGCAGGAATCTGTTCAAGAAGAGATGCAGAAAAACTTATTGAAAAAGGTGAAGTAAAAGTTAACGGCGAAATTTTGAAAGAGTTCGTTATTGCTCAAGATAAGATAAAAGAAATTGCTATAAAAAATATAAAATTAAGAAAAAAGAAAACAAAAATTTGGTGTTTTTATAAACCTAAGGGTTTTGTATGTTCAAATGTAGAACAGTATAATCAAAAAAGTTTATTTAAATTATTACCCAAAAATTTTGAAAGGGTCGTTTCAGTGGGGAGATTAGATATTCAATCGGAAGGCTTATTACTTTTAACCAACAATCCAACACTTTCAACCTTTCTGGAAAATCCAAAAAATAAAATTTCAAGAAAATATCAAGTAGAATTTTCAGGACAAATTCCAGGTGAATTTAATAAAATAAAAAAGGGTATAGCAATTCAAGGAATTTTTTATGCACCCATAGATTTTAAAATATTAAAAAAAAATTTTTTAGAAATGAATTTAATAGAAGGTAAAAATAGAGAAATTAGAAGAATATTTAAATTTTATAATTTAAAAGTTTTAAAATTAAAAAGAATTGAGTATGGNCCTTTTAAAATAANNAAACTTANAGANGGACAAATTTACATGGTTNACCANAGNATGCNAAAGAAAAACTTANACATTNTNGNNTTTANTGATGAGAGTNATTTCTGGAAGATNTAAAGGTAANAAGCTTCTACCTGTAAAAAATTTAAANATTAGACCGACATTNGATAGATCAAAAGAAATGATCTTTAANACNCTTACNTCTATATTANTTAAAAAAAANTTAGCATTTGAAAATTTAACTNTNTTAGATACTTTTTGTGGNACAGGTGCTCTTGGTATAGAAGCANTATCANGAGGNGCTAAGAAAGCTTTTTTTATTGATNNTAGTNCAGATGCCNTGGATTTAGNAAAAAGGAATATTANNTTCTTAGAANTAGATATTTACTCTAAATTTTTAAATTGTGANCTNCCTNANTNANANTTTAAANATTTANATGCCAATCTTTTTTTTATGGATCCTCCATATGATTTTGACAATTATAATGAAGTTTTTAGTTCTTTAGCTAAAAATAATTTAATCACCCAAGATGCTTTAGGGGTAATTGAATTATCAAAAAAAAAAACTTTAAAAATTAATGATTATTCTTTAATAAAAAAAAAAACTGTTTCCAATTCATGTTTTTTATTTCTAGAAAAAAATTGATTATTTTCGCCCAAATAATTTTTCTATTTCGTCAATATTCAATTCAATATATGTTGGTCTCCCATGATTGCATTGACCGGAATGAGGTGTTATTTCCATTTTTCTTAATAAATCATTCATTTCGTCTATTTGCATTTCACGACCAGATCTTATTGAACCATGACAAGCAATTCTTGAGTAGACTTTATTAATCTGATTTTCAACTTCTAAAGAATTATCTAGTTCAAGGACTTCTTCTATAAAGTCAAGTGCAAGTTTTTTTAAATTACAATTAGATAAAATAACAGGAACTTCTCTAACTATTACAGAATTTTTACCAAACATTTCTATTTTTAATCCAAATGTTTCAATCAATGATAATTTTTCTTTAAGGTTATCAATAATTATTTTATCTAATTCAATAATCTCTGGAAGTAATAATATCTGTTTCTTTATACTTTTTTTATAAAAATTATCTTTTAAATGCTCATAAACTATTCTTTCGTGTGCAGCGTGTTGGTCAACAATAACAATTCCACCTTGTGTCTGAGAAATAATATAATTTTTATGAAATTGACTTTTAGCAAATCCCAATGGATAGCTTTCTAAATTATTTTCAAAATTGCTAGCTGCATCATCATTTCTTAGATTGTTGAGATCAGCCAAATTATTTTCTTCCTTAAGAATTAAATTTTGATTTATGGGTTTTTTTGTAAATTTTTTTAAAGCTTCTGAACTGTTAGATAAACTTGATTTGTGACCAATTTCTAAAATTGTTTTTTTTAAGTTACTAATAATTAAAGATTTTATCTTATTCAAATCTTTAAACCTAACTTCATTTTTTGCCGGATGAACATTGATATCAACTTCATCTTTTGGACAATCAATGAATACTACAAATTGAGGGAATCTGTCATGTGAAATAAAATCTCTAAAACCAACTTTGAAAATTTGATTTAAAGATTTATCAGAAATTACTCTGTTATTGATAAAGATAAATTGATTCTTAGTATTTGGATAATTAAATGTAGGTAAACCTATAAGACCAAAAAATTTTGCATTATTATCATTATAAATGAAATCGACTGAGTTTTGAATAAACTCAACTCCTAGAACCTCCTTAATTCTAAACTCAAATTTTTTTTTTAAATCTTTTTGACTATTCCTAGAAGTTTTTAATATCTTTTTTTCATTAATAATTAAATTAAATTCTACTCCAAAATTGCAAATTGCAATTTTTTTTACAAAATCTTTTATCAATAAGGATTCGTAATTATCAGATTTAAGAAATTTTAATCTTGCAGGTGTTGAAGAAAACAAATTTTTTACAGTAACAGAAGTACCCTTAGCTTTTTTTACAGGTTTAATTTGTTTTATTTTACCTGAAGATATCTCAATCATTACTCCATCTTGATTAATGGTGTTATTTGACTGCATAATAAAATCAGAAACAGATGCTATTGAAGGTAGAGCTTCACCTCTAAAGCCTAGAGTNGAGATTTCTTCCAAATTATTAAAAGATAATTTTGAGGTTGCATGTCTTTGAACGGATAGTTTTAAATCGTTTTTTTCAATACCCATCCCATTATCAACTACTTTAATTTCTGACTTTCCTCCATTACNTATAAAAATATCTATNTTTGATGCTCTNGCATCAATNCTATTTTCAACAAGTTCTTTAACNACTGACATAGGTCTTTCCACNACCTCACCAGCTGCAATNTTATTTATCAAATCATTAGGTAANACTNTAATTTTNTTCATCTTTTAANAATTTTTTNGTTAGGACTTTACCTTCCTCNACAGCAGGTTGATCAAANGGNTTAACTTTTTCTAAATAGCAAAANANGATTGTTTCTATAAAAAAAAATATAATTAATTGGGCAATGGTTCTTTCATGAAGGTCATTTATATAAAGTGTTCTCAATGGTAATTTGTTTTTCTTCATAATTCTAATCGTTGCTTTTATTTCTGCATTCATTAGCTGATCCAATGACTTACCATCCAAAATATCAAAACTATAATTTTTGGATATTGGACAACTTAAATAATTATAATTTTTTTCTGTCTTTAAATTTCCAATTATTGTAAAAAATTTATCTTTTGGGCCATCAAGATAAAGTTGAAGTTGACTATGTTGATCAACAGTACCTAAAGCATTTACTAAAGTAGTTCCATTACCTTTCTTTCCTACACTTTCAGCCCATAACTGTCTAAGCCAATAAGACAAATTATGAAAGGAATCAACATAAGGCATAAAAATATTTATATTAAAACCCTCTTTCATTAATAAGAATTGAGAAAAAACTGGTTTAAACAGATCATCAAAAAGATCATTTTTTTTTGAGAAAATTAAGTCTAAAAATTTAATTGCTTCATTACATAAATTTTCAACATGAACTCCAGAAAGTTTTGCTGGTAATAACCCAACGATAGAAAAAATTGAATATCGTCCTCCAACATTTTTATCGTGTTCAATGAAATAGAACTTTTCGTTTTCTTGTATTTGTTTTAGTGTACTATTTTTATTTTCAGTCAAAATATAATATTTACCCTCAACAGAGATTTTCTTTTTTTTCATTTCATTTAAAATTAAATAATATTGACCTAATGTTTCTAATGTTTCTCCCGATTTTGAAATTACAACCACAGCTGTTTTTCTGAGATTAATAATTTTTAAAAGATCTTGAATGGGTTGTTCATCAATATTTTCAACAAAAAATATTTTAGGATTTTTTATTTTTAGAACAAATTCTTTTTTCATAGATGCAAGAGTTTTNCCACCTANGCTAGAACCTCCTGTTCCCAAAAATAAAATATTTTCAAATTTCAATAATCTTTTTGAAACTTTTTCTAAAACTTTTAAATCATTCTTTTTAAGATTGTTTATAAATCCAAATTCTTTTTTCTGAATCTTTTCAAAAAGATTTTTTTTGACAGACTCGAAAATAGCTTTATTTCTTTTTATTAAAGTATCATCAACATTGAATAGGTACTGTTTAAAATACATTCTATTTTGGTTTTCCAACAATCATGAAAAAAAGTTTTTTCTCATCAAAAATTTTTGAAGCAACATTATTTACATAATCTAAATCTAATCTATCTATTATTTGATCTCTGTTGGTAAAATAATCTTTACCTAATTTGTAATATTGAACTATTTCAAGTAAATTTGCAATTGACATTGTACTTGTGTAATTTCTGGAAAATGAACCTTTAAAATAAGTTTTTGCGTTATCCAATTCTTCTTTAGAAATTCCTTCATTACTTATTTTTTTCCATTCTTTTTTAACCATATTTATTACTTTATTAACAGATTCATTTCTTGTTTGAAATCCTCCAACAACAACTCCATCATTCTGGTATGGTAACAAATATGAATATATCGAATATACTAAACCCTTCTTTTCTCTAACATTTTTATATAATCTTGACTGAAAACTCCCACCACCCAAAACATAATTTACAATTCTTGCAGCAAAAAAATCTTCATTATTTCTTTTTAAACCATTTTGACCAAAAACCACAGCTGTTTGAGGAGTTTCTACATTGAATAAACTTTCTCCTGATTTTAATAGATCAAATTTTGGTATATTTGTACTTTTATCTGACTTTGGTAATTCACTGAATACAATATCAATGAATTTACTAATTTCTTTTTTGGAAATATTACCAGATACCCCGATTGTTAAGTTAGATAAAGAAAGATTTTTTTTATAAATCTCTCTGATATCCTGTTTTTTTATTTTCTCTAATGATTTAATAGTTCCTTTATTTAATCTTGAAAAGTTATGATCTATATAAAAACTTTCATTGAATTTTATTGAGGCAAGGTTTGAAATATTTGATTCATCAATTTTAATACTTGATTGAATTTGATTTTTAACTTTTAAAATTTCGTTTTCTTTAAAAGNCGGATTGTTGATTGCATCAAATAATAACTCAAATCCTTTTTTTTTATTAGAAGATATAACTTGAAATGTTCCNTCAATTTTATCTTTTTGCGTTGAAAAAAATAATTTCACTCCATTTAATTTCATTGATTGTTTAAAATCAATAGACGTCATTGTATGAGTGCCTTCGTCCAAAAGAGAGGTCATCAAATTTGACAATCCATCTTTCCCAACTGGATCATTAAATGCCCCGCCTTGAAAACTAAAACTAATACTTATTATTGGTATTGACTTATCTTCAACAAACCAAAAATTAATTCCTTTTTCTGATACTATCTCTTCAAACTCAAGTGAATTTACATTTTTGGTAAATAATATTACTATTATGAAACAATGAAAAAGAAATTTCAATTTTTCAGGCCTCCTATAACAAAATTTTTATTACTTAAAAATGCTTTAAGAGCTGTTTTTATATCTTCAATATTCAATTTTTCTACTTTTTTGTTCCAATTCTTTATATCTTCTATACTCAAACCTATACTAAGAGCTTCACCAATTATCTCTGCTGGCTTTAAAATTCCATCCATTCTATAAATTGAACTATATAGATATTTTTTTTTTTCAACTTTGAGCATTTCTAGGGTTATTTTTTTTTCAATGGCTAATTCTATCTCTTTAATCAAAATGTCATTAATCTTATTTGTATCTAAATCATTGACAGGAATTGCATATAAATATGCATACCCACCATTTTTTGCTAATCCTTGATAAAAACCACCAACCATTGAAAAAATTTTTTTTTCATTAACCAAGCTATCATAAAGTATACTTGTTGATCCTCCTAATATTATTCGCAAACCAATATCAAGTGCAATTCCTTCATTGATAGACTCGGTATATGAATTTACTCTATAAATCTTTTTCCAGATAGGTTGTCTAACATCTTTGTTAGTATGCTCTGAAATAACAAATGTCCTAATGTCAGGATCTTTAACTATAAAATTATTTTCATTCGGTAATTTTTTATAATCACCATAATACTTCCTTACAATTCTTTTTGCTTCTTTGAGATTGATATCACCAGTTAAAATTAGAATTGCATTGTTAGGAGAATAATGCTTTTCATAAAAACTAATTACATCTTNATAATCTAAATTCTCTATTTCTGATTTCCATCCTATAATTGGTCTTCCATAATAACTATTTGGATATAAAATACTTCTCATTGATTCATCTAGTAATGAAGAGGGATCACTTTCAATTCTTTGAAATCTTTCTTCTAAAATAACTTTTTTTTCAATTTCAACCATTTTTTTTGTTAATGAAAGATTCTTCATTCTATCTGCTTCCATCTCAATTATCTTCTCAGTTTTNTCACTAGGAAAAATTTGATAATATGCTGTATAATCATAGCTTGTGAATGCATTCTCGGTACCACCAATTTTAGATAAAAANTTTGAATAGTAATTTTTNGGAAATTTTTTTGTTCCTTTGAACATTAAATGTTCCATGAAATGTGCTAAGCCACTTTTCCCAATTTCTTCAGCACTTGAACCAAATTTATACCAAATCATTTGAGAAACAACAGGTGCTCTTTTATTTTCAACTACAATAACTTTTAAACCATTCTGTAAAGAAAACTCTTCTGCATTAAAGTTATCTTTTGAATAAGAATATTCAGAGCATAATAATAGACAAAGAATTAATAAGACTAATCTCATTTATTCTAAAATAGGTAATTCTTCAAATGAATTAAAATTAGATGAATTATCTACAACAGGGGCTTGAGAAAATGATCCTTGATTATATGGTATATTATTAGGAATGGAATAAATATTTTGTTCAGGAACGTATCTTCTAGAGAAATTGTATCCTTTGTCATAGATTGGTCTGTAATAAACATTTCCATTTTTGAAACCGTCAACATATTGATTATATACCCACTGCCCTATGGTAAACTTTCTATTATTTTTGAACTTCTCCAAAGAATGAGATGGTGTTGGTGAAGGAGATGAAAGATTTGGAGCTACATAATTTGTCACACGAGGGTTTACTGTTGGAATTGTATTTTGGTACTGGGGTCTGATTGACATTTGCCCATTAGGGATATTTCTTTTTGAAGGACTACTTGTTACTTTTTTCCCAAAGTCAGGAGGTAAAATAAGTTCAGGAACGTCAGAGTAGTAATCTTCTTCCATATCCTGCTTAGAAATACCTGCAAGTTCATTAAAGGTATCGCTTATTGTCTCACAAGAAGACAATGTAAAAAAGAAACCTGAAAAAATTAATAGAGTAAATTTTTTTTTAGTCAAAATCATCGCACATATATCCACCATTAACATAATCATCTTTAACATTAATGCAATTATTTTGTATTCCAAAAAGTTCCATTTCTTCTTCTTTTGTTAAATTCCTTTGAATTCTCTGNACTTGAGGTTGTNCTTGCTGTGGAGCTTCNNAATTTTNATTGNTACNTANATTTGAAAGAGAACCATCATNTCTTGGAGNAAAATTTCTCTGCGGTACAACATTTAAATTGTTATAATATGAGTAAGGTACAGTTTCTCTTGCTTGATCAATTGAATATTGAGGGAATGGTGGTGGCGGTGGTGCTAACATTGGTGTNCCGTTTGGACCAACATAATAGTATTGTCTCTGACTTCTGTANATTGGGTCGTAATATAAATTACTAAAGTTTTGTGGATTCTGTTGTGGTTGCATTTGACCATAATTTTGATCTAATAATGGTACNCCTTGTTCTGGATATGCAAATTCAGGAACCTCTACAGCTTCTTCAATTACTATTGCCTCACTCTGTTCTGGTTCATCTTCATCTTCCCAAATAGCAATTGAATCGTAAAGGTAATCACCAGCTGATGTAATTGAATCCCATGTTGAATCTATAGTGGAATCAATTGTTGAGCATGAAATTANTGAAAATGAGAAAAAGAACAATAGAATTTTGTTTAAAACTTTAAACTTTTCAATCAATCGAACAACCATATATAGTATCTTACTAAGCTTTTATAGTAATATTTAGTAGTATTTGAATACATTGATAACATTTGTCAAGGTATTTTGTAATAATTATATCATATTTAAACATTACCTTGTTTTAATAATACTTAAAAGAAAAAAAAAGGCTCCAATTGTTATGAACGTATCAGCCAAATTAAATGCCGGCCAGTGAAAATTACCGTAATAAAAATCAATAAAATCTATTACAAATTCTTGGGTTAATCTTTCATAACCATTACCTATAGCTCCTCCTAAAATTAGAGAAAGAGAAAATATCTCAAGTTTATCATTNCTTTTANAAATCAAATATAAAATGTAAGCTGATATTAAGAATGAAATTATACCAAGAGAAAATGAAATATTAAGATTTGAAAAAAGACCAAAGCTTATTCCTTCATTTTCGACATAAACAAAATTAAGACCTTTAAAAATGATTTTAGTCGAAATAAAAAGATCTACATTTTCTTTTACGTAAAATTTTGTNACTAANTCTAGTGTAATNATTAAACTGGATAACGCCAAAGAAAAAATTAATTTTTTAGTTTGATTCATTAATTACTTCTTCACATCTTACACATATTTCTTTTATTTTATCTGAAGAAAAAGTCTTCCAACACCTTGGGCATTTCAATCCTTCTATTTTTTTTATCTTAATAGATAATTTTTCATTTTCTGGAAAAACATCATAATCGTTATCTTTTTTTTCAACAAATTCCACTTCAGAAACTATTAGGGTCTCAGCTAAGTCTATTTTTTTTGAAATTTTTTGATATAATTCTTCCTCAGAAAAAATATAAACTTTGACTTCTAAACCAGATTTTATTTCTTTTTTTTGTCTATTTTTTTCCATAGAGTAAGAAAATGCACTCCTAATTTCAAAGATTTTCTCCCAATCTTTTTCTAATATTTTATCATCCCAAATATCTGGTAATTTTAAAAATTTTAATAAATGACAACTTATTTTTTCAGTTTTATTAATTTCAGTTTTCCAAGATTGAAAGGCTTCTTCTGCGGTAAATGGAATTATTGGCGCTAACCAAGTTATTAAGCATTGAAAAATATCATTTAACACGGTTCTGCAGGAACGTCTCGGAATAGAATTAATTGAATCGCAATAAAGGGAATCTTTTCTAATATCAAAGAAGAAAGCAGATAAATCTTGAGAACAAAAACTTAAAATTGTTTGGAAGGCTTTGTGAAAGTTGAATTCTTCGAAATTATTAATAATTTCATTGTTTGTTTTTTGCAACTTATATCTAATATATTTTTCAAGCTCAGGTAAATTTTCATGGTCAACTTTCTCTTCTACACCCCAATCTTTCATGTTTCCCAAAATAAATCTTAATGTATTTCTTATTTTTCTGTAACTATCGCTAAGACGATTTAAGCTTTCAAAACTAATCTTAAGATCTTCGGTGAAATTCGAGCTTGCAACCCACATCCTAAGAATATCAGCTCCGTATTTTTTTATAATATCACTCGGTAAAATTATATTGCCAAGTGATTTAGACATTTTTCGACCCTTGTCGTCAATCACAAAACCATGAGTTAGCACACTTTTGTAAGGGCTTTCTCTATATATTGCACAAGATTCTAGTAAAGATGTTTGAAACCAACCACGATGTTGATCAGAGCCTTCAAGATATAGGTCAGCTTTTTCAGTATGACCTTGATCTTTGAGAACAAAAACATGACTAGAACCCGAATCAAACCAAACATCAAGTATTGAATTAACTTTAACATAATCTTCTCCTCTATATTTATCTGTAAGAAAAAAATCATTTGGTTTTTCAAACCATGCATCTATACCTAATTGATTTAATTTTGAAATAATCTTTGTATTAACTTCTTTATCAATTAGTGGCTCATTAAATTTTTTCGAAATAAAAATTGTTATTGGAACACCCCAAGATCTTTGGCGAGAAACACACCAATCAGGTCGTTCTTTGACCATTGATAATATTCTATTTTTACTACCAGCAGGAATCCAATTTACTTTATTGATTTCTTCTATAGCTTTATCGCGCAATTTATTTTTTTCCATTGAAATAAACCATTGTGAAGTTGCTCTGAAAATTAGAGGAGCTTTTGATCTCCATGAGTGGGGATAGCTATGATTATAATTTTCATCACTTAATAAATTTTTAAACTTATTTAACTGTTGAATTACCTCCTCATCTGCTTTGTAAACATGAATTCCTTTAAAAAANGGAACATTNTCAGTATAAATTCCTCCATCATTTACCGTTTCTGAATTATCTAATCCAAACTTTAGTCCAACTTCAAAATCTTCTAACCCATGGTTTGGTGCGATATGAACAAATCCAGATCCAGTTTCATCTGTAACATGATTACTTGGAAACAATCTAATTTCAAAATTAAAGCCCAATTTTTTTAATGGATGTGAACAGATAAAGCTATTAAGTTGATTTTCATTAACATCATCTAAAATTTTGTATTTGTCTATACAATGCTGTAATAAAAAATTCTCAATTAAATTCTCAGAAATTATTATCTTATCATTTTTTTTCAAATTTTTTTGATCATAATCATTAAGAATCAAAATTTTTTTGTATTTAAGTTTTCTAGAATAGGCTATTGCTCTGTTACAGGGAATTGTCCATGGTGTTGTTGTCCAAATTATAATTGATAAATCTTCAGATGTATTTTGAACTGGAAATTTTACAAAAATTGATTTTGAACTTTTTTCTTTATATTCAACCTCGGCCTCTGCNAGTGCAGTTTTTTCAACAACAGACCACATTACTGGTTTAAATCCTAAATACAATTCACCCGATTCAAGAAATTTTAAAAGCTCTTTAACAATTGAGACTTCCGACTGTCTTGTCATTGTTGTATAAATAGTACTCCAATCGCTCTGAATTCCTAATCTTCCAAATTGTTCCTTTTGTTTTTCAACCCATGAATTAGCGTATTCCCTGCATTCTTTCCTAAANATNCTCAAATCAATTTCATTTTTCTTCTTTCCNGATTTTCTAAACTTTTCCTCAATATTCCATTCAATTGGTAGTCCATGACAATCCCACCCAGGGATATAATTTACATCTAAAGAGGATTGAAATTTTGTCCTACAAACAATATCTTTTAAAATTTTATTTAAAGCATGCCCCATGTGAAGATTTCCGTTTGCATAGGGAGGACCATCATGAAGAATAAATTTNTNAAANTTANTACTNTCTTNCTTTAAATTTTTATANANATTNTTGTTTTTCCAAAATTTTATCCAATTNTTCTCCGTNTCTGCTAANTTTGCTTTCATGGAAAATTNTGTNGANGGNANTNTTATAGTCTTAGAAAAATCAGTCATTATTAGTTTTTACAAAATTAATATCTTCTTGAATTTGCTCTTTTAGTTTTTGTATTGATTCAAACTTCTTTTCTCTTCTGATAAATCTTTTAAATGATACTTTAATCTTTTTACCATAAATTTCTCTATCAAAATTAAAAATATGTATTTCTAACAAAGGATCAACCTTATTAAAAGTTGGTTTAATTCCAAAATTTGCTATTCCAAAATATTCCTTATTATTTTTTTCAAGAAAAATTGATACAGAGTAGACCCCGTGACAGAGATCACAATATTTATTAATTTTTAAATTAGCAGTTTTAAATCCAATTTCTCTTGCTTTTTGTTCACCTTTAATTACTCTTGAAACTACAGTCCATTGCCTTGATAAAATTAAATTTGCTTCACTTATATCTCCATTTCTTAAAAGATTTCTAATATGTGATGATGAAATTTCTTGATTATTAATATTTAATTCTGGCACTTCAGTATAATTAAATTTTTTTACGTCCTTAGAATATTTTCTAATATGATCTACGTCTCCACTTTGTTTATTTCCAAACACAAAATCAAAACCTGTTACAACGTGAGTAACTTTTAAATTCTCAATTAAAAAAATTTTCAGAAAATCATTTGCTGAAATTTTAGATAAATTTTTATTAAAAGTTAAATTAATCACAAATTCCACTCCTAAAGACTTAAGAATTTCTATTTTTATTCTAAAAGGTGTTAGCCTGAAATATTCATATTCTTTTTTGAAATAACATTTTGGATGAGGTTCAAAAGTTAAAACACCAACTTTACTCTGGGAGTCTCTAGCAATTTTCTTAGCTTTCAGTATTACACTTTGATGACCAAGGTGAATGCCGTCAAAATTACCTATCGCAAGCACAGAGCCAAATAACTTTTTAGGAATCTGCAATGACCTAAAAATTAACATTTACTCACTTTTTTTATCTACCAAAATCTCAGCTTCACCAGTTAGTATTTTTTTATCGGAGATAAAACATTCCGTTAAAAGATTTACTCTTCTTTTTTCTTTGTCTATTTTTTGTATTATTACCCTGGTTAGTATGTTGTCTCCGATATAAGCTGGGGCTAAAAATTTTAAGGTCTGGCTTATGTAAATACTTCCAGGTCCAGGTAATTTTGTAGCAATTAATGTTGAAATTAAACTTGCAGTAAAAAAACCGTGAACCACCCTCTTTCCAAAAATGGTTTTACTCGCAAAATCATCACTAATATGGACTGGATTATTATCACCTGTAACGCCAGAGAAATTTGCAATATCAGCTTCAGTTATGGTTTTAGATAGGATTGCTTCTTGTCCAACTTCAAGGTCTTCTATGAAAAATCCATGCAATTTATTAAATTGATCTAGTTTCATTTCTATAAATTATTATATATTTAATTTAATTGTAATCTATAAACATTAAAATTAAAAAATGAAAACTTTTGTAATTATTCTTTTTCTAGCTAAATCAGTGTTTGCGGAAAATATTATTAGTAATTACAGAAATTATCCTATTTCATCAATAAATTATGAATTAACTAAAGTTACAAAAAGTCTGTTGAACTCCCCCTGGGGAATAACTTTTATAGATAATTCAAATGTTATTGTAACTGAAAAAAATGGAAGGCTTTTAAAAATTAATGTTCATTCGGGGAAAATAAACGAAATTAGTCATGAAATAGAAAGTATAAAATACAGGAATACTAATGCTTTTCAACAAGGGGGGTTGCTTGATGTTTATGCTCACAATGATGGTTATATATATTTCTCATATAGCCACGATTTCAAAAAACAAGACTCTCAAATGGTTGGTTCAAGTACAGCAATAGCAAAAGGAAAACTATATAATGATAAGTTGAAAAACTTTGAAATTTTATTATCGGCTGAACCAAAACTTAAAAGAAATCTTCATTGGGGATCAAGAATTTTAATAAAAAATGATAAAATTTATGCAAGTTTTGGTGAAAGAGGTTTGGGTATGATAGCTCAAGATCCAACGAAACATCCTGGCAGTATTATTAGAATAAATACTGACGGTTCGATTCCGAATGATAATCCTGCCTTCAAAGGATATTCAGATTGGTTACCTGAAATTTATCTTATTGGTGTTAGAAACCCCCAGGGAATCACAGTATCTCCTAGTGATGGAAATATATATTTTTCTCAACACGGGCCTAAAGGTGGAGATAATATTGGAAAAGTAGAATATGCAGCAAATTTTGGATGGAAAGACATTGCCTGGGGTGGAACTGAGTACAGTGGAAAAAAAATTGGTACGGCCCCTTTTAAAAAAAATTACAACAAACCAATCATTTCTTGGGTACCTTCAATAGCAGTTGGAAATATAAATTTTTATGAAGGCAATGAATTTTCTGACTGGAATGGTGACCTTTTGGTTTGTGCTACTAACACAGAAATGCTTATTAGATTAGATTTTGAAAATAACAAAATTGTTGGAAAAGAAATAATTTTTGAAAATAAAATAGGAAGAATTAGAGATTTTGAAATTGATAAAGATGGAAATATTTTTATAATAGTTGATGGTAAAGAGACCTCTCTTTGGAAAATGACCAAAGTTAACTAATTAATGCTTTTGAAAATTCCTCTGCTCTAAAATCAATTAGATCATCTTTAGTCTCACCAACACCAAGTGCTACTATTGGAATTTTTAAATTTTCTGCTATTGGGACAATTGCTCCCCCTTTTGCAGTTCCATCTAACTTTGTAACAATTAGGCTATCAATTGAACAAATTTCTTTAAAAATTTCAGCTTGTTTTATAGAATTTTGTCCAATATTTCCATCTAAAACCAAAATTGTTTCATGCGGGTAATTATTATTAATTTTTTTTAAAACTCTTATTATTTTTGATAATTCGTTCATCAAATCAACTTTATTGTGAAGTCTTCCAGCTGTATCAATTAATAAAACATCAATCTTTTTTTTCTTTGCTTGTTCCGCGGAAATATAAGCTAGTGCTGCGGGATCTGATTCTTTTTCAGCAGAAAAGAAAAAAGATTCTGTTCTTTCTGACCAAATTTTAAGTTGTTCAACTGCAGCTGCTCTAAAAGTGTCAGCAGCAACCATTCCGACTTGTTTTCCTTCACCCTTAAATTTATTTGCTAATTTGCCTACTGTTGCTGTTTTTCCAGTTCCATTAACACCAACAATCAAAATAATGTGTGGAGAAAATTCTAAGATAATTTTTTTTTCTAATGGAAGTAGGATACCATAAATTTTTTTTCTCAAAAATTCTTTTACCTTTTCATCTGATGTATCGGGTAATTTTTTTTTAGATATTTCTTGAATTATTTTTGAAGAAAAGTTTGCTCCTAGGTCTGATGATATCAAATGTTCTTCAAGTTGAGTTAAGGTGTTTTGATCAATTTTTTTATTTTTGAAAATGGTTTTTATTCCATCTGTTATTTTTTCAGATGATTTGGTTAAACCACTCTTTAAATTTTTAATCCATTTTAAAATCATTTACACTAGTTCAGCAAAAAGACGATCTTTTCTTTTTGAAAGAATCTTAACTTTAACAACATTACCAAATTTACTTTTTTCTTTTTCTTTAAATTTTTTTTTAAGCAATGATACCTTAAAATAGTCGTTGGTATAACTTTGTTTTTCTGATTCAAATAAAATTTCTTCAACTGTACCTAATTTTTCTTTCATTTGTTCTGACTTAATTTTTTCATAAATATTTCTCAATTTTTTAAATCTAAAATTTTTCACATTGTTTTGTATCTGAGGCATTTTTGATGCAGGAGTTCCATTTTTAGGTGAAAATTTAAAAAGGTGTAAATTGGAAAACCTACATTGTTTTGCTAGTTTTATCGTATTATTAAAATTTTCATTTGTTTCTGTTGGAAAACCAACAATTATATCTGCACCAAATTTTATTTCTTTCCTAACTTTTTTTATTTTTCTACATATATCAATTACATCTTCTGTTGAGTGTCTTCTTTTCATTCTTTTTAGGATCAAATTATCTCCAGACTGAATTGACAAATGAAGATATGGGAGAAGTCTTTTTTCATATTTAAATAAATATAGTAAGTCCTCATCCATCTCAGCAGGATCAATAGAGGATAATCTTAGTCTATTTAATTTTGGATGAATCTTTAATAAACGTTTCAAAACACTGCCAAGTTTTGGCTTGCCTGGAAGGTCATCTCCAAAGGAAGTTAAGTCTACGCCTGTAAGTGTTACTTCTTTGTAACCTCTATCAATCAAATTACCTAATCTACTGGAAATTTCTCCAACAGGAAGACTAATTGCATCTCCTCTTCCAAAAGGTATTATGCAAAATGTACACCTGTGATTACAACCTTGTTGAATTTGCAAAGATGCTCTTGTTCTTTCTTCAAAATTTTCGGGGGGGGCAGGAAATTTGTAAATTTCATTATCAGAAACTTTATTATCCGATATGTAAGAATTTTTAGAGGTCTTAAAATTATTATCAATAATTCGATGTACTTGGTTAAGCGACTTAAATCTATTTTTATCAATCTGACTTGCACAACCAGTAACTATTAATTCATGATTAGGAAATCTTTTTTTAGCTTTTTTTATTTCATTAATTGATTTAGTAACTGCTTGATTGGTGACAGCGCATGTATTTACAACAATTGTATTTTTAAGATTATTAGTATCCAAAATATTTTGAATAACTTGGCTTTCAAAATAATTTAATCTACATCCTAGATTCAAAACTTTTGATTTCTTTTCACTCATTAATTTTAACCTAACTTCTCTATTTCAAACTCACCTTGAAATACTTCCTTAGCTTCCCCAACCATAAAAATGTGTCTGTCTTCAGATATTTCAATATCCAATTCACCACCTATCATATTTACCCTGACTCTCCTATCACACAAATTTAGTTTATGGCAAGCCATTACACTAGCACAAGCCCCAGTACCGCAAGCGTTTGTAAGTCCGGCTCCTCTCTCAAAAGTAATAACATTTATCTCTTTTTTTGTTTTAATTTCAACAAGACTAACATTAATTCCTTCAGGAAAAATTTTATAATTCGATATTTCTTTTGAATCACGCAGAAACTTTCCTTTTTCTATTTTGTCAGAAAAAAAGATTACGTGAGGGTTTCCTACATTTAAAGCAAATCCTCCTTTAAGATAATTGAGTTTTATGTCTAAATTTTCTGTATCTAAATTTTGATTTATTGGAATTTCGTTCCACCTAAATTTTGGAATGCCAATATCTACAGATATCTTTCCATTTTTAATAATTTCTACATCTATAATTCCTGATTCCGTTTCAACAACTAAATTTTTTTTCTTTAATTTATTACAGTAAAATTTTCCAATACATCTTAATGCATTTCCGCAAACCTCAGCTTTTGATCCATCAGAATTAAAAAATTCAGCTTTCAAATCAAAAAATTTTCCATCTCCATCAGTTAAAAATACTACTAGATCGCATCCTATGCCTTTTATTCGATCCGATATATTTTGCACTAAATTTCTGTTTATTTTCATAACATTACTATTTCTAATAATTACAAAATCATTACCGAGTCCATGCATTTTTATAAATTTTACCATAACTTAAAATCTATTTTATAAATTACTTTAAGAATTAAATGTTTTTTGTTATAAAAACAATTATTAATTTTAGTCAGTCCACGAGTTTCGTGCACTGGCTTTTTTTGTTTGTATTATATTAAATTAAATGTTTGAAAATCTAACTGATAAAATCTCTGGTATCTTTGATAAGCTCAAAGGAAAAGGAGTTATTGACGAAAAATCTCTTAGCGAAGCACTTAGAGAAATCAGAGTAGCACTTTTAGAGGCAGATGTATCCTTAGAGGTAGCAAAAGATTTTATTGAGAAAGTAAAAGTAAAATCTTTGGGAAAAGAAGTGTTTAAGAGTGTGACTCCTAGTCAAATGATAATAAAAATTGTAAATGATGAGCTTACCGATTTACTTGGATCAAAAAATACAGAAATTAATCTCAAAGCCAAGCCTCCGGTTTTAATGTTAATGGTAGGACTTCAAGGGTCTGGAAAAACCACAACAACCGCTAAATTGGGAAGTTGGTTAATTAAAAATAAAAATAAAAAAGTTTTAATGGCGTCTTTAGATATTTATCGACCAGCAGCTCAGGAACAG
>PAYV01000014.1 GCA_002715305.1 Rickettsiales bacterium | reverse complement strand
AATTTTAAATTTTTCAAATTTTCCATTTCCACTAAAAACTTTATCCATAATTTTATAATCTAAATCTGAAATGAAGGGTGCGCCAAGAATTGAAGATTTTAAATTTTTAATCAGGATTTCATCAGAATTTGAATATATTTTGAATGTTGTATTATCAAAGCTAATTTTTTCAAATTTAATTTTCTCAACTTCGACATCCAAAATAAGATCAATTTTTTTTATATCATTATTTACAAAATAGATTTTTTTTTTATTGAAAAAATTTAGGTTTATTAAAGAACTTTTTGTTAAATTACTAAACATTAATAATTTACTTGTCGATTTTCCATTAAAATTTACACTTTGTTTATCTAAAGAAATTTCACCTGACGTGAAAATTTCATCTTTATTACTAAAAGTCTTAATAAACTCTAAATCAAAATTTTTTAAATTATTTGATCTAATTTTAAAATCTAAATCTACCTGATAATCTTCATAGAACAAATTTCCAGAACTTTTGAAAAGATTTTCATTAATTAAAATATTTAAGTTAACGGAAGTAAATTTATTTAGTTTTTTATTATTTTCAAAATTTAAAATCCCATTGTAAATTATAATTTCATTAAAATTTTTTTTATATAAACTAAATTTTTCAATATGTTTATTTAAAACGTTATTAACTAAAATCTTTGAGAAATCTGGATTATACGTTGTTTTGTTCTTATAAAATCTAAATAATGGGTCAAAAAATTCTAAAGTATCTATTTTAGGTTCTAGATTAATGATTGATGACCAGGTTGAAATGACCTTTACTCTTTTGATTTGAGTATTAATTCCTGCAAGTTGATCTTCAAATTTTACATTATTTACTATAATACTTGGCCTAGGAAAAAAAGTTAATCCAATATTTTGATCAAAAGAAATTTGTTTTTGAAGTTTTTCATTAACAATTTTTTCAAGCCTTTCGTAAATTACTGATTTGTCAAAAAAAAAGGGAGCGATACTTAATATAACTATAAGGCTTACTATAGAAAAAATTGAAAACTTTAAAAACTTGATCACTTTTTATTAGATTTCAAATATCTTGGTCTGTGTGGACCTGATAGGACTATAAATTGTTCTTCATCTTTACTATTTCTAAAAGAGAGAAAGGATGGAGATTGATTGAGACCCTTCCAAATTTCATAAACTTGGAATGCTTGATTTGAATGTCGTCTTCCGTTGAACCATTGATCATCAGCTACAACTACAGCAGCAGCTCCGCCTAAATGTTTTACATCAGTGAAAGTTTCTATAGAAATTGCTTCTTTGATTGAATCACTCATTTCAAGGACTCTTTCCTTAAAAATTTTAAAAGATTGTTTATAATTTTGCTTTTCTGATTTTTTTTGTGGTTTCTCTTTGGAATAATTTTCTTTTAAAACCCAACCCACAAGTCCAGTTCTTTCATCAAGAACATTATACCACAAATCATTTGAACCTCTTAAATTCATTTTTTTACCAAGTTCAACAGGATAGATGATAGGTGCATCTTCCTTAGGATTCATAAAAAAGTTTGAAAGTGTCTTGTTGCTGAAGATAGTATCATCAGCATTTACTGAAAATGAAATCAGCATTAAAATTATTAAAAAAAAACTTTTCATTTAAAAACAATCTTACTTAAAATATCTTTCAATATGTTTATCAATATTTCACACAAATATAAATCAAAAAATTTTGATAAAAGAAAGAAAAAAATATCTTTTATTATCATTCATTATACAGAAACAAAAAATCTTAATGAAGCAATAAATT
This sequence comes from Rickettsiales bacterium, assembly GCA_002715305.1. Taxonomy (GTDB): domain Bacteria; phylum Pseudomonadota; class Alphaproteobacteria; order Methylaequorales; family Methylaequoraceae. The sequence goes on along the minus strand of PAYV01000014.1, from coordinate 18,519 downwards.
TACTAACTTCAAAAACAAGAAGAGTAAGTTGTCACTACATTATTGATTTAGATGGCTCAATATACAATTTAGTTGATGTGGATCATAGAGCTTGGCACGCAGGAGAGTCAAAATGGAAAAGATCCGAAGATATTAATAGTAGATCAATTGGAATCGAGATTGTAAATCCTGGAGAAATTTCTTATAAAAAATATAAAAAAAAACAAATCTCATCGCTCGTCAAATTATTAATAAAATTAAAAAAGAAGTTTAAAATTGCTAATAATAAAATACTTGGACACAGCGATATTGCTCCATTAAGAAAGATTGATCCTGGTAAACATTTTCCATGGAAGGTGTTATCTGAAAATTCTTTAGGAATCTGGGTAGATGAAAAAATCAGTAATCTCCCATTAGATAAAAGACAGTTAAATACTCTTCTAAAAAATTTAAAAAGAATTGGTTATCCTTATATTAAAGATGAAAAATTTACGCAAAATAATAAAAAAATAATTAATTCATTCCATAGACATCACCTAAATAAATTAGTAGATAAATTCCCAACTCAAACTAGTTTAAATAAGAGTAACGATTTGTTAAAAAAAATGTTTGACTAATTTTATCGAAAAGATTTAATTAATTTAACTAGATGGTTGAATGGCTGCCTTTTAAGGAGGAAAGTCCGGACTCATCAGAACACCAAAGCCGGATAACGTCCGGCGGGGGTAACCCTAGGGAAAGTGCAACAGAAAATATACCGCCATTTTTTGGTAAGGGTGAAAAGGTAAGGTAAGAGCTTACCACTTTTTTGGTAACAAAAATGGTATTGCAAACCCCTTTGGGAGCAAGTCCAANAAGCNNNGTCAANNCTTGACAAACNTNGNTCTGNGTNNNGCATGGTAGGACGCTAGAAATNNTTGGNAACAANNNTTCAAGATTAATAGCCATAGCCTATTATATATAGGTACAGAATCCGGCTTACAGACCATCTAGTTTTTTTTTTTTTTTTATTGAAATGTGGTAGAAANTCCCATATTATCCCATATTATCCCAATAAAGGATTTATATGGCTTTATTTTTATCAACTATAATAAACAAAATGGACGCTAAATGTAGAGTTTCTGTACCGTCATCTTTTAGAAACTCTTTGTTAAAACAATCTTTTAAAGGGGTAATAGCATTTCCTTCTTATAATAACAAATCGATCGATGCCTGTGGCATCGATCGAATGGAGAAAATATCTAATGACCTAGATGAAAATAATAAATATTCTAAAGATGAATTTGATTTAGTATCTTTATATTTTGGAGANGCTGAGCAATTACCTTTTGACAAAGAAGGTAGAATAGTTTTACCAAAAAAACTTATTGATCATGCTAGTTTATCAAAAGAAGTTTTATTTGTTGGTCTTGGTCCAACATTTCAGATTTGGAATCCAAAATATTATGATGANAAAAGGACAAAAACTCTTGAAAAGGCAAATAAAAAAAATCTCAACCCAACATTAAAACCTATACCAAAAGGACATTAAATTAAGGAGAAAAAAATGACACTTCATCTAAAAATGCCGTCTAAAGTAAATAATTTATCACCTCAAATATCCGTAATAGGTGTTGGTGGTGCAGGTGGAAATATAATCAATAGTATGATTCAATCTAAAATAGAAGGTGTTGAATTTTTAAATGTTAATACAGACAGTCAGCAGCTCAAGCATTCGCAAGCTGAGAAAACGCTTCAATTAGGTCCAACTTGTACTCAAGGTCTAGGCGCCGGCGCTGACCCAGAAATGGGAAAAAAAGCTGCTGAAGAAGTTGCTAGTGAGATAGAAGAATATTTAGAAAATTCAAATATGGTTTTTCTTACTGCAGGTATGGGTGGAGGAACTGGAACTGGTGCTACACCAGTCGTTGCAAGAATTGCTAAAGACCTTGGAATATTAACTGTTGGAGTGGTAACAAAACCATTCGATATGGAAGGNAAAAGAAGGCTTAAACAAGGAGAAAATGGGATATTAGAGCTTCAAAAATATGTAGATAATTTGATTGTTATACCAAATCAAAACATATTCCACTCTGCTAAACCAGATACATCATTTAGTGATGCACTTCAGCTAACTAATGATGTCCTTATTGNTGGTGTTAAAAGTATTATTGACCTAATGGTCAAACCAGGAATTATGAACCATGACTTTGCTGATGTAAAAGCAATTATGAGCGAGACTGGTAAAGTTCATCTTGGTACTGGTATAGCGGAAGGAGAAAATAGGTCATCAGAAGCAACAGAAAAAGCAATTTCTAATCCTCTATTAGAATATAACTCAATGGGTGGGGCAAAAGGAGTTTTAATAAATATTACATGTGGAGAAGACACTACACTTCACGAGGTTGATTTAGCAATCAATAAAATTAAACAAGAATCTGATGAAGATGCAAACATTATTTGGGGAGTTCAGAAAGAAAACAGTTTTGAAAATAAATTTAAAATTTCTGTAATATCAACTGGAATAGATTCAGAAAATTATTTTAAAAATAGGCCTAAAGAGGAATCTAATTCTAATGTTAAAGATTTTAGAACAGCAAGTATTAGTGACGAAAATTTACAACATGATATTGATATTGAACAATCAAATTTCTTTGTAGATTCTCAACCATCGCAACAGTTTGAGAATTCAAAATCAAATGAAACTGTCTGCTCGGAGGAAAGTTTAGATAAAATCAAAAGCACAGAAAAGTCAGTTAAAGAAATTAATAAAAAAATTACAGCAGATGGGAATGAGAAAAAATCCTTATTCTCAAGAATTTTTGGATCAAGAAAAGATAATAAGGAGGTTTCTTTTAACAAAAAAAATATATCAACTGAAGATGTTAGTAAAAATGACTTCAAAACCGAAATGAAAGAAATATTGGAAGAAAATAATAACATTAAAAAAGAGCAAAATTCTATTGAATTACAGGAAAAAACAATAGAAGCTGCTTATGAAGATAATTTATCAAAATACGATTCTCTAAATCAAAGCGAAAACTCAAATCTCTCTGATTTTAAACCTAAAAAAGAGAATGATTTAGATGATGATCTCCTTCAAATTCCAGCGTTTTTGAGAAGACAAGCTAATTAGAAATGTCAGATCACTTAACACATCTTCCAGTATTGGTTGATGAGGTAATTGACCAAATAAAACCTGAGAAAGATAAATTCTATTTTGATGGAACATTTGGTCAAGGTGGATATTCAAATAAAATTTTAGAGAAAGTCCAATGTAATATAATAAGTATTGATAGGGATCCAGATTCATTAAATTATGCACTTAAATTAAAAAAAAAATATCCTGATAATTTTCATTTTGAAATTGAAAAATTTAGTAATGTAGAAAATCTTTTGAAGAAAAAAAAAATTAGAAAACTTGATGGAATTTTATTAGATCTTGGAATTTCAAATACTCAACTTAATAATCCAGAAAGAGGTTTTTCATTCTTAAACGATGGTCCATTAGACATGCGTATGAATAAAAAATCCGACGGAATTACTGCAGAGAAGGTAATAAATGAATTTTCAGAGAAAAAATTGAGTGAAATCTTTTATTTTCTTGGGGAAGAAAAAAATTCAAGAAAAATATCCCGTTCTATAATAGAATTTCGTAAAAGAAAAAGAATTTACTCAACTAAAATGTTAAGTAAAATAATTGAAAAAATAAATTTTCATAAAAAGATTCATCCAGCAACTAGAGTATTTCAAGCTTTAAGAATTTTTGTGAATGATGAACTCATAGAATTAGAAAACTTTTTAAAAAAATGCGCAGTTCTTCTAAATAAAAATTCAAGAATTGCTGTAGTTTCATTTCATTCACTAGAGGACAGAATTGTAAAGCAATTTTTCAAAGAAAATAGTGCTAGATCTTTTAATAATTATAAACATTTACCTGAAAAAGAAAATAAAAAAGCCTTTCTAAAAGTTCTAACAAAGAAAGCAATTAAACCGTCAGATAAAGAAATAAAGAAAAACCCAAGATCTCGATCGGCAAGGCTTAGAGTTGCAGAAAAAATATGAAAACTATTAATACAATATTGTTTGTAATATCAATTGTTATTTTAGTTGCTTTGAACTTAATAATAAGTAATCAAGAAATTAAAATTACTAAATTAGAAGAACAAATAGAGCAAATAAACACAGAAATAGAGAAAATAACTAATAACATAACCTATGATACCAGACCGCAAAGATTAAAAGAAATAAATGAATTAGAATTTGATTTAGAACCTATTCTTCAAGAGGATCGTATAAAATTAAATCAAAAGGATTTTTAATGGAAAAAGGAAAGAAATATTTATTTGAAAATCTTCGTCCAAATTTTAAAAGATTAAATACTTCAAAGGTAAATTTTAGAGATGATAATGATTTACTAAATTTAGCATCTAAGGAAAAAACTTTGATCTTTGCAAAAAATTTTAATTTAATTTGTTTAGCACTAACTTCAGTTTTTTTTCTAAATATTTTTTATAATCTTTTTCAAATAACTTTGAATTCAGAAAAAAATAGAAAATTTTATTCAAAAGTTAATATAGAAAGAGGAAAAATTTTTGATAGAAATGGAACCCTAATTGCTACTAACCTTCCAACATTTGATTTATATTTAAATACAAAAAAATTAATAAATAGAAAAATAGTTAAAGGTGAGATTGAAAAAATTTTTAAAAATAAAAAATCAAGCTTTATTAATTATGCATTTTCTAAAAAACATTATATTCTAATTCAAAATAATCTAAGTAATTATGAAATAAATCAATTAAAAAAGATTGGAGACCCTGGTTTAGTTTTTGAAAAGTCTCAAAAAAGAATCTATCCGCAACATAATTTGTTCTGTCACATCACAGGTTTTTTATCTAAATTTTACGAACCAAAAAGTAAGATAGAAAAAAATTTTCACAATAAACTTTCTAATGGAAAAAACATTAGGTTATCACTAGATTTAAGAATTCAATCGATAGTGCATGAAGAATTAAGTAGAAGTATGAAAAAATATGAAGCTAATTCAGCACTAGCACTAGTTATGAATGTAAATAATGGCGAAATAATTTCTATGGTTTCTTTACCAGATTTTGATCCGAATTATCCAGAAGAAATAACAGCTTTTTCTGAGAATAACTTAGTTACAGAGGCGAGATATGAGATGGGTTCAACCCTGAAAATTTTCAATGCTGCCTTAGCTTATGAAATTGAATCTTTGGCTACAAAGGAAATTTTTGATGTAGAATTTCCATATCAAATAACACATGAAAAACAAATTAAAGATGAAATTAAAGGTGAAAAAAAACTTACATTTGATGATATATTTATTAAATCCTCAAATATTGGTAGTATTAAATTACTAGATTTTATGGGTCATGAAAAACAAAAAGACTTTTTTAAAAAAATAGGTCTTACTGAAAATCTTAATGTTTCAGGTTTAAAGACAGTATCAAATAACCTTCCTGATTATTGGAATATAACCGCATCAAAATTTATAAGTTTCGGATATGGAATATCATTATCACCAATAAGTTTAGCAAGTAGTTTTTCAACATTAGTAAATGGTGGTTTTAAAGTAAAACCAACAATTTCTCTTGGAGAATCCAATCAAATAAAAAGAATACTCGATATTAAGACATCAGAAAAAATTAATAGTCTACTTAAAAGAATAGTTGAAGAAGGTACAGGCAAAAAGGCAAAAGTCCTAGGATTAGAAGTTGGAGGCAAGACTGGGACATCAGAAAAATTTGTTGATGGTAATTATAATAGTGAAAAAGTAATAACTTCCTTTATTGGCGTGTTTCCAATTAAAGAGCCAAAATATTTAACACTTGTATTATTTGATGAACCAAAAAGAACAAATAATAGATTTTTAGAGTATTTTGGCGGTGATACTGCAGCACCAACATTTTCAGAGATAACAAAAAAAATATCACCTATTCTAGATAAAAGAAACTATTTAGATAGTCTAGCTCTCAATTAAAAATGAAACTAAGTAATATTATAAAAAAATGTAAAACCCAAACTAAGATAAAAAACTTTTATGATTTCGAGGTAAAAGGGATATCAGATAAATCTAAGAACATAAAAGAGGGGTTTATTTTTGCTGCAATCAAGGGAGAAAAAAATAATGGCGAATTTTACATTTCTACTCTTTCAAAACTTAAAAAAATTGCAATAGTTGTCTCAGAAAACTTTAAAATAAAATCAGAAAACTCTAGATTTATTTTTATTAAGTGTAAGGATGTAAGAAAAGTTTTATCAGAAATATCTTCTATAATTTTTAGAAATAATGTGAAACATAAGATTGCTGTAACAGGAACTAATGGAAAAACAAGTGTTGTTCATCATACCAGGCAGATTTGGAATCTGATAGGAAAAAACAATAGTGCGATTGGAACTCTTGGTATTTTTTACAATAATAAAAAAATTATAAACTCTGAACTTACTACGTCTGATTCAATTACTAATCACAAGTATTTATCAGTGTTATCAAAGAAAAAATGTGAAAATATAATTTTTGAAGCATCAAGTATAGGGCTTGATCAACATAGATTATTTCCATTGAAATTTGATAAAGTTGCTTTTACAAATTTGTCAAGAGATCATCTTGATTATCATAAAAAATTTGAAATTTACAAAAAATCAAAATCTCTTCTTTTTACAAATTATACAAAAAGAAATTCAGTAGCGGTAATTTTTGCAGATTCAAAATATTCTCATTATTTTAAAGACATTTGTAATAAAAGGGGTCTTAAAATTCTTGATTATGGTAAAAAAGCTTCTTTTTTAAAAATAAAAAAAATTAAAAAAATAAACAGAAATTTTCATGTAACCTTTGAACTTAATAAACAAAATCTTAATTTTGAAATTAATGTTTCATCAGAGTATGAGATATTAAATAGAATATGTTCATTATTATTAGTATTTGGGTATAAAATAAAAAAAAGTCATTTTGAAATTTTAAATCAACTAAATAATCCCCCAGGAAGATTAGAAAAAATCTATCATAAGAATGATCTACGAGTTTACATTGATTATGCTCACACGCCAAATGCACTAAAAATTGTACTAAAATCATTGAAGAAAATAACTAAAGGAAAATTAATTTTAGTGTTTGGATGTGGTGGTGATAGAGATAGGGGAAAAAGATCTATTATGACTAAAATTGCCGTAAAATTTTCAGATCAAGTAATTCTTACTAATGACAACCCAAGATTTGAAGATCCTAAATCAATAATTGGTGACATGATAGCTGAAATAAATGATGATAATTTAAAAAAAATTACAAAAATAGAATCTAGAGATCATGCTATAAAAAATTCTATAAATATTATTAAACCAAATGATATTTTATTAATAGCAGGAAAAGGCCATGAAAATTATCAGATTATTGGTAAAAAAAAAATACCATTTAGTGACAAAAAAATTGCACTAAAATACTTATCAAAAAAATAATATGTGGAGTTTAACAGAAATTCAAAAGGCACTTAATTGTAAAGTTTTACTAAAAAAGGATTTGATTTTTAACAATATTTCAATTGATTCAAGAACGGTATGTAAAGGAAATCTTTTTATTCCAATAAAAGGAAAAAAATTTGATGGACATAATTTCATAAATGATGCACTCATGAAAGGTGCTTTAGCATCATTAGTTAATGAACAAAATTTAAATTCTTTTAGAAATAAGGAAAAGCTAATATCAGTAAAGAATACCAATGATTCACTTTTAAAATTAGCAACTTTTTCAAGAAAAAGGATCAAAAATAACATTCTTATCTGCATAACTGGTAGTAGTGGGAAAACCACTTTAAAAGAATGGTTAAAAAAGATTATAGGAGAAAAATTTATAACACATGCAAATTTTGGAAATTTTAATAATGAAATTGGTATGCCTTTAACTTTAGCAAGAATGCCTAGGGAAACAGAAATAGCTATCATAGAAATTGGAATGAATAGACCAGGAGAAATAAGAAATCTTGTAAAAATAGCTAGGCCTGATATAGCGGTCATAACAAATATTGGAAATGCACATATAGGGAATTTTAAATCAAAAAAAGGAATAGCTATGGAAAAATCCAAGATTTTTGATTTTTTTTCAAGAGAACATATAGCAATTCTTCCTAAAGATGATGATTATTTTAATTTTTTAAAAGAGAAAGCAATAAAAAAAACCACTAAGGTTTGCTCATTTGGATATTCGAATAAATCTGATTTTCATATAATTAAAAATAAGAAAAATTTCTGTTATTTTTCAATTCTAACTAAGGTCATTAAATTATCAGCTAATACAAATTCAAAAATTTGGGAACTTAATGTATCCATAATTTTAGGGATTTTAGAATTATTAAAAATAAGACATAACATTTCAAAACAAAGTTTTGAAAAATTAGATTTTCTAGAGGGCAGAGGCAAAATTCAAAAAATAGAGGTTTCACAAAAGACCATAACGCTTATTGATGAATCATATAATTCAAGTCCTAATTCTTTAATTACATCTATCAGAAATTTAAATGATATCAATTACAAACTAAAAAGAAAAATTTGCATTATTGGTGACATGCTCGAATTAGGAAAATCTTCCGAGAAACTTCACAGAAATATAATAACTGAAATTGAAAAATCTTCTCCTGATATTTTAATAACTGTTGGTTTACATACAAGAATAATCAGTCAGAATATCTCAAAAAAAATAATAGCTATTCATTTTAATAATTCTGAAAACGTATACAATAAACTATTAAAAATTTTAAAAAATGATGATGTTGTTATGATAAAAGGGTCTAATTCAACAAAATTACACGAAATTTGTAAAAAACTAAAAAAAGAATCTTAAGATGTTTTATTATTTTTTGTTACCACATATAGAAAATTATAGTTTTTTAAACCTTTTCAATTACCTAACATTTAGAGCGGGTGGTGCCTTATTTACGGCTTTTTTGATTTCATTTTTTTTAGGTCCTAGATTAATTAAAATTTTAAAAAAAATTCAGAAAAATGGTCAGCCAATAAGAAAAGACGGGCCCAAAAGTCATTTAATTAACAAAGTTGGAGTTCCTACAATGGGAGGAATGCTTATTTTAATATCACTTTTTTTCTCTATTACTCTATGGGCTGATCTTACAAGTAATTTAGTTTGGCTAATATTCAGTATAACGATAATTTTTGGTTTAATTGGCGCATTTGATGATTATAAAAAATTAAAAACTAATTCATCAGAAGGAATAAAAAGTTCTCATAGATTAATTTTAGAATTTACAGCATCATTTATATTCATTTTTTATTTAAATAATATTATCAGCACTGAACTTGTAAACATTGTATTTATACCTTTTACCAAAGGACTATTTATAGACTTAGGAAATTTTTACTATTTATTCGGTGCAATTGTTATTGTAGGATCTGCAAACGCAGTAAATTTGACTGATGGGCTTGATGGTTTAGCAATAGGTCCAATAATGATAACAGCGCTTTCTTTTGCGTTCATTACATATTTTACCGGAAATTCAATTTACTCTTCTTACTTAAAAATCCCTTATATAAGTGATACTGGTGAATTAGTAATAATCTGTAGTGCCTTAATTGGAAGTGGATTAGGTTTTTTGTGGTATAATGCTCCACCAGCAATGGTTTTTATGGGAGATACTGGTTCATTATCTGTTGGAGGAACAATTGGTGCAGTTGCTGTCGCAACAAAACATGAGATAATATTATCAATAGTTGGAGGAATTTTTGTTTTGGAGGCTTTATCCGTTATCGCCCAAGTAATTTCTTTTAAGATAACTGGAAAAAGAATATTTAAAATGGCTCCAATTCATCATCACTTTGAACAAAAGGGTTGGTCTGAATCAACAATAGTAATAAGATTTTGGATAATCTCAATTATTCTTGCCCTTCTTGGCCTAGCAAGCTTAAAACTTAGATGATTTCAAAAAAACTAAAAAAAAATATTTATATTATAGGACTTGGAATTTCAGGAATGTCACTTGCTAGAGCATTAAAAAAAACATTATGTCACACTATATGTTGGGATGATGACATTCTCACAAGAAAGAAAGCAAAAAAAAATAAAATTAAAGTAATTGCTGTTGAGAATGTAAATTTTAAAACGTTAGATTATCTTGTACTGAGTCCTGGAATAAAAAGTGAGGGTAAAAATACACATATTGCTGCAGCAAAGGCAAAAGAAAATAAAGTTACAATAATTTCCGATTTAGAGTTTTTATCATTTCTTGAAAAGAAAAAAACTTTAATTGGTATTACTGGAACAAATGGCAAATCAACAACAACTGTATTTACGAAAAATTTAATTTCATATAAAAATAAATTAAAATCTCAAATGTGTGGAAACATAGGCATTCCATTAAATAAAATAGATATAAAAAAATATTTAGGTCCTATAGTAGTTGAGAGTTCTTCTTTTCAACTTCATAGAATTAAAAATCTTAAATTTGAAATTGCAGTTTTACTTAATATTTCAAGAGACCACATGGATTGGCATGAAAATATGAATTCTTATATAAAAGCAAAATTAAATATATTTAAAAATCAAACCAAATCCTCAACCGCAATTATCTGTATTGACAATAAAATATGTCAAAAGATTGCGAAAGAATTTGATAGAAATTTCAAAAGTAATTTGATTACAATAAGTACAAATTTAAAAAAGAAATCTGATATTAATCTTTCGGATAATAAAGACGAAATTGAAATTAGAAATAATTTGATAAATAAAAAAATTATAATAAACAAAAAAAAAATGCAATTTATAGCTGCAAAACATAATTTTCAGAACCTTTTAGCTTCATATTCAATTTTTTTTTCTTTAGGATTAAATCATTCAAATTTTATTCAAGCTGTTGAGAAATTAAAAAATATAGAACATAGAATGGAGTTTGTCGGTTCAAAAAGAAATATTAATTTTTTTAATGATAGTAAATCAACCAACATTAACTCTACTCTTACAGCTCTTGATTGTTTAGGAAATAATCTTTTGATTCTAGGTGGAAGGGAAAAAAAAGGAGGATTAAAAGGCATAGAAAAAAAAACACATAAAATTTTAAGAGCCTATACTTATGGTGAAGCTAACATTAAATTTCATAATTTTTTAAAAGAGAATTCTATAGATTCATCATATTTTCCAAATCTTGATAATGCATTTAATTCAGCAGTTAAGGATGCATTAAAATATAAAACCGAGGTTAATGTTTTGTTTTCACCAGCTTGTTCATCATATGACCAATTTAAGGATTTTTCAGAAAGAGGAAAGTATTTCAAAAATCTTGTTTATAAAAAAAAAAATGAATAATGGATTTAATAAAATTAAAAATTGGTGGAATGACCTAGATAAATATATTTTAATTCCAACTTTTATTTTAATCTCCATTGGAGTAATTCTTGTTTTTAGTGCATCTCAAGTGCTTGGATCCAAATATGAAGTCTCTCAATACTTCTTGATTAAAAAACATATAATTTTTGTAATGATAGGTATATTCACTATTCTAATACTCTCTACTCTCTCTCCAAAAAATATCATTTTCTGCTCAATAATAATTTTGACTTCAGCAATTATACTTTCCACTATTGCAATTTTTTTTTTTTCAGAATTTAAGGGTGCATCAAGATGGATAAAACTTTCTAATTTTTCTTTACAACCGTCAGAACTTTTCAAACCAAGTTTTATAGTAGTTAGTGCACTACTTTTTAGTAGATATAAAAATAAAAATGATAATTCAATAATTTATAACATAGTTCTATTATTAATAATATCTTGTATTTTAATTTCTCAGCCTGATTTTGGAATGTTCATTCTTCTTTTTATTGTCTGGTTTACGCAATTAATAATGGCTAGGATAAATTTAAAAATAATTTCTTTTATGATTTTTTCTTTTATTTCTACATTGGTATTTTGTTTTTTCTTTCTTGATCATGTTCAGTTTAGATTAAAAAATTTTTTTTTGAATATCGGAGATAATTATCAAATTTCAAAATCTCTAGAATCATTTTCTAGTGGAGGTTTTTTTGGTAAAGGCTTAGGTGCAGGAAAAATTTCAAAAGCTCTACCAGATGTTCATTCTGATTTTATCTTTGCTTTAGCTGGAGAAGAACTTGGTATAATATTCATATCATTAATTTTGTTAATTTATCTTTTTATATTTTGGAGAATTTATTTGATATCTGTTAATGAAAAAAATTTCTTTAACTTTTCTGCATTAATAGGACTATCAAATATTTTTATTTTTCAAACGATAATTAATGTTTCTTCAAGCTTAAAAATTTTTCCAACTAAAGGCATGACTTTACCATTCATTTCATATGGTGGATCATCAATGCTCTCCTGTTCGATTTTAATAGGCTTTATATTATCATTAACCAAAAAAAATAGATGAAGAAAAAAATATTTTTAGTAGCTGGAGGTTCTGGTGGTCATTTTTTTCCAGCTTTAGCTCTTTATAAATCATGTAAAGAAAAAAAATTTGATTTTATTTTTTTAGTAGACGATAGAGTTGAAGTGTTAGCCAAAAATAATTCCTGTAAATTTAATAATGTTTTAACTCCAAGATTCACAGGTTCAATTAAACAACTAATTAAAAATATTTTTGGAGTATTTTCATCAATCATTAAGACTACATATCTTTATATCAAAACCAAACCTGATTTAGTCGTAGGATTTGGTGGTTATACTTCAATATTTCCAATCGTTTTAGCAAAAATATTTCAAATTAAAACTTTAATCCACGAACAAAACGCTATTCTTGGAAAAGCTAATAGATTTTTATCAAAATTTAATACTAAAGTTGCCTTAACTTTTAAAAAAACACAGTTTGCTCCAAAAAATTCTAAATTTACAGGAATCCCAGTAAGGAAAAAAATTCACATCATAAAGAAAAACAAAAAAAAGGTTTTTTTAATAATTGGTGGAAGTCAGGGAGCAAGAGTGTTTGCAAATATAGTTCCAGAAATTTTAAAATTCTTAAATAAAAAGTATAAAAAAGAAATCTTAGTTATTCAACAAGTTAGAAATGAAGATTACCTTAGGCTTAAAAAAAAGTATCAAGAGTTAGGAATTAATTTTGTTTTAAGAAAATTTTTTAAAAATATTTATCAAAAGATTTCAATTGCTGATGTTGTAATGTCACGATGTGGTTCTTCAACACTTGCCGAACTTGAATTATTCATGAAATTCGCAATTCTTATCCCTTTACCTACATCAATGGAAGATCACCAGTACCTCAATGCAAGAGAATTTAAAAAGAAAAATGAATGTTTAATTGTTAATGAAAAAAAAATAGATTATTGTTATATTGCAAGAGTTTTGCAAAGTAAGTTTTTTGAAAAAAAAAAAATTAGTGAAAACGAATCCAGTATCTCACAAGAATTCTTTATTAGATTTAGTCAAAGAAGAAGTATCATAATGATTGGGAAAAAAAAAAGTATTCACTTCATTGGGATTGGTGGTATTGGAATGAGCGCAATTGCTGAAATTCTTTTTAAACTTGGGTTTAAAGTTTCCGGAAGCGATATAAATCAGAACTTAATAATTAGAAAATTATCTAAAAAAGGAATAAAGATTTTTTCTAGTCATTCATCCAAAAACGTACAAAAGGCAGATATGGTTGTGTTCTCTTCAGCAATAAAAAAAAATAATAAAGAACTTAAATTTGCTCAAGAAAAAAAAATTCCTATTCTTTCCAGAGCTTCAATGTTAGCTGAAGTGATGAGATTGAAATCTTCCATTACTGTTGCTGGATCTCATGGTAAAACTACTACCACATCTCTAATTGCAACAATTTTAGAAAAAGCAGGTTTTGACCCTACAATTATTAATGGTGGAATCATCAATAGCTTTCAAACCAATGCAAAATTAGGAAAGGGTAAGTGGTTGGTTGCTGAAGCTGACGAATCTGACGGCTCATTTGTTTGTTTGCCGTCAACAATTGGCCTCATTAATAACATAGACTTAGAACATATTGATTTCTATAAAAACTTAAACCAAATAAAGGCAGCTTTTGTTGAATATGCCAAGAATATTCCTTTTTATGGTTTCATAGCTTTGTGCATAGATAGTAAAAATGTCAAAGATATAAAAGAAAAGCTTTTTGAAAAAAAAATATTTTCTTTTGGATTAAACGACAAAGCAAATTTTTATGCTAGTGATGTAAAGATTGTTGAGATAAAAAAAAGATTTTTTTCAAAATTTGATGTAATTATAAATTTAAAAAAAAAAGAAAAAATTAAAAATATTATAGTTCCAATCATTGGAAATCATAATATCCAAAACATTTTAGGTTCAATTTGTGTTGCAAAAGGTTTGGGAATTTCTAATTTAAGCATTAAACAAGGATTAAAAAATTATGAGGGAGTTAGAAGAAGATTTTCAATTATATCTAAAAATGATAATAATATGATTATTGACGATTACGCTCACCACCCTGTTGAAATTAAAAAAACTTTAGAATCTCTTAAATTAATTACTAGAAAAAGAATATTTTCGATTTTTGAACCTCACAGGTTCTCAAGAATAACAAAGTTTTTAGATGAATTTGCAATGTCATTTAAACAATCTGATTTCATCTATATTCTCCCTATATATTCAGCTGGTGAACAAAATAGACAAAAGATTACCCCAAATACAATAGAAAATACATTAAAAAAGAAATTTAAAAATAAAGTGATTAAAAGTGTAAATTTAGAGAAAGATTTATTTAAAGATTTAAATAACAAAATCTCAAAAGGTGACAATGTAATTTTTTTAGGTGCCGGCTTAAGTAGTAAAATTGCTCAAAGATTTGTAAAATTTCTTAAATAAATATGATTTTTATAAATTCAGAAAAAAAATCTTCAAATTTTATAATCAATTATAATTTTGGAAAAAGAACTTGGTTTGGGTCGGGGGGAAATTCATCTGTATTTATCAAAGTAAATACACTAGATAAATTAATTTTTCTTTTTAAATTTTTACCAAAAACAATTCCTGTCTTTCTATTAGGTGCTGGCTCTAACGTAATTATAAGAGATGGAGGATTTAAAGGGATTGTATTAAAATTAGGAAAAGAATTTTCAAAAATAGAGATTAAAAAGTCTAATTCAAGTATTGTTGTTGGTAGTGCTGTAAGAGATTCTGAATTAGCAAAATTTTGTCAAAATAATAATATAGGTGGATTAGAATTTCTTAAGGGAATACCAGGCACAATAGGTGGCAATGTCAAAATGAATGCTGGATGTTATGGTAACGAAATAAGTGACTATTTTATTTCTTGTAGAGTAATAGATAGAAATTCAAAAATAAAGAAATTAACAAAAAAAGATTTAAAATTTGGTTACAGGAAGTCATCTATTCACAAAAATTTAACAATAATTGATGCTGAATTTAAATATAATTATAAAAAAAATTCATTTATAAAAAAAAACTTAGATAAGATTTCAATTTTAAGAAAAAATACTCAACCATTCGCTATTAGAACTGGTGGAAGTACATTCAGAAATCCAAGTAAAACAAAATCAGCTTGGAAATTAATTGATAGTATTGGATACAGAGGAAAAAGACTTGGAGGAGCAAAAGTGTCTCAAAAACATTCCAATTTTTTAGTTAATGATGAACATGCGTCATCACTTGATATTGAATTACTAGGTGAAGAAATAAAAGAAAATATAAAAAAAAAATGTAAAATTAATCTTGAATGGGAGATAGAAAGAATTGGGTGTTTTAAAAAAATATAAAAAGATATCTCTGCTTCAAGGAGGTATTTCTGATGAATCAGAAATTTCTTTACTTTCAGCGAAAGAAGTTCATAGAGTTCTTAAAGATAAATTTGATGTTACACTAATTAATGTAAATAGAAATTGCGCTAAATTAATTTCGGACATTAAAAAAAGCAAACCCGATATAATTTTTAACTGTCTACATGGATACTTTGGTGAAGATGGTCAAATTCAAGCTATTCTTAATTATTTGCAAATCCCATACACACATTCTGCTGTTCTGGCATCGTCAGTATCAATGAATAAATATTTTTCAAAAATTTTATTTGAGAAATTTGGAATAAATACTCCAAAAGGAAATTTAATTACAAATATTAGTACCGAGACAAAGTTAGACTTTCCATTAATTGTGAAACCAATATGTGGTGGATCTAGTAATCAACTCTTAAAAATTGATGATGTCAAACAATTAAATACTTTTCTTAAAAACAAAGAAAATTTTTTAAAAAATTTTATTTATGAAGAATTTATATCCGGTAGAGAACTTACAGTTGGTATATTAGATAATAGGGTTTGTGGTGTTATGGAAATTATTTTTGATGATGAAGTTTATGATTATAAAAATAAGTATCTAAAAATTGCAAAACATGAAATAAATCCTAAATTACCAAAAAGCATTTTAAAATCGCTGAAATCGATTTCTGAAGATGTTCATAATAAATTGGAATGCAATTGTGTAAGTAGATTAGATTTTAGGTATGATGAAAAAAATAAAAAAGTCTATTTACTTGAAATCAATACTCAGCCTGGTTTAACCAAAAACTCATTACTTCCAGAAATGGCAGCTGCAAAAGGTATAAATTTTCTTGAATTATGTGAAATAATTTTATCCAATCCTGAATGCGTAATTTCTTAATTTTTTCATTAGTTCTAATAATGGCACTGTTTGGGATAAGTCATTTAAATAAATATTCAAAATTGAATTTTATAGATCTTTTTCCACAGAAAAGAATTACAGAAATAAACTTTCTTAATTTAAAGTATTTGGATAAGAACAATTTAATGAACTATTTAGATATATATTTAAATCAAAATTATTGGTCTTTTAGTTCTAAAAAATTAAAAAATAATTTGAAAAACATAAATGAAATAAATAATTTTGAATTTGTATTACATCCGTCAGGAATTCTTGATATTTTTATTTATGAAAAATACCCATTTATGATTTGGAACAATAATAATAGTTACAACTATATAGATAAAAAAGGCAGAATTTTAAATTATAATTTTTCATTCAAGAATTTGACAGCAATGTATGGCAAAAATGCTGATAAATATGTCTCTGAAATTGCTGAATTAGATAAATATAAAACCTCAATTTTGCAAAATTTAAAAAAAATTTATTTTATTGAGGATGTTGGCTGGAGTTTTTTTCTGAGCAATGAAAAATGTTTTTTAATTCCAGTAAAAAATTTTGAAAAATCAATTAAAATATTAAGAAAAATAAAAGTTTTAGAGATTTATAAAAATTATAAAAGTGTAGATTTAAGAACAGAAGGAAGAATCTATTTGAGTAAAAAACAATGTTCAGATTAAAAAAAGACAGTCCGATAACTATTTTTGACATAGGTAATAGTAAGATTGCGTGCATAATTTTTAGAGTTGAAGAAAATAAGACAAAGATTCTTGGTATGGGACATAAAAAAAGCAAGGGTATCGTACAAAACACAATCCAGAATTATGATTTACTATCCAATGAAATTAACAATGTATTTGAGATTGCAAATAAATCTAAAATTTTAAGAAAAGGAGATAAATTTTTTTCAAACATTACTGATAACAATATTTATACAAAAAAAAACTATTCAGAATTAAAGGCAGGAAAGCTTGGAATAACAAAAAAAATAATCAGAGAAATTTATAAAAAAAATATAATTGATATAAACATAAAAAATAAACAGCTAATTCATTCTTTTCCATACAATTTTTATTTAAATAATAATGAAGTTAGCGATGATCCATTAGGAAAAAAATGTAATAATATTGGTTTCTCAAGTTTTAATGTTTTTGTTGATAAACTATTAATTAATGGATTTGAAAAATGTTTTGATAAAAATAAGATTAAAATAAAAAATTTTTATGATTCTGGTGTGGCTGCTGCATTAGCTAATCTTAGTGAATATGAAAAAAAATCAGGAACAGTTTGTATAGACATTGGTTATTACTCTTCAAAAGTTGTTGTTTTTCTAAAAAATAAAATTATTTACACTGATAATATTCCGCTCGGTGGGATAGATATTACAAAGGATTTATCTAAAGGTCTTGAAGTTTCTGAAGAAGAGGCAGAATTAGCAAAAATAATTCATGGAAACCTTCAGTCATCGTATAATGAAACAATTGAAATTGGTACCGATTCAAAAAACAAGAAAAAAATAAGTAAAAATTTGTTACTAGGAATTATTAAGCCGAGATATGAGGAAATTTTAGAAATAATAAGAGACAACTTATTTGATAATTTGCACGCCAGGGTAGGAATTAATAATATTGTGTTAACTGGAGGTGCTAGTAAAATTTATGGACTTGAATCTCTTTCTTCACAACTCTTTAATAGAAAAAGTAGGATTGGTAAAATTGAGAATAACTCTAGTTTTTTTTATAATAAGCCAGAATTTAGTTCATTACTAGGTCTTATTGAATTATCAAAGAATCATCGAATCTCTGAAATCAATGAACAAATTTCTGGCAGTAAAGTAGTTTCGGTGTTTGACAAAATAGAGAATTGGATTGAAGATAGTTATGCATAAAAATGTAACAAACTGAAATTTTTTGTGAATA
>PAYV01000013.1 GCA_002715305.1 Rickettsiales bacterium | reverse complement strand
AAATTGATCAGAACAAAAATTGTTTTTTTTAAATATTTTTAATTCATCTATTAGTCCATTTTGTAAGTAATAATCATCGATCTTTTTTACTATTGCACTTTTATCTTTTGTATTTATTAAGATTTCATGAATTGCATGTGCATGTAATACTTTTTTTTCTAACACAGGCCTGCCTGGAATAAAAAAAATTCCAGAAATTTTTTTTTTTCTTAAAATTGGTGCTGCAAATTTCATATGATCTTTCGTCCCATCATCGAATGTTAATAGAAGAGGAGTTTTTTTAAAATTAAAATTTTTTTCATTAATAATTTCTTTAAATTCACTGTAGTCTATTATTGAAAAATTTTTTTCTAAATAATCTATTTGCTCTTCAAATTCTTTTTCTGTTAGATTAAATGGTGATTTTTTGAACTCAATTTTTCTTTGAACAATTCTGTGGTACATCATTATAACTAGTTTTTTCATTCGTATAACTTAGTATAGTTGTTTAAAAATTTTTGATGTTCAATTGAAAAATATCCAGTAAAAATTTTGTTACTTGGAACATTACTAACTACGGTTGAACCAATGGAAATTTTTGAGTTGTTACCAACTTTCAAATTATTTGAAATAGTAGAATTAGGCCCTAAATAACAGTTTTTTCCAATTACTACATTTCCACAAATTGTAGAGGAAGCACAAATTTGAGTATTTTTACCTATTCTAACACCATGCGAGATCATAACATTCGAACCAATTTTAACAGACTCACTAATTTTGGAACTTGTATTAAACACGGGTTTTAATATTATAGATCCTGCCTGAATATCTACATTATCATTTATAATTGTGTTTCCTAAATGAGGTATAATTAACTGTTTGTCTTTTATATTTCTTACCTCGAATCCGTCTTCACCTAGAATTACGTTTGAATAAATTTTGCAATTTTTTTTTATAATTGTACCTCTTAAAATAGTACAATTTGGCCCGATAATTGAATTTTCCCCAACTTCTACCCCGTAATTATCTATAAAAACTGATTCATGAACATTTGCATTTGGATGTACTTTAGTTCTTGCAATATTTTTATTTTTAATTTCAAATAACTTTAAATGTAATTCGTAAAATACTTCGTAAGAGTTATTAGTAATTATGAATGATTTTTTTTCTTTTTGTTCTCTAGAAATATTTTGAAAAATCTTATCTGAAATTAATATGCATGAAATTTTTTTATCTTCAAATATTCTGTCAACATATGTTTCATCAAAAAGAGGAACCAATTGCTTAGTCCCGTCCCAGCCACATAATGCAAATGTATTAAAATCACCATCATTAACTACTTTTAAATTTTTATTTGGCAGAAACTCTACTAATTCGGTTAACAACATATTAAATATTAAAAGCTGCCTCAAAATATCCTGGCCATTCATTTGGATATCTTAAAAATTGCTTTTTCCAATTCTTTGGATAAGGATACAAGTTGTCTCCACTTACTTTAAATCCGTCTTTATAATTTGAGGATCTAATTTGTTTAGTATAGAAAATTCCGTTTACAATTCTATCAAAATCAGAAAAATATCGTTTAACTTGTTGATTTTTCATTTCCTGAAATGAAGCTATATTGACTAGAAAGTCTATTGTTTTGCATCTTACTTTTTCCAAATGATGGCTACCAATAAAATAAATACCACTATCCTTAAAGTCTAATTTCAAACGATTTTGTTTATAAGAGAAAATTTTTGTATCCGAGGGTAAAGTTTTAGGTAAATAATTTTGTGATATTAACAAAGATTCTGGCAAGTCTGCAGCTACATAAATAATTTTAGGGTTAATTCTAACCAGTAAATGTCCAATTCTTCCCCAACCTGCTCCTAAGTCTAAAAAAATTTTTTTTTTCGATAAAAAACTTTCATCAATTTCAGCAATCGATATAATTTGATGAATGGCATTTAATATATCCCAAGTGATAATAAGATCATCAATTATTACTTCTACATCTGGTGAAATAGAATTTTGATTTTTTTTTAATTTTCTGAGAATACCAAATTTATCTCTCTTTTTTATATTATTATAATAAAAATTACAGGCAAAATAATAGTAAACTCTATTTCCAGGAAGTTGCGAAGCAAATCTACTATTATAAAACTGTTTTTGAACATCTTTAATCCCCTCTTTATGAAAATGAAATTCGAATTCACTGGCTATTTTTTGCCATCCTTTTCCAGGACCACTTTGGTAGTGAAAACTAGATTTGAAATTATCTTCCCTCATTAAATTTAGATCCTCTTTTTGCTGAGATGATAGTTGAGAAAAAATTTTTAAAAATTCTTTTTTTATGCCAAGACGCACCAAATTTCACTCCATATAAATTCAATTTTTTTGATTTTCAAGCCAGCATCAAGCATTTCTTTCTCAAAATTTTCTTTCGTATATTCAATTTCGTGAGTATTATCTAATCTCCACTCAACCCCAATCTCTTTCTTTTTTAAAACAGTCCAATCTCTCTGAAGTATAGGGACTCTTATAAGAATTTTTTTTGGTTTTACTTGAGTTTTTAAGGTTTTTAGAAAACTTACTCTATTTTTAATATGTTCTAAAACATTAGATAGAATTATAATATCAAAAGAGTTTTTATATTTAAATTTTGTAGCGTCAGCCTGTATTATTTTTATACTTGTATGTTTTGTATTTTTTTTTGCTAGTTTGAAATTTGAGTTACAGATCTCAACTCCAGTAATTTTGCAATCTACATCTTTTAAAACAGATATCGCTAAAAAAGCATTGCCGCATCCAACATCAAGCACTCTTTGGTTAGGCAAAATATTTTGACTAAAGAAACGATGATATTTCATAATTTCATGTTTGATATGCTTACCTCCTCCTATACTTGTACCTACGGAAGCTATTTCATTTTTCAAATAATTATCAAATACTAGGAGTTCTTTTAAAGCAAGCTCAAGATTCATAGAATTAACTTTGCCGCTAATAAGCCTTCTCAAAATTTTAAAAAGTAATGAATACGGAAATATTTTTGATATTATTTTAAAAAAAAAATTCATCAAGGTTTGTTAAGATATATTATACCAGATTTAAATTTTTTTAAAGATTTTTCAAATTCTTTAAATACTATTTTTGGAGAAATATAATTTATACACTTTGATTTATCTGGGCATTTTTTGGGAAAAAAATCGTGATTACATTTTCTGTTATTATATAAGATTCTGTGTAGGTTGGTATAAGATGCAAATTTTGGTGAAGTTAAACATCCCCATATTATAAGACTTTCTTTATTAACTGATGCCGACATATGCATCATTCCACCTTCTAAGCCAATAAAAATTTTAGATTTTTGTATGACAGATAAGGAATCTATAAAATTTGTCTTGCCAGTTAAATCTAAAAAATTAGAAAATTTAAATTTTTTTTTATTAATTAAATTTGTTCCGATTCTCACTAATTNTATAGATGGATAGTTTTTATTAATAAGTTCTAATAATTCATTCCAGTTTTTCATTGGCCATTCACGTACATTACCAAACCATTCTTTATTTGAAACTGGTTCAAATACTATATAGTTTTTTTCTACTAAATTAAATTTTTCCANGATTGATATTTTTTTTCTGGGCAGCTTTTTCAAAGGCAGTGATGGCGGGTTAAGAAAATTTAATGAAAACTTATATTGTGGCCTGAATCCAGAAAGAATAGCATTAAGTAAATTTTTACTTTTAATTTTCCAGATGACACCTCCATTTTTTTTTTCTTTTCCATAACTAAATCTAGATGAATTAATATACATTAAAATAAATGTTTTTCTTCTAAAGGCGATTTGTGAAATTGAAATAAGAATTGAGTCAAATATATCGAGCAATCTAAATTTATAAAGAAAATTAACAAAAAATCTGTCAANAAATTTTACAATCCTAGCTTTTTTTATGGGCCTATTATAAAGAACTATAAATTTATTTTGTCTAAACAAATCTGAATAATTAAATTTTTCTGATTTTCCTAATAATGAAAATCTAAGAAGGTCTGAAATATTTGGACGCATAGAAATCAGAATCTTTTTTTTTGTCTCTTTGTTGATTTTTTGGAGAGCAGATATAGTTACAAGAGTTCCTCCTATTCCCATTTTAATTTTACCTAAAAAAATTAATTATCTTTTTTAATCGCAATCTACTTTTAGATTGTCCCAGAACTAATAATTCTTCATCAGAAATATCCGAATTTTTGATTTTTTTTTCATATTTTCTGAATAATTCTTTAAAGTTTAAATTATTATAAGAAGTATTAGTAATATTAACTTCTTTAACAGCAGCTAAAACACCAACTAGTGCAAATCTTCTTGGTTTGTCTTTATATTTCAAAAATGCTTCTTTTAATTTACTGATGATTCCCATTTGATTTTTTCTATATCTTCTAAATCCGAAGTGAAATGATTGAAAATTCGTTGGATTTTTACAGTGATATCCTGCAGGATATAGTTCAAGGATGTCGTTTGGTTTATAATTAAGTTCTCCTCCAATTTCTTCTACGCGATCACAAAATAATTTATCTTTCGGAATCTTAAATGATATTTTTGAGGAATAACATGTCAAACCTGCAATTAGACAATTAGTATAATAATCTTTTAAGCCTACTTGCAAGCCAGTTAAATTATTATTTTTCTTAAAAATCTTACATATTTTGTAGATAATATCATTGCTTGCAAGAATTGTATCTGCATCTAGTTTTACAAGATAANCATATTTAGATCTATTTTTATTCCAGTAATCGAAAAGGGCTTGATGAGCTTCTAACTCCTCTTTATTTTTTACAATCTTATGTTTAATAATTACGTTTTTTTGTTTTTTAACCTCTAAACAGCATTTTTTAAATTCAGACTCACCACAATACATGGTTAAAACTAAAACTTTAAATTTCATTATATTTTTTGAGAAGTAATTTTTAAAACTTTTTGTGCAATTTCATGTGCATCATTTTTTCTAATCCACCAACCACATGGTAATGAGAACTGGATTCTATTAAATTTTCTAAGACCAGGTAGAGATGTTTTGAAATTAGAAAAGCAACTATATTCGTCACATGGAATGTGTACCTTTCCAGCTTGAATATTTTCTTTATTTAAATCTCTTATTAATTCCTCACTACAAAAACGATTGTCTTTTAAAACTAATGTATAAACCCAAAATGATGGTTCAGAATACTTAGGTCTTGAAATAGGACATATTAATTTATTATTAAAAAAATATTCATCATAGATCTTAGCAATATTCCTATGACCCTCAATAATTGTGTCGATACTTTCATAATTTGCAAGACCAACGGCAGCAGTTATATTATTCATATTAAATTTGTATCCTAAATCTTCATATGAAATATCTGCTTCCTGCTGATTTTTCCAGTGACCTTTNGAATCNTTAGCTTTNTCACGATCATANCCAAACCATTTAAGTNTTTTTGCCTTTTGAAANGATNACAGNNTTTTACATATNAATGCNCCNCCNTCACCNCATGTAAAATGTTTAATAGCCTGAAAACTAAAGCAAGTAAAATCNGCGAAATNGGAAATAGGTTTTTTATCTANTTCTGCCATAAATGCGTGTGCTGAATCATGTATCAATTTTATTTTGTTTTTTTTGCAAAAATTATAGATTTTTTTTAAATCAACAGGTGGAACACCTGCCCAACTTACAAGGCAAACTGCAACAGTATTTTTATCAACTTTTTCTTTAATATGTTTTAATCTAGGCATTCCTGAATAAGAGTCTACATCACACCACTTTATGTCTCCATTGAGATTTATAATAGGAGTATTTGTAGCAATGCAAGTCATAGGTGTGGTAACAACATTTTTTCCTTTAGATAATCCAGAAAGTTTGTAGGCAACCGTTAATGCCGAAGTGCAACTATTCATAAGAACAATATTTCTAGATCCAATTTTTCTCTCAAGCTTCTTTGTTAAAAGGTTCACTTCTTCACCTTCATTAATAAATCCAGAATCGAGTACCTTATCTAAATTTTTAAGTGTTTTATTTTTATTGGTAAATACTTTAAAAAGAGGAATTTTTCTCATTATCAATTCTACTTAAAATGATCTATTCTTGTCCCAACTAGTGACTTTAAATCCCAGTCAAAAATTTTTTTATCGATAAGAAGTTTATGTAGTTTTTCAAAAGTTAATGTATGATCTTTACTTGAATAAGAATAAACTCTACTTGAGTTAATTTTAGATGAAAGTGAATTTTCGAGAATATAATATTTTTTATTTTTTTTTACTCGAAAAGATTCAGTTTCAGAGATTAAAGATTCATGTATTTTTTCACCTGGTCTTATTCCAATTTCAAATATTGGTTTTTTATATTTTCTGGAAAACATTTTTGCTAAATCATAAACCTTCATTGAAGGAAGATTAGGTATCCAAGTTTCACCACTATTTGCATTTAAAGTAGCTCCATTTATTAGTTCAATACTTTCATCTAACGTCATAATAAATCTTGTCATTTGAGGATGTGTGATGGTAAAACCTTTTGTGTTTTCTGCTTGATATCTAAATAAAGGAATTATGGATCCCCGAGATTCAAGAACGTTTCCATATCTTACAGCAATAAATTTAATTTTTTTATGAAATTGTGCTTTACTTGTAATAATTCTTTCTGCAATTGATTTACACATGCCATAAACATTTGTTGGTTCACATGATTTATCAGTCGAAATCATTGTCACAACTTTTAAATTGTTCAAAATTGATTGATTTCTTTCGACGATATCTACTAAATTCTGAACTCCTATTATGTTTGTTTTAATACTTTCTGATGGATACATTTCACAAGTATCAACTTGTTTTAAAGCTGCTGCGACTATAATAATCGATGGATTAACATTAATTAACACATCTTCTATTCTTGTAATGTCTCTTAAGTCTCCAACGAAAAAGTTAATTTTTTTTGATTTAAATTCATTTTTTAGCGTCCACTGCTTTAATTCATCTCTTGAAAAAACACTAATTTCATTCGATTTTAATAACTTTCTAATTAAAGCTTGACCAAGAGACCCTGTACCACCAATAATCAATATTTTTTCATTTTTTATTAAAAATTTCATTTCTAACCTGACTCTAGCGCCTCTAGTATTGTATTCCAATCGTTTCTTAATTTTAATTTATTTACAGTATCTTTTCTTATTTTATTAATTTGATTTAAAGACAACGAGTCAATTCTTTTTACAATATTTGGTATTTCTTTTTCATTTTTGAAAGTAAAAATTGATGGTAATTCATTAATATTATAACTTTCAGCTGCATCATCAAGGTTTCTTATTACAAGACATCCTCGTGCTGCGACTGTTAAACATTTTCCCCATAAACCCTGAATTGAGTGTTTTTTTCTATTGATAGAAATTGATTCATTTTCGTTATAAATAAAAATTTTAAGATTGTGAATTTGTTGCAGGAATTTTTTAAAGTGAACTCTTGGGAAAATTTTAACAAAAATTTTTTTCTTTTTCAGCCTTTTAAAAAATTGTTCTCTATGTTCATGAATTAATCCTTGAAAACCTAAATTATGTTGTCTTTCAGAAAAAGATGGACCCACATCACATAGTGAAGGGAGAACACCCATGCGAACAAACCCTGTTGGCACATTTTCTTTTTTTTTAATATAATTACACCACCAGGATGAAGTAATTAAAAATTTTTTAACATTTAAAATACTGAAAACGTGTTTGTAAGCATTTCGTGCTACACAATTATCATGATACGCTTCCCAGGGATCTTGATCATAAAAAAATATCTGACATTTTTTAAAGTGTTTTGCAATGAAGGGTATATTGGTTTTCCAGTCTCTAAGTTTGATAAGAATGAGAACTTTATCGTTTTTTCCTGGCACACTAAGATTACAGTTTTTTAGATCATCTAAAGAAACATGATTTACCTTTGAATATTTTAAACATAGTGTTTTATAAAGTTGATGAATAAAACAATCATTCATAATCTGATTTTTATCATTGTAAAGAATATGAATATTTTTCATTATTATTCTTTTAAAATAAAGCTTTCGATAAGACTATTAGTTTCATCATAATTTTGTCCAGGGACAAGTATTCGTTCATCAAGATATTCAATATTTGTATTCGATAGACAAGAAATAATGAATCTACTCAAATTAATTGGTCCCATCTGTGGCTTAAGTAAATGGTGACATTCTTGTGGTGATTTTACAAGCATAATTGTTTCAGTTCTTTCATCAAGTGCTAATTTAGATTGTGAATATGGCGTATTTCTCCTATTCGCAATGTAACCACTTCCATGATCACTAAAAATTATAGCAATCGAGTTCGAATCAGATGTTTTAAGTTTACTTGCAAATCTTAATAAATTTTTATTTACACATTGAACAGCTTCTTTGTAATTCTGCAATCTATCTTTAGCTTGAATTTTTTTGATATCTAATACATTACAATCTTTGTCAAAATAATGTGGATCATGAGGTTGCATTAGATGTATGAAAAAAAAAATTGGTTGTTCATATGATAAAATTTCATTGAAATTTTTTTCTACAAACGAAAGATTATCAACTTTAAGATAAAAAAGATTTGGAAATAATAAATCTAAAGGAGTATTTTTGAAAATTAAATTAGATGCTTGTGTAAATCTAAAACGACTATAACTTTCCTCTACACAATTAAAATTATTTTTTTGACATGCTACATACCAATTTGATGTCATAAAAAAATTGTATGAATTATTTTTTAAATATTTTAAAAAAATTGGTAGATTAGTTTTATTTAAAACAGCTGGAAAATAGTCACTCGGTGGTGGATTATATTTATCAGAAAATTCATCTCTAAAATATTCCATATGAAAAAAACTAGCAACTGAGGATGCTGAACCTAAATAATTTGATTTTGGGTTATCTACAACTTTAAAATTGTAATTGTTCATTTGCTGAAAAAAATTATCGAGAGATAAACCAGTGAGTTTTTTTAGATTCCTGGGACCTACATAGCCATCTGGGATAATTATGTATATATTTGGCCTATTTTTGAACTTTAAATCATGAAAATTAAATGGTTGATCTGACGATTTCTCTGAGCTATCAAAATTTATATATTTTAATGTTAATGAAAAGATTGGCTGTATGATTAGAAAATAAGAAAAAATTACTGTAAAACTGGCTAACTTTTTTATATTTTTTAAATTAAAAATAAAATATACAAAAATAAAATATAAAGTTAAAAATAAAATATAGGCCCCTGTATCCATATTCAAATAGGCTGAAATAAAATTGCCTAAAGTAGAGTAGATTTGTT
Source organism: Rickettsiales bacterium (assembly GCA_002715305.1). Classification (GTDB taxonomy): domain Bacteria; phylum Pseudomonadota; class Alphaproteobacteria; order Methylaequorales; family Methylaequoraceae. The sequence goes on along the minus strand of PAYV01000013.1, from coordinate 8,084 downwards.
TAAAAAAAAAGAAAAACATACAGAGTGAGAAAAAAATAAATAAATAAAAACTTTCTCTTTCTTTGGGAAATTTCATACATAAGAGTTTAAATATTAATAGTACAAAAAATGAAAGAGATAATATTATGAGTTCGGTTTGTAGAATGGATAAAATTCCGTTCTTAAAAAATTCAATAAAATTGACATTCAAAAGATTAAGAATAGGCCAATGAAAAGATACAAAAATTGAAATAAAAAAATTTAATTCCAAAGTTTTTTTATTCATCAATTATACCCTTTAAATTATTTTCTAACATTTCTAAGTTTTCTTCGAAACTTACCCCTTTATTAGAATTAGAAAATAATCCATCATTTCTTTTTAAATCTTTAAGACCATTTTTAATAGCTTTATGAGCTAAAAATAAACATGGTGTTGAATAAATTACTAGATCAACACCTAATTCTTTAAGTTTAGAAAAGCTTAGATTTTTGGTTTTCCCACCAGAGATCATATTTACAACCAAAAAAGAGTTATTCCCAATTCTTTCTCTAGCTCTTTCTATATCTGATAAATTTTCTATACCTTCAATCATTAAAGCGTCTGCACCAGCATTTTTATAATGAACAATTCTTTCCAATCCTTCTTTAAAATTATTTGAATCTGTTCTAGCGATTATAAATAGATCATTAGTTGATGACTTTATAAGTTGAAGTCTTTTAATATAATCATCTAACGGTATAATTTCTTTTCCAGATAAGTGACCACATTTTTTTGGTCTTTTTTGATCTTCTAGAATTACTGCTGAAGTACCTATGAGTTCTAAATTTTTACATACATTTGCAGCAATTTTATCATCATTATAACCATCATCAATATCAACAATAATATGATTATTTTTGATTAGATTTCTCATTTTTTGGACAAAACTTATCATATCTGACCAACTAATAAATCCCTGATCAGGTAAACCGTAGTAGCTTGCTGAAAATCCATATCCTGAACAAAAAACACCTTCAAATTCTTTAGCTGCTATTGATGCAGAGAATTGGTCATACACACCAATAATTGGCAAGATTTGTTTTTTTAATAGTCTCTTTTTTAGATTTTTTGAATAATTATTTATCATACTTTTTAAATATTTTTTGAATAGCCATGAGCGAAGTTATTTTTGAATTTTCTGAATTTTTTAATTTTATTTTAAACTTTTCTTCTAAGGCTAAAATAATTCTTATATATGCAATGCTATCCCATTGAGTTGTATTATTCATATTTGTATCATTTTTGATTTTATGGGAACTAATTCTCAAAATCTTTGCAAGAAATTTTTTTATTTTATCTTCAACAATCATTTAAGCGACTACACAGTTCAATAACATCTTTTTTTATAACTTTTCCTCTTTCATTTTTAGGAATTTTATCTAACCAAAACCATTTGTCAGGTTGTTTCTCACTAAGAAAATTATCCTTGCAAAATTTTATTATCAGGTTTCTATTTTTTTTTGAATCATTAGAAACTTGAATTGCAGTACAAGCTACTTCACCTGTAATCTCATCTTCAAGTCCAAAAGTATACGATTCAATCACCAATGGATGCTTTTCTAGCAACAAATCAATATCTTCTGGATAAATCTTTAATCCAGACTTATTAATTTCATTTTTAATTCTTCCAGTTATTGTGAGTTCACCATTATATTTTAGTTCGCCGTAATCTCCTGTCTTAAACCAACCATTGTAAAAAGACTTTTTAGTTTCAACAATAGATTTGAAATATCCTCTCATGATAGATGGTGTATTAATTAAAATCTCTCCTTTACCTTCAAAAATAACATTGTTTGAAGCTAAAATTGCATATTTTCCACCCCAAGGTCTTCCAACTTCTCCATTTTTATTCTTTAAAAATAATTTCTTACCCCCAATCCAATTGCAAGTTTCCGTAATTCCATACATATTATAAATATTTTTTGAATTTGCCCATTTTGCGACTTGTCTCATTAAATGATTGGATAATGAAGAAGAGCCAATATGTATTCTTACATTTTTTTTTTTCGGTTTTTTTGATACTTTTAAAATTAATTTCCACATTGTTGGTACAGAGCATAAAAAGGTGATTTTTAGTTCATCAATTATTTCATTAAATCTCAGAGCATGAGTCGTAGAAAATTTATCAAGCAAATGTAATGTTGTCCCAGAATATAAACTTGTTAGACAATTTCCAATTAATCCATGTCCAAAATGTGTTGGTAAAGGACAGAGGGTATTTTTTAAAGAAAATTCTCCAATATGATATTTGTTTAAATTTATTCTTGTATAAATTGATCTAAAAGTATGTACTACACCTTTAGGCTGATTTGTTGTTCCAGATGTAAAAATAATTAAGGCATTATTATCAAAATTAACATGATTTAGAGTTATATTTTTTATTTCAATGTTTTTAAGATTTTTTGTATCAATCGAATCAATTTTCAGTTCCCTATAAAATATATTCTTGATTTCATAATCAATAATAATTTTTGATTTTGTTTTTTTTATAATATTTTTTAATTCTGATATTGTAGTTGATGGGCTGATACAAGCAGCACAAAACCCTAATTCCCAAATTGCAAAAAGAGAAGAAAAAAAAATGGCTCTTTGGTTGGATACTAAAATAATAATTTCGGATCTATTTAATTTTTTTTTAACAAGAACAGATTTTATTAGTTCTTTATGAAAACTAATTTTGCTATGGTCCCAAATTGTTCCGTCGGATTCCGATAAAATTTTTGATTTTGATGAAAAATAATTTAGCACTATTTTTTCTGAAACTTTTTAAAGTCAACTTTTTGAAAATAAAGTCTTCCCAATTTATCTTCAATATAAGCATTAGGATATGGAAATTCTCTACAACGTATCAAATTATAAAGTTCTAGGGTTGTTAAATTTGGAATAGTTTTTTTGTCAATACTTCCATCCTCTGGCTTAAATCTTTTGAGTAACACTTTTTTTTTATTATTAATCTTATTATTTTGAGATATTTTGATTTTATTTATTTCAGGATTCATTTTTATAAAATTGTTTATTAATACTAAACTTTTTCTTGAAATTTCTTCAAGGACCTGATCAAGGTTTCCTTCTAGAGATATTGGTTTTTTTGAAATTATTTTACCATTATCAATTTTGGAGTCTATTTCAAATAGTGTGATTTTACTTCTTACCAATCCATCTATTATTTGATGCTGTATGGGAGATCCACCAGCGTAATTTGGAAGATCTGAAGGATGAATTCCATAGATAGAATTTCTTTTGACAATATTTTTTGATATTATATGACTCCAACCAACAAGAAAAATTAAGTCGGGATTACATTTTTTTAAAAAATTAATAAAAGATTTTTCATTTTCTATTAATATAAATACAAACTCTTTATTAAGTTTTTTTAAATTTTCAAAAACTTTTTTACCCCAATCCCAGTTTGTTGCTATAACAACTATTTTATTTTTAATCTTCAAACGGATGCTCCTTGTGCCACCAATGCGGATGTGTTGATAATATAAAATTTTTACCAGATTCAATTATATCTTCAGGTGTATGATTTCTCCATCCTAGATGATTTGTTGACTCATTTATAAACACATTATTACTCATTAAGTTATGACCGTATGCATCATATAAAAGATTATTCTCTTTACTGATTCTTTTCCAATTTTTTTGTAAATACGGAAGACTATTATACAAGTAGTCAATATTTCTATGACAAGCAACTCCAGTAACTTTAAAGTAATTTCTAATCATTAATAATTCTTTTTTCAAAGTTAGGTCTGGTTTTAAATTTAAAATTTTTGAAGTCTCAACAAAATTTGTATGTAATCCAATTTCATGACCTTTTTTTTCAGCATTTAAAAATAAAGATAATGTATTTAAATCAAAACAATTGTAGTTGACATCATGAATTAAAAGAAAATTTGTAGATTTTATTTTCATGGAATCTTCTACCTCATGAAAAATTTTTGTCCTACTTATTTTTTGGTCAATATCATGACGCAAAATGGCTATTTTTTTTCTTTTTTTTTTTAAATCTTTAAAAAAAGATCTAAAAGTAACAAAAGTATATTTGGAATCAATAGCTTTTTTTAATATTGATTCATAATAATCTTGGGAAAAAAAATTATTTTTGCGAATATTTTTCATATTGTAATTAGGAAACCAGTGATATTTTTAACAAAATTTATAACCATTTAATACCATTTGGTGAAAATGTTTTGTAATCCAATTTTTTTTCTCTGTTGCCAATTTTTATTGCAGGATTTCCAGCTACAATTTCAAACGGTTTAACTGATTTTGTAACTACTGCTCCTGCACCTACAACCGCTCCTTTACCAATTTTTACCCCTGGGAGTATTGTTGCGTTTGTAGCAATCCATGCGTAGTCCTCAATAATTATTTTTTTTAATATAGTTTTAAGTTGCGGGTCCGATGTATTATGTTCTTGAGAAATAATAAAACTGAATCCAGAAATATTTACATTTTTTCCTATTTCGATTGTACCCTGGGATAATAGTTTTGTAGAAGGTCCAATAACTGAGTTTTCACCAAGAAAAATTTTATCAGGGTGATTGATTTTTGCTCCACACCATATAGTGGCATTTTTTTCTATTCTCATACCCAAGATTTTGTAAACTTTCATCCTCACTAAATTGAAGAACATATAACTATTTAGTTTTAAAATTATTCTGAAAATAAACAATCTTGTATTTGCGATCTTTGTTTTAATATTTTGAGGAATTATTTTTTTAAAAATTTTTAGCATCTAAATACTCTTTCTTCAAAAGTGAAAATTTTATACAATCTAAAAATCTCCCATCTCTCCAAATTGCTTCTCTAAGTCTTCCTTCATTCTTAAACCCTAACTTTTTATATAAATTTATTGCTACATAATTTGTTTCTAAGGTTTCAAGAGAAACTCTATTTATGCCAATTTTATAAATATATTGCAGTAAATAATGATAAATTTTTAAAGAAAATTTTTTACCTCTTTGTTTTGGAGTAATATCAAGACCTATGACAACTGATTTATTTTTTAAATCAAGTTGGTCTATTCTAAATATTCCTACAAAAGTCATAGAATTTTTTTCAAAAATTATAAGTCTGAAGGATTTAGAAGATTGCTCTAATGAAAAAAACCATTTAGACTGTTGAATTTTAGATACTTTCGACGGATCTGTTAAAAATTTTAATACACTGTTATCATTATGAAGGTTTCTTGCAATTTCAATTTCCTTTAACTCCAAATCTTTAATAATAAATTCATCAGTTTTCATTGGTGTTTTAAAGAATTTTTTCATTCTGGTTTTCCTACTAAATCCTCAACACATTTGTAAAAATTTTTAGAAAATTTACTTTTTCTAAATTCAAATCTGGCTGAACCTCTCTGATGACCAATGAATAAAGCATTGTCAAAATGATATTCTTGATTGTATTCATATCCAGTTTTTAGTTTTCTCAATTTATTTTTTAAAGTGATATATCTCGAAACTTTAACCTTAAGTTTTTTTTCATAAATAAGCGAGGGTAATCTCCATCCAACATCTCTTACAAGTTCATATCCTAATGGTAAGTTGTAAACAGATGATAACTTCTTAGTTTGAATTTTTAAATTTTTCTCTTTATTCGGCATCCAATTCAATTTTGATAAGTCAATTCCATTTTTAATAACCATAAAAACTGCATTGGGAAGTTTTTTATAGGTTTGGTTTAAACCATTTCCCGAGGTATATCCTCCTTTTTCCTCATAATTAGTTCCTATCAGATCAAAATTTTTTAACCATTTACATATAATATCATCCCAGTAATTGCTTATAACAGCACAATCAGCATCAATAATGAGATTATGTCCCTCAAATTTATTAAAATTTCTAACAATACTATTTAAGCCACACGCATGACCATTAGAGCCATGCAAATGAATCTTTCTAAAAAGTATTGCCTTTAGAAAAACTTTCCAATCCTGAATTGTTTTTTTTCTGTATGCGTCTTTTTGTTTAAAAGATTGATAAGCGTTGCTTACTAATTTTGAATCTCTGTAAAAGCGATAAGACTTTTCATCTAAACAGTGAGTAAAAAAAAACAATCTATGACTAATTTTTGCAGTATGCTTTAAATTTCTGACTAAATAATTAAAATATTCAATTGATTTTTCATTAACTACAGAATGAATATTTAATATTTGTAATTTATTCATCTTTTAATTATAAATGCTTGCCCTGTTTGAAGATATATTGGTTTTTCCTTCTTATTTGAAAAAAATTCATTAACTGCAACTCTAGCTCCATAGCATGAAATAAATCCGCAATCATCAAACAGTATAATTCCGCCGGGGATAACTTTTTTGTATAAGATTTTTAATGTTTCAAGAATGCTTGAATAAATATCCAAATCAATATGTAAAAAGCTAATTTTCTTAATGTTAGTTTTTTTTATAGAATTAGGAAGTTTTCCATCAATAATAATAATTGATTGCGGATTATGAATTTTTTTAAAAACACTATCTACAGATGTGTCAGCAAAATCACCCATTTGGTGATTATCCACTTGTTTGTTAGTTTTTGGCATTCCTTTAAAAGTATCAAAAAGGTACAGTTTTTTTTTAGATTTTCTAGAAGATCTTAAAATTTCTGAGAGTAATAATGCTGTCCCACCTTTATAAACTCCACATTCAACAAAATCACCCTCAAGCACGATAGCATTCTGAGATAACTTATACAATAACCATAATCTATCATTACTTACTAATGTTATGTCTAAAATTTTATTTCTTAATTCTTCAAATTTAAGTAAGTCAAATTTTTCATACTTGGATATATTTTTTAGATCGTGTTTTGATTTTGTAAATTTCCACGGTGAAAAAATAGGGTCATACAAATTATATAAGCTAATATTTTTAAATCTTTTTCTTTTTAAAAATCTAAAAAAAATTAAAAATATCGGTGGAATTAATAATTTACTTAGCAATCGTATCTTTCTTTAAATATTTTTTATATAAATTTTTATAAAATCCATCCAGTCTAATTAATTCATTATGGCTACCGTTTTCAACTAGCTTTCCCTCAGAAAGAACAAAAATTCTATCAGCATTTTTAATCAATCCAATTCTATGTGAAACAATTACGACGGTTTTTTTTATTTTAAGATTATCTAATGTATGTTTGATTTTTTTCTCAGAATGCACATCTTGAGCGCTTGTTACTTCATCTAAAATAATTAATGGTTTATTTACAATTAGGGCTCTAGCAATCGCAAGTCTTTGTACTTGACCAACTGAGAGATTTTTTCCTCCTTCTCCAATAATTGTATGAATTTTTTTTGGTAATTTAGTTACAAAATTTTTAGCATTAGATAATTTTAGAACCTTTTCTAAATTTTCGTTACTAGTCTTTGGATTGCCAAATTTAACATTTTCAGCTAGTGTAAAATTAAACATATATGATTTTTGAGAAACATATGAAACGAAACCTTGCCAATAGTCTCTACAAAAACTTTTTAAGTTTTTCGAATTAATTAAAATTTTTCCGGTTTTAGGTTTTAAATCTGAATTCATTAAAGAAACTAATGTTGATTTTCCTGAACCAGATTCTCCAACAATAGCAATTTGTTCTCCATTTAAAATTTTAAAATTAATATTAGATAAAATTGTTTTCTTATCGTAATCAAAAGAAACATTTTTAAATTCTATTTTTTCAATATTTTTTATTGAAATTTCTTTTTTTATGCTTCTGGTTTTACTATTATTTTCCTCAAAAAACTTTAGTAATCTAGTAACAAATGGTGTTTGCTGTGCAATTGTTGATCTAATAAGATTTAAATTTGTGAAAGGACCGCTAAGTTTACTAAGTATTACTAAAAAAATAATTATATATGAAAATATTACTTTTGATTCACCTTCACCTAATTTCCAATAAATTAAAATTGAAAAAATTACTATAAGAAATGTCGATATCCTCTGAAGTGGTCCTAAAAAAGCATTTACTGTTTGATTCTTTATACTTGAACGAATGTATGACTCAGCTATTAAATTAAATTTTTTTCCCATTCTTTTTTGCTGTCCAAAATTTTGAATAATTGGTAATGCATT
>PAYV01000012.1 GCA_002715305.1 Rickettsiales bacterium | reverse complement strand
ATAGAATATGGATTTCTGAGGTAATGCTTCAGCAGACTGGTGTAAAAACGGTCGTTCCTTACTATATTGATTTCCTAAAAAAATGGCCTACCCTTGAATCTTTTTTTAATGCTGAATTAACAGAAATTTTAAAAGTTTGGCAAGGTCTAGGTTATTATCAAAGAGCTAAAAATCTTTATAATGCCAAAGATTTTTTAAAAAAAAAACATCCTTTAAACACACCAGAATCTCTAAAAGAAATACCAGGAATAGGTGATTATATTTCAAGCTCAATATGTGCAATTCTTTATGATAAACCATGTGCAGTTATTGATTCAAATATAAAAAGAATTATTACTAGAGCTTTTGCTTTAGAAGTTGAAGAAAAAAATTATAATATTGTTTTAAAAGATATTGCTCAAAAATTGACACCAATAAAAAATAATGGAAAATATTGTCAGTCTTTAATGGATTTAGCAAATTTGGTTTGCAAACCAACTGAGCCAAAGTGTACTATCTGCCCGATAAATAATTTATGCGCAAAAAAAACAAATAATAAAACAAGAGTAAAAATACATCTAAAAAAAACTAAAATTGGTGTTGCTTTTTTTATTAGCTATAAAGATGAATTTTTAGTTGAACGTTCAGAAAAAAAATTATTACAAGGTTTGTATAATTATCCTTTTTCAAACTTTGTAGAATTAAATGATTACGACAGCAAAAATAATATTGTAAAAAACTTGATAAGTCGATGGTTAAAATCATTTAGGCTTGAAAAATCATATAAAAATATTTCATTTGTTGAACATGAATTTAGTCATTTTCGTTTGAAACTATCAATAGTTGATATAAAATTAAAAAAAAGGATTTTTTTAAGTAAATATCAATGGATTACAAAAGATGAATTTGATTTGTTACCAATATCAACCCTGATGATTAAAATAAAAGAAAAAACACTGTGATTCTATTTACAAGAATTTTTTTGCTTTTTTTCTTGAGTTTTTCTTTAAATACACTAATTAAAGCTCAAGAGAGTGAACATGATAAAGCTATTAGAGCTGTAAATGAAGGAGAAATTTTGCCTTTAGATTTAATTATTGCAAATGTTAATAAAAAATATACCGGGAGAGTATTATCAGTTAATTTGCAAGATAGCGAAAAAGGTTTGTTTGGTTGGGTCTATGATATAATGATAATAGAAAATAATGAAGTTGTTCAGTTAAGAGTTGATGCTGGAACTTCAACAATACTATCAGTTAAATCAGGGAGTGAAAATTGAGAATTCTAGTAATTGAAGATGATCCTAATTTAAATTCTCAGATGAAAAAGTCTTTGGAGGAAAACGGGTATTCTGTTGATTGTGCCTTTGATGGAGAGGAGGGATTTTTTTTAGGTGATACAGAACCATATGACGCAACAATTTTGGACCTTGGCCTTCCTAAAGTTGATGGAATAACTGTATTAGAAAAATGGAGAAAATCAAAAAAAAATTTTCCTGTTTTAATACTTACAGCTCGAGATCAATGGAGTGATAAAGTTTCCGGTTTTGACGCGGGAGCTGATGATTATGTAACAAAGCCTTTTCAAATGGAGGAATTACTTGCTAGACTTAGAGCTTTAATAAGAAGATCTGCTGGACATGCAACATCAGATATTGAATGCGGACCTCTTAGAGTTGATACAAAATCTAACAAAGTTTTTGTAAATGGAACAAAATTGAAACTAACTTCTCATGAATATAAAATAATAGAATACTTTCTTCACCATCAAGATAAAGTAATTACAAGAACTGAATTAATAGAGCATATTTATGACCAGGATTTCGATAGAGACTCAAATACCATTGAAGTTTTTATTGGAAGATTAAGAAAAAAAATTGGAATTAACCTTATAAAAACAGAAAGAGGTTATGGCTATAGATTGTCCATAGATAAAGAGTAAAATGAATTCTCTTGCCCTTAGATTGTTCACAAGTGCCATAGTATGGATCCTTTTAACTTTACTTGGAACTGGCATTATTCTTTCTGACCTAAATAAGAAATCAAATCTTAAAGCTTTTGATGATAAACTTAATCTTCTTTTAGAAACATTGATCGGAGCAAGTCAAATAGATTCATCTAAAAGCATCACTGTTATAAGTTCTATAGGTGATCCGAGGTTTTTTCAACCATATTCTGGGTGGTACTGGCAAATCAATAGTGGAGCAAAAACTTTAAGCAGGTCAAGATCAATGTGGGATCAAGTATTTACTCTAGATAAGAGATTGATAGGGGGTAGAGCACAATTTATTGATTCAAGTTTAAAAAATTTGGATGGCCAAAATAAAGACGTAGTAGAAAAAAAAGAATTGCAGATTTTACAACGAGAGATTTCATTTCCAGGCTTTACAGGTCCATTAACTTTTATAGTTTCTGGTGATAAAATTGAATTTCGTCAAAATGTTGAAGAATTTAATAAAGCACTTTCTCTTTCTTTAATGATCTTAGGATTAGGATTAATTTTTGCTGTATACCTTCAGGTACATTATGGGCTTTTGCCTTTAAATAAGATCAAGAATTCTTTATTCAAAATAAGAAATGGCGATGCTACAAAACTTGAAGAAACTTATCCGCTTGAGGTTCAACCTCTAGCTTCAGAGATTAATGACCTTATACAGCATAATGAGAAGATAATAGATAGGGCAAAGACGCATGTTGGTAATCTTGCGCATGTTCTAAAAACACCATTAGCTGTAATTTCAAACGAAACTAGTAATAATAATATCATTATGAGAAGTCAGCTTGAATTAATGAGAAAACATATCGATAGATATTTAAAAAAAGCTCATTTAGATGCATCAGGCAAAGTTGCAAAAGAAAAATTAAACTTGTCTATTTTGTTAAAGAAAATGATAAAAATTTTTAATAAATTATATCCAAATGTTACAATAAAATTAGTTGAAAAAAGTTCCAATTTATTTGTATACAGCAGTTTAGAGGATATGGAAGAAGTTATAGGTAATTTGTTAGAGAATTCATGTAAATGGACTTCAAAATTAGTTAAGTTAAAAATAAATAAATTTAGTGAAGATGAAATAAAATTTGTGATTGAAGATGATGGACCTGGCCTTGCAGAAGAACAACTTACGAATGTTTTTGCGAGAGGCTTTAGATTAGATGAACAAAAACCAGGAACGGGTTTAGGTTTAAATATTGTGAAGGATATCGTTGAAACCTATAAGGGCAAAGTTTGGCTTTCTAGATCCAAAAATCTTAGAGGTTTAAGAGTTAATGTTATTTTGCCAATGTCAAAAAAGTAAATTTTTTATAGGAGCAAAACTTTTTCTGTGAATTGATGTAATTCCCATTTTTTTTATAGCCAATAAGTGACTTTTGGAGCCATATCCTTTATTTTTTTCTAAACTATATCCTGGAAATTCATGTGAATACTTTTCCATCATTGCATCTCTAAAGGATTTTGCTAAAATTGATGCAGCTGCAATAACAACTGATTTATTGTCTCCACCTTTTATAAACTCTGTTTTATCATTAAGAAAAAAACTTTTTACTCCATCAATTTTTACTTTATTATCTGTATTTCCTAGGTTTTCATATGCTTTTTTCATTGATAGATTGGTTGCCTGTAAAATATTGATTTTATCAATAATTTTATTAGAACAAATTCCATAGGAAAAAATTGAAAACTTTTTAATTAAATTGGCTAATTGATTTCTTTTGATTTCATTAATTTTTTTTGAATCATCAATTTCTTTAAGAAAAGATTGTTTAAGAATTTTTTTGTTTAATTGAACCGCGCATGAAACCACTGGACCACACAATGCACCTCTTCCAACTTCATCAATACCAATTATATTTTCTTGAATATCAGCATAAAATGTTTCTTGTATCATGCTTAGATTTACTTTTCGTTTAACCTTGGAATTAATTCAACTAAATTACAAGGTTTAGTTCTTGAATCTAGTTGAAATTTTAAAATCTTATCCCAAGCATCTTTACACGCACTTGGAGAACCTGGTATTGAAAAAATAAAAGTATTATTAAGAACGCCACCAATTGCTCTTGATTGTAGGGATGAGGTTCCGATTTTCTTATAACTTATATATCTAAAAATCTCTCCAAAACCAGGTATTTCTTTGTTTATGACATCCTTTACAGCCTCAGGAGTAGAGTCTCTTCCAGTTAAACCTGTTCCACCTGTAAGGATTACTACATCTACTTTATTATTTATCGAACAGTCTTTTAAATTTTTTATAATTAAGCGTTTATCGTCAATGATGATCTTTGTATCAACTATATTATGACCTGATTTCATTATTTTTTCTTTTAAAACTTTTCCAGATTTATCAGATCTCTCATTTCTTGAATCTGAGACAACGTATAAAATTATATTCAGTTTCTTAAATTTTTTATTTTTAATCATTTTAAAACCTTATTTTTTTTTCTTTTAAATAATTATGTAATTCAATCAGATCACTCCAAACTTTTTTTTTATCAATTGGGTTTCTAAGTAAGTATGCTGGATGAAAAAATGCTCTTGCTGGAATCTTTAATTTATGTTCTTCGTCAATATATGTTAATTTTTTCCCCCTTAGTTTTGAAATTCCTTCTTCGGTTTTAAGTAAAGATTTTGTGGCGACATTCCCCAAAAAAATTAATAATTTAGGTTTAAAAATTTTTATATGTGATTTAGTTATTGGTAGGCACGTATTAATTTCACTTTTTGTTGGTGTTCTATTTCCTGGTGGTCTCCAAAAAACAATATTTGTAATATAAAAATTAGTTTTTCTATTTAATCCAATAAAATTTAACATATTATCTAACAACTTACCTGCTTGACCAACAAACGGCTTTCCAAGCTTATCTTCCTCAGCTCCAGGTGCTTCTCCAATAAACATTATTTCTGAGTCAAAATTACCATCACTTAAAACAACATTTGTAGCTATGTCCTTCAAATTACAATCCAAATTCAAAATTTTATCCAAAATTACTTTTAAATCATTTTTTGAATGTAATGTTGAGTTAATTTTAGTTTTTTTAGCGTCAAATTCGCTAAGAGTATTTAGACTTGATAATTTTTTTCTTTCTACTTTTCCAATTTTTAGTGAAATACCCATAGAACTATAAAAATCAATAAAAGACTTTATGTTTTTTACTTTCATGAATATATATTATTAGATTATTATAAATTTTTGAAGATTAGATTTAGATGAATATAAAAAGAGAAAGAATGGATTATGATTTAGTAATTGTTGGTGCTGGACCATCAGGTCTTTCTGCTGCAATAAACTTTAAAAAACTTTGTAAGAAGAATAATAAAGAATTTTCCGTTTGTGTAGTTGAAAAAGGTTCAGAGGTCGGAGCTCATATTTTATCAGGAGCTATTTTACAACCTACAGCATTAGATGAACTATTTGAAGATTGGCGGGATTCTGAAGATTGTCCAGCTAACAAAGTTCCAGTAAAAAAAGAATCACTAAAATATTTAACTTCGAATAAATCATATAGTATACCAAATATTTTCATTCCTTCAGCAATGCATAATAAAGGTAACTTCATTATTTCATTAGGAAGCTTATGCAAGTGGATGGCAGGTGAAGCAGAAAAGCTTGGGGTTGAAATTTACCCTGGGTTTGCTGCGACTGAGGCCATTATAGATAATAATACTTTAAAAGGTATAGTTACAGGTGATCTAGGAATATCAAAAGAAGGTACTCCAACAGAAAATCATCAGCCAGGTATTGAAATTCATGGAAAATTTACATTATTTGCAGAAGGTTGTAGAGGTAATATAGGTAAGAACTTAATTAAGAAATTTGATTTAGGCAAAAATTCTCAGCATCAAACTTATGGTATTGGATTAAAAGAGCTATGGGAAGTAAAAGAAAAAAACTCAAACCCAGGTGAAATTTTTCATACTATTGGATGGCCTCTTGACAACGAAACATATGGTGGCTCATTTTTATATCATCTAAATAAAAACCTCATTTCTGTTGGATTTGTAATTGGGCTAGATTATAAAAACCCATATTTATCCCCATATGAAGAATTTCAAAGGTTTAAAACTCATCCTAAGGTAAAAGAGATATTCGAAGGGGGTAGAAGAATCTCTTATGGCGCAAGAGCATTGAATGAAGGAGGATTGCAGTCTTTACCGTATTTATCTTTTCCAGGTGGAGCATTATTGGGTTGTGATGCTGGAACTCTAAATACTCCTAAAATAAAAGGAACTCATACTGCAATGAAATCTGGAATAATTGCCGGAGAAGAGGTTTTTGAAAATTTATCTAAGGATAGTTCGAATGTTGAATTATTAAATTTTAATACAAAATTTTTAGAATCTTGGGCAGGAAAAGAATTGAAAGAAGCAAGAAATGTAAGACCATCATTTAAATATGGTCTAAAAATTGGAATGTTATTAACTGGTATCGATCAAATTATTTTTAGAGGAAAAGCTCCATGGACAATAAAGCACGCGGAACCAGATCATGAATCACTTAAAAATAAGAATGAAAGTAAAAAGATTAATTATCCTAAACACGACGGTATTTTAACTTTTGACAGATTGACAAATGTCTCATTTTCATCAACTTATCACGAAGAAAATCAGCCATGTCATTTAAAGATTATAGACAAAAATCTTCCGATTAGTAACAATTATGAATTATATGATTCTCCAGAACAAAGATATTGTCCGGCAGGAGTTTATGAAATACATAATGAAAATAATATACCAAAGCTTCAGATCAATTCTCAAAATTGTATTCATTGCAAAACATGCGATATTAAAGACCCAAAGCAAAATATAATGTGGGTTGCACCTGAGGGGGGAGGTGGACCTAATTATACGAATATGTAGCATAATTTTTTTCTTTTTTATCTTAATCTTTTTTAAAAAAGAATTATCGTCGAAAGATAATTTATTTAATAATTATGGAAATTATCTCGCTTGGAACTTTGCAAGAGAATCTGGCGATACAAAAAATCTACGAAACTTTTTTTCAAAAATAGAATTAAATAACTTAGAATTTGATATCTTAGAAGAAATTTTTTTTGAATCCGTTGTTCTTAATGATTGGGGATTAGCTGAAAAAATTAGTGAAATAATTCTAGAAAAAGATGAATATAATTTTTCTGCCAATTTATATAATTTTTCAGATAATTTTTTAAATAACAAATCAACCAAGCTTACAGAAAGCTTAAAAAAGATTGATATTTCTCAGTTTGACCTGAACTTTATTAAAGTTCTTTTATTATGGACATCCGATCACGAAAAAAAACAAGATAAATTAATTAAAAAAGAAAAAGAATGTATACCCTTATTATGTTTACACTATGCGCTTTATAATTTGTTTAAAGAAAATAAAAAAGATGGATTTTTTTATTTAAATAAAATTAAAGAGGATGAATTCAATTCATTTAGAGTGAGCGAGATTTTGTTATATAACTTTCTAAATAAAAAAGATTATTTAGTAGCTGAAAAAATTCTTAATGATTTGAACAATCAAAATTTAAATTTTGGGGATTTTAATGTTAGTTATTATGCCAATAATATTGAACTACTAAATCCTGTTGTCTCATCTAAAGACGGTATAGCAGAAGTATTCTATAATATATCAAGTTGGTATTATACCAAAAATTTGTATAAATATTCAGCTTTTTTTGGAGAATTATCATTAAGATTTAGACCAAACTTTTATGCCATGAAATTACTTCTTATAGGAACATATGAAAAATTAAAGTATTTTGACCTTGCACTAGATAGAATGCAGAGTTTAAAAAATAATAATATATATTTTTTTAAATTCTTAAAATTAAAGCTATCAATATTCGATCAATTAAATGTAAATTATAAATCTATAAANGAATTAAAAGACTTAATTAATTTTTATCCAAAAAGTGTTAAGATTAAATTATTATTGGCTGATAGACTTAGGAGTGAAAAAAAATTTATTGATGCAATTAAGTTNTATTCAGAAATCTTAAATAATGAAGAAATTAAGCAAAAATGGGGTATTTTTTATTCCAGNGGGATTGCATACGAACAATCAGGACAATGGGTAAAAGCTGAAAAAGATCTTCTTGAGGCTTTGGAATTGAATCCAAGTGATCCNTANATACTNAATTACCTGGGGTACAGCTGGTTAGANAGGAAAACAAATTTAAAGAAAGCACTTAGTCTTCTTGAAACTGCAGTGGAAATAGAACCTAATGATGCCTACATAGTTGATTCTCTTGGNTGGGCATATTTTCTTTCAGGTTTTTTTGATAAATCTATTTTCTATCTTGAGAAAGCGGTAGCATTGCTGCCCAGCGATGCTACATTAAATGATCATTTAGGTGATGCATATTGGAAATCTGGNAGAAGGGATGAAGCAATATCTCAATGGAAAAGAGTTTTAATTTACGATCCTGATTTTAAAAAAAAAGAATTGATAAAAAAAAAAATAAATGATGGATTATAAAATTAAAAAATGAAATCAAACCAAATAGAACAGTTTTCACCAGCAAAATTGAATTTATATCTTAATGTTATTGGTAGAAGAAAAGATGGTTACCACGATTTAGAAAGCATGATGACTTTTTGTAACTTTGGAGACCTAATAAAAATAAAAAAGTCNAAAGAGTTTTCATTAAAAGTAGATGGCGATTTTGGAAGTTCTTTATTATTAAAAAATAATATTATCTATAAAACCGTTAACGAAATTGAAAAAAGGATAAATCAGAAAATCATACTAGATATCAGACTTACAAAAAATCTTCCGATTTCCTCTGGAATGGGAGGAGGATCTTCAAATGCTGCAAATCTTTTGAAGTCTATAATAAGTTTGTATGATATTAAATTTAAAAAAATAGAACTTGATAATTTATTGTTATCGTTAGGTGCCGATGTTCCATTTTGTTTCTATTCTAGGACTGGAATTGTTTCAGGGATTGGAGAAATAATTAAATTTACAGATGAAATTCCAGAATACCATGTTTTATTAGTTAATCCGTTAGTTGAGATTTCAACTAAAAAAATTTTTGAAAGTATTAATATTGAGAAAAAAAAAAAAGGAAAAAAGAAAGAGAAAATACTTTGATATCTTTTTTAAGAACAAAAAAAAATGATTTAGAGGTTTCAGCAATAACTCAATGTAATAAAATAGAATCAATATTGAAAACTTTAAGACAAACTAATTCTATACTGACTAGAATGACTGGATCTGGAGCAACTTGTTTTAGTCTATTTGAAGACAAAAAGGACCTCAATAAAGCTGAAGAAAGTATTATTGATTTATACCCAGAGTTTTGGACAAAAAAAACAAAAATTTTAAATCGATTTTGAGTAATATCCTTGTATTAAATTGTAAAAATGATTATCTTCAAAACTATTGGGGTGTAGCCAAGCGGTAAGGCACCTGTTTTTGGTACAGGCATTCGTAGGTTCGAATCCTACCACCCCAGCCATTGAACGATGAGTAAAGAAGTCTTCTTTTCCATAAATGATTGTAATTTTTCCTTTGGTAAAAAACAATTATTCAAAGATCTTTGTATAACTATTCATAAAGACGATAGAATTGCCTTAGTTGGTAAGAATGGAGTAGGAAAGACAACATTATTAAAAATTTTATCAGGACAAACCATTNTAGATTCAGGAGAACATTGGATAAACCCTAAAATTTCCTTTGGTTACTTAAGGCAGAAGGAAAAGAGAAATGAAGACGAAACAGTTTATAATTTTTTAAAAAAATTTTCAAAAACATCGCTAGAATCATATAATTTTGAAATTGATTCTATTTGTGAAAAAATGAAAATTGATAAAGATTTAATTGTCAGAAACTTATCAGGTGGAATTCAAAGAAGACTTAATCTTGCATCGATAATATTAAAGAATCCAAAATTATTACTACTTGATGAACCAACTAATCATTTAGACATAGAATCTATAAAATGGTTAGAAAATTTTTTGTTAAATGAATTCAAAGGGGCTTTTTTAATTATAAGTCATAACAGAAGTTTTCTAAAAAAAGTCACAAATAAAGTTTTTTGGATGGATAGAGGGNTTATAAGAGTCTCACCAAAGGGGTTTTCTAATTTCAGTGAATGGAGTGAAGAGCTTATTGAACAAGAAAAAAGAGAAATAAATAATAAGGAAAAATTCCTAGTAAGAGAGACAGAATGGTTAGCTAAGGGAATTACGGCTAGAAGAAAAAGAAATGTGAGAAGAAAAAAAAATATAAATGAATTTAAATCAAATTTAAAAAAAGATAGGAGTGATTTTCTTAAAGCAATTTCAAAAACAAGAATAATATTTGATGAAAAAGATTTTGATTCACCAAATTTATTAATAAATTTTTTTAAAGTTAATAAGAAATTTAAAAAAAATAAAAACGAAAAAATTATTTTAAATGACTTTTCTTTCAAACTAATGCGAGGTGAAAAAATAGGTATAATAGGAATAAATGGATCTGGCAAATCAACTTTCTTAAATCTTATCGCTAATAAAGAGAAGATTGATCAAGGAAATATAAAAATTAGAAAAAATGTGAATTTAAGCTTTTTTGATCAATCTGGAAGGCAATTCGATGATAAAAAAACAATCAAAGAAAACTTAATACCTGGAGGAGGTGATTTTATTAGAGTTGGTGAAAGAAAGATGCATATTTGTGGATATTTAAAAAATTTTCTATTTGAACCTAAATTAGTNGATTNCAATGTNGGGATGNTATCAGGTGGTGAAAGAAGTAGATTATTATTAGCAAAAATTTTGGCAGATCCAAAAGAAATAATTTTATTAGATGAACCAACTAATGATCTAGATATAGAAACTATTGATTTGCTAATAGATTTTTTAAAAAAGTTTCCAGGAGCTGCATTAATCGCCTCCCATGATTTAGATTTTTTAGAAAAAACTTCAGATAAATTTTTTATCTTAGATGGAAAAGGTAATTTTAAAATTTCAGTAAAAATTCCTAATTCTTCTGATTTGTTTTCAAACAATGTTCCAATCAATAAAAAGAGTCATAATAAAATTGAAGAAAAAATAAAAATAAAAACAAGCCATGCATTAAATAATGTAAATAATATAAAAAAGGTATTAGTTAAAATAGAAAAAAAAGAGAAGATGATTTTTGAATTAACTAAAAAACTTGAAAGTAAGAATTTTGAATTTGATTCAAAAGATAATGAATATANNAAAANAATAAATAAAATNAAAGAATATCAAGATGAGTTAAATAGTTTAGAGGAAAAATGGTTCGAATTAGAAGAAAAATCAATGAATAACTGAGTTGGTGTAGGAAATGATAAATTATAAATTTTTATTTTTTGGAATAATAATTTCAATTTTGCCAGATATTTTTAATTTGAATCAGGAATTAGATCACAATTCTAAAATTGCCCTAAGAATGATGATATTAATGATTTTTTTTTGGTTAACAGAAACCTTACCTAATTCAATNACAGCATTCTTACCAATAATATTTTCTCCTTTTTTTGNAGACATTAGTCTAAAAGAAATTGTAGCACCTTATTCTAGTACAGTTGTTTTTCTTCTTCTTGGCGGATTTTTGTTAGCAAATGGTTTTGAGGAGAGTAATTTACATAAGAGAATTGCACTCAAAACTATTACAAATTTTGGTAAATCAAAAAGAATGATAATATTTTGCTTTATTTTTTCTACTGCTTTTTTTAGTATGTGGTTATCCAATACAGCTACTTGTCTTTTGATGTTACCCATTGCTAAATTTGTGGTTGATAATTGTTTTGATGATAAAGATGATAGTTATTTTTCTAAGATTTTACTTTTATCAATAGCATATTCTTCTTCTATTGGCGGTATGAGTACTCCGATTGGAACTATTCCTAATGCTATTATGGTATCTTTTTTAAATGAAAATTACGGATTAAAAATTGATTTTATTGATTGGTTTTTTTTTATGTTCCCAATAGTTCTTTTTCTTCTAGTATCTCTTTGGATTTTTTTCTCATTTACAAATAAATATGTTAATGAAAAAGTTGATTTAGATAGTCTTTATATCAAATACAAAGAATTAGGTAGACTAACTATAAAAGAAAAAATCTCTTCTTCGGTTTTATTACTAACTTCATTTCTTTGGATATTCAAAAGCAAAATTAACTCAATATTAAATATTGAGTTGACTGATTCAGGAATTGCAATTATGTGCTCTCTATTATTTTTTGTATTNCCGATCAATAAAAATTATCAAACTTTATTAGGTTTTTCATGGTTTAAAAATATACCGTGGAATATCTTNATTCTTTTTGGTGGAGGTTTNTCGATGGCNTCATTAGTTGTATCNACTGGACTTGCTGAAGACCTTTCCAAAAATTTAAATTTTATTAGTCATTATAATCTTTTCATATTACTTATCTTTTTAACATTTTTTACATCTATGCTTACTGAGTTTACAAGTAATACCGCTACAACATTTTTGTTATTGCCCATACTNGCTTCTTTTTCAATAAGCAACAATTTACCTTTAATACAAATTATTCTCCCAATAGTTTTAGCTGCAAGTTGTGCATTTATGATGCCTATCTCAACACCACCAAACGCAATTGTTTTTTCAACTAATAAATTAAAAATTCCATTTATGGTTAAAACAGGATTTAAAATGAACGTTATAGCAGTCTTGTTTATTTCAATTTATGTTTTTTATTTAGGGAAGTTCGCCTTTTAGTATATTCATGTTTAAAGTTGCAATTTTAGTTGATTTAGAATTAAGTCCAAAGTCGGGTGGACATGTGAAATTTTGGGAAAATATATGTTATTCAATTAAAAATCAGAAAGAAATCTCAATAACATTTTTTTTTTTAGGAAAAAAAGAAAAACAAATAAAGGTCTCCAAAAACTTATCAATTAAGATTTTNAAACCAATACTTTCAAGTAAAATTTTAAGATTTATGGGAATAAATGCAGATTATACAGATTTATTTTTTCTAAATTTAAAGTTACTCTTTCTATTAAAAAAATTCGATATTATCCACTCAACAGATCAATTGTATTGCATGGCTCGAACAGCAAAAATTGCCTCAAAAATATGGAAAATACCTCTTACCAGTTCTTATCATACTGATGCCCCGTCTTATACAAAATTTTATGTAAAAAAAATTTTTAAAAGATTTCCATTATTAATAAATAATTTATTCATAAATAGGTTTAAATTACCCGAAAAGATTGAGATGAGGATAAAAAGTAAAATTAAAAAATATTTTGATTCTTGTGAATATGCGATGATAAATAAAAGTGTTAAAGAAGATAATCTTCAGATTAAAAAAGTTGGTAATTGTATTTTTTCTGACTTAACAAGAGGAACAAATACGAAGATTTTTAAAAGAAAAAAAATAAATAGATCTTTATTTCTAAAAAAATATAACATTCCCTCAACATCAAAAATAATTTTTTTTTGTGGAAGAATTCATGAATTAAAAGGGGCTTTATTTTTATCAAAAATACATAAATCCTTNATTNANANAAAAAAAATAAATGTTTCAACAGTTTTAGCTGGAGAGGATTTAGAAGGAAAAAAATGTAAGGATATATACAGCCCACAGTTACATATTATTGGTCACATCAGCCAAAAGGAAATTTCAAAATTTTACAATTTATGTGATTTATTTGTATTCCCTTCATTATANGAAACTGGNCCTCAAGTTGTTNTAGAAGCTAAAGCNTGTAACAGTGTTTGTGTGGTTAGTCCAAATGGNGGGGGTAAAANAATAAAAAAAAGTGGTTANGATGGAGTTNTAATCAAAGATTTAATNCTAAAAAATTGGGTAGATGTNGTNAGTGATTTATTATTAAACCCNNAAAAAATAAAAAAAATAAAAAATAATTTGCAAAAAGACTTTGATCCTATTTCATGGAAAATAGTTTTTAAGGATTATTTTTTTAATAAATGGAAAATTTTAATTAATAGAAAAAAATGAAAAAAATTTTATTTTTAATTCCTCATCCGGACGATGAAATCGTTGGAGCTTGTAAAATTATAAAAAAACTTTTGGATAAAAAAAAAAAAGTTTTTATTTTTTTTCTTACCAATGGAATCATTGATAAGAGCTCAATGTGGTTTTGGGAAAGAAGAAATTATGACAATAATTTAAATATTAGATTGAATGAAATGAAAGAGTCAATGAATGAGTTAGGAATTAAAAATTATTTTATTCAGAATATTCCAAGTAGAAGTTTAAAAAATAATATCTCAAAAACTTTTTTTAAAATAAAAAAAATTATAGAAAAAAACTTTATTGATTCAATTTTTTGCCCTTCCTATGAAGGTGGGCATCAAGATCATGATGTAACAAACTTTATATGTTCAAGATTGAAGAATGATTGTAAAATTTTTGAATTTGCAGAATATAACTATTTTGGTAAACAAATTCACTCTAATTCATTTTTTAATAATTTTAATAAAGCTGAAACTTTAAATTTAAATGAAAGTGAAAAAAAATTTAAAAAAAAATGTCTAAAAATCTATAGATCCGAAAAAAAAAATCTTAATTATATTTCAATTGTTAAGGAGGTTTACAGAAAATTACCAATGCACAATTATAAAGAGCCGCCTCATAAGGGTGTTCTATTTTATAGAAGGTTTAGTTTTTTTTCTTGGCACCCTAGAGTTGATAAAGATAGGCCTGAAGAAGTATGTAAAAAAATAACTCAATCTAAAATATTTTAAATGAAGTTTTTAAAAAAATTTAAATTTTTATTTTTTGTCATAATTGGCATATTAATTTTTTTATGGGTTTATGAATTTTTTGCTGGTCCTCAATCAATTGAGATTATAACTAAAAATTATGACAAGCTTTATTTCTTAATCTTGGCTCATATTTTAACCTTATGTTTAGACTCTTTAAGTTGGTATATTTTAGCCGGAAATAAGAAACTTAGTATAATTTGGGCTTTTTTAATTACCTGGATTTCTCAAGCAGCCGGAAAGTTTTTTCCTACTGGAAACATTACTGGAGAATTTGTTAGAGCATATTTAGGAATAAAAAGAGGTCTAAATACTGTCCAGTCCTCTTCTACTGTATTTGCTGATCTAGTTATTGCTACTTATGCTCTTTTGATTATTGCTACTTTTAGTTTTTTTATTATCATCTCTAATAATCTTAATTTTTTTTCATTAGAAAATAGTTTTTTTTTTTATGCCTCATTATTATTTTTTCTTGTATCCTGTTTAATTATTTTTTTTCTTGTAAGAAAAAGATTTATAAGTTTTTTTTTAAAGAAAATTCCTACCTTTTTTAAATTTTCTTTAAAGAAAAAAACCGTAATTACATTAATTAAAATTGATTTTTATTTATTTAAATTAAGTAAAGAAAAAAATAAAGTACTAAAAGCTCTTATCTTCAGGTTGATAGGTTGGTTGAGTGGTGCGTTTGAAATTTATGTTTTTCTATGGATAATTGGCATTGAAGCCAATTATTTAGATCTAGTTATTCTAGAGTCTTTTACCAGTTTAATTAAGGCATTTGCATTTTTTATACCTGGTGGTTTAGGTATACAAGAATTAGCGTTTGTAATGATTGGTGATTTTGTTGGATTGAGCGGTCCAATTTCCTTCTCCATTGCAATTGGAAGAAGAATTAGAGAAATCCTTATAGGACTTCCTGCGGTTGCTGTTTGGATGATTTTATTTAATAGAAAATCACAATCGAATTAATTCAACATTTAGATTAAATCTTGAATATTCATTATAAATATCGCTGATTCTATTTTTCATTGAATCTTTCGCAATTGTAATAAAAAATGTGTTTGGTCCTGTTCTGTTTCGAATTATAGGACAATTTATTTCTATATTAGATTTGAGTAGTTGATTTCTTATGTTACTTAAGAAAGTTAAATTATCTTTATTGAATGACTGAAATTGTGTGAAAATTACAGTTTTATTTTTTTTTATGTATAAAATTATCTCATTTGGAAAAACATATTTGATTGATCTTTTATTTTTATTTTGTTTCTGTTTGAATCCATTATCTGGATCTAAAAACACTATTTCTTGTTTTTGAAAAAATTTTAATGAGGAATCAATCCATTCTGACCTATTATAAATTGACAATTTTTTATTGAAAAAATTTACATATTCTTTTAAATGACTGGTCTTAGAAAACCTGAGTATTTTTCTTTTTTTTTTATTATTTAAAGTTATACATTCTTCTAAAATTTTTTGATCAATCATTTTTTCTTTTTTGAATAAATATGCTCTTTTCTCTCCATCATTTTTCTTAGGTTCCTGTAAACTTATTTCCTTAGGGTCTACTAGATACCAATTAAGTCCAATTTTCTTTTTTAAATTTATACTTAAAAACTTTAGAAAAAGGAATTTATAGTAGTCGTGTACATCACCTAAATATCTTTCTTGCATATCAAAAATGATTAAAAATTATACATCTTATAAAGAACTTAGAAATATTGCTCATAAATTAATCAAAAAAAAATTAAAGTAAAATAATAAACCATNAAAATCAGTAACTTANAAANAAAAAGTATCAGTTGGCATACTANATGCATANNCCTCTANTATTAATTTAACANTAAAGGGAGTAAATTATGAATTTTAATAATAATGTAGATTTTTTCAATTCTAGAATTGTAAAATTTTCTATTTATACTGTCCTGTCATTTATATTGTTCTTTTCTTTCAATGTTTTTGCAGGTAGTAGCGAAGCTGTTGAAGTTCCAGCAGTTTCTTTAGAAGTAGCCTACATTCTAAATACTTTTCTATTTTTAGTATGTGGTTTCTTAGTAATGTTTATGGCAGCTGGTTTTTGCATGCTAGAAGCAGGAATGGTAAGAAGTAAAAATACCGCAGTTATATGTTTAAAGAATATTGGGTTATTTTCTATTGCCGGTATCATGTACTTTTTAGTTGGATATAATCTGATGTACGATGGTGTAGACGGTGGATACATTGGTACATTTTCTCTGTTTGATAGATCTTCTGATGTTGATTTAGATACTGGGTATGCTTCGGCATCTGACTGGTATTTTCAGATGGTTTTCGTTGCAACAGCTGCATCTATTGTTTCTGGTGCATTAGCTGAGAGAATTTTGATTTGGCCGTTTTTTCTATTCGTAGCAATTTTAACTGGATTTATTTATCCAATTGCAGGATCTTGGCAATGGGGTGGGGGCTGGTTAAGTGAATTAGGATTTTCTGATTTTGCAGGTTCTACTCTAGTACATTCAGTAGGTGGATGGGCAGCTCTTGCTGGTGCCGTTTTATTAGGAGCAAGAGATGGCAAGTATGGTGCAGATGGTTCTGTAAAAACAATTCCTGGTTGTTCTCTTCCTATGACTACACTTGGTGTATTTATTCTATGGTTAGGCTGGTTCGGTTTTAATGGTGGTTCTCAATTGGCATTAGGATCAGGTGCTGATGCAACAGCTGTAGCAGATATTTTTGTAAATACCTCACTAGCGGCAGCTGGAGTAGTTGTTGCATGTATGATAGTAAGTAAATTAACTAATAGTCATACAAATATTGCTGCTACGTTAAATGGTGCAATTGCAGGTTTAGTTGCAATCACTGCTGAACCTCTTACCCCTTCAATGGGACAAGCCATTATAATTGGTGGAATAGGTGGGGTCATTTGTATGTATGGGATGAAACTTCTTGATGCCTTAAAAATCGATGATGTTGTCGGGGCAATTCCAGCTCACTTATTTGCAGGCATATGGGGAACATTGATAGTTGCTTGGACTAATCCAGACGCATCATTTAGCATTCAACTCATGGGTGTAGTTTCTTATGGTCTATTTTCATTGATAGTGAGTTTTATTGTTTGGACTCTTATCAAATCAACAGTAGGTATAAGAGCCTCAAAAGATGATGAAGAATATGGTTTAGATTTTAGTGAACTAGGAGCTGTATCATATCCTGACTTCACTTCTTCAAAAAAATAAACGTCTCCCCATAATAATGACAGGGTCTGTAAAGACCCTGTCATTAAACTAATCACAAGGTATTTCTACCAAATTTAATTTTTTTAAATTCATTTCTAAGCTATATTCAGGGTAATCAAACTTATAATAACTGGCAATACCTTCTTTGTTTACATGCTGAGTTATTTCCAACATTGGTGTGGGCGTCTTGTCTTGATAATAAGCTAACCTGATTTTAAAGAATTTTTTGTCCACTGATCCCGGTAATGCCTTGTTTTTCTCTTTAAAAGTTTCTGATGTAAAAAAAACTGAAATATTAAAAAATTTGTCTGGAATAGTTCCCTCATAAACTTTCTTGACTAACATCTGCTCCCCTTCAACCATATTCTTCAAAACATCCACTAGAAATTGATGTGGAAAAATTACATCATTTGGGAAGGTAATTGGATCTTTTTGAGGAAGCTCAAAGCTTATATTAATTTCATCACCATCTTTTTTTGCCTCACCAAAAGTTCTTTCAACTAATTCTGCATTTTCCTTCACTTCTAATGAAAACTTAAGTCTGTTACCAGATATGGATTCAACAAGGGAATAGTTTATTTCACTAAGAGTCCCTACTCCGAATGAATTAATGAATCTCGTAACCATTCTCTGATTAGAGACCCATGAGGAGCAATTATTAAGCCAATCAACAAATAATTCGCCACTTGCCTTAGTTACATATGTTTTACCAAGTTGAGGATTAATTTTAGATTCCCCAAGAGTAATATCATAAATACTTTGATATGAATGTAGATGATTATCAGCTAAAACGCTTTTAAAATTCATTAAAGAAAATAATAAGATAACTATATTAATTTTTTTCATTGTTACTTTGTAAAGTAAATTAATATCATTGCAATATTTATTATTTTATTAATCTTAAATAATTTAATTAAACAACTAAATGTGTTAAGTAGATATGGTGATTAAAATTTTTATTTTTTTAATATTTTTTTTATTACTACTTATAATTTTTCTTTCGACAAGAATTCCTAAGAAAAAAATCGTTTTATTTAATTCGATTTTAATTTCTTCAATAATTTTATTCTTACTCTTATTTTATAACTATAACAATAAGGAAAATATTAACTCCAAGTATAATCCACCCGAATATGATGGAGAGTCAATAAAACCAGGTTTTTTTAGTGAGAAAAATAAGTAAATTTTTATCCCTATCAAAAAAATTAGGACTTGAAATAGAAACTATAAAAAAATTGGAGAGCTTAATTTCTAATCATAATGGTAATTTATATATTATTGGCGGAAACGTAAGGGACCTTATCTTAGATAAAAAAATTTCATCAGGTAGCGACATTGTAGTAGATTTAAAAATCAAACAATTAACAGATATTTTAAGAAAAAATAAAATAAAATTTACGGATGTAGGAATAGGCTTTGGTTCAATTGTAGTTCATTTTGAAAGACAAATAATAGAGATTACTTCCATGAGAAAAGATTTGGAAACTGACGGAAGGTGGGCGAAAATAGAGTACACTGATAACCTTTTAGATGATGCCTTGAGAAGAGATTTTACAATAAATTCAATATATTGTGATACAAAAGGGAGAATTTTCGACCCATTTAATGGAATACAAGATTTAAAGAAAGGTAAAGTCAAATTTATTGGAGAACCAATAAAAAGAATTGAAGAAGATTATTTGAGAATTTTAAGATTTATCAGATTTTCATTTAAATACTCAAAAAAATTAGACAATTCTGGACTAAAGTTTTGTTTGTTGAAAAAAAATAAGATAAAAAACCTTTCATTTGAAAGAAGAATAGATGAAATTAGAAAAATATTGGTACTAAAAAATATTGAGAACAAGAATAGTATAGAAAAGATTAAATTATTCATTGAATTATCGCTTGGGAAAAAGATTAACATTTCTAAATTCTCTGATCTTTGCAGAATTGAAAGAAATATTGAAATGAAATCTTCATTAAGAAGGATAAAATTTTTATTAAGATTTAATAAGTTAACCAAAAATAAAATAGATGAAATGAGAGTTTCAAAAAAAATTTTTGAAAGATTTATGAATAAAGTAAAAATACATTCGTATGAACCTAATAAAATAAAAGTTTTAGTGTATAGTCATCAAAAAGAAATTATTATTGACCAACTAATATTTGATAGCGTTGATAAAAAAATTTCTACCTCAGATTTAAAAAAGCTTTTGAAATTTGTTATCAAATTTACACCTAAAAAATTTCCATTGAATGGAAAAGACATTATTAATCACGGTTTTACCGAAGGTAAAATTATTGGAATTGTTCTTCAAAAGACAAAAAAATGGTGGTTAGAAAAACAATGTATTCCAACCAAGAATGATTGTTTAAATTATTTGAAAAAATTACCAACTAGCAGATGGAGGTAAAGACATAAAAATAGCTTCAATATTGCCTTCAGTTTCAAGCCCAAATTTTGTCCCTCGATCATATAAAAGGTTAAATTCTGTATATCTTGCCCTTCTAAATGATTGAAGTTTTTTATCTTCGTTTGTCCATGTAATATTTTTAGACTCCATGACAATTTGTTTGTATACTTCGAGAAACGTAATACCTACATTTTTTGTAAAATTAAAATCATTATTCCAATTCGATGAATCTAAGTAGTCATAAAAAATTCCACCTAGTCCTCTTTTTTCTTGTCGATGGGGTAAAAAAAAATATTCATCACACCATTTTTTAAATTTAGAATAAGAGTTTTTGTCATAATCATTACATACCTTTTTAAGTGCTTTATGTAAAAGTTTCGCATGTAATTTTGAGCTAGAAGATTTCTTATCAGTTGGAGTTATATCTACTCCGCCTCCAAACCATTTTTTTTCAGTAACTATAAACCTTGTATTCATATGAATTGCTGGAATTTTTGGAGAAAACGGATGAACTACCACAGAAATACCAGATGCCCAAAAGTCGCTTTTTTTGTCTGTACCTGGAATTTTACCCTTCAATTTATCGGAGAAATTACCGTAAACAGTGGAAATATTTACGCCTGCTTTCTCAAATACTTTTCCTCTAAGAAGACTCATTTCTCCTCCGCCAAGATCTTTTTTTTTATTCTTATCTCTGAACCACTTTTTTTTTTTAAATTTTGAAACTTCTTTAGAACTATTTCCTTCGATTTTTTCTAATTCTGAGCAAATCTTGTTTCTTAAAAGCTCAAACCATTCGGCTACAACTTTTTTATTTTGATCAATTTTTTTCATTGTTTTATAAAATTTGATTTTTATATTATAATAGACTAGGGTTTGCAAATGAAAAAAGAAGATATAATTAATAAAAGTCAAGGCAGTCAGATTGATGAAGAAAAAAGAGATTTTTTGTTCATTACCACTACTGGTCTAGCCTTGGCTGGTGGAGCCGTAACCGGACTCGCCTTAATTAATACGATGAATCCGGCCAAAGATGTGTTAGCTCTCTCTACAACAGAAGTAGATTTATCTCCTTTGGAAGAAGGACAAAATCTCACAGTAATGTGGAGAGGTAAACCAATATTTATAAGGCATAGAACTCTAGAGGATATATCCTCTGCCCAAAATATTGATGTTGAAGGTTTAAATCACAAGGAAACTGATCAATCCAGAGTTAAAAATCCTAAATGGCTTGTAGTCGTAGGCGTTTGCACACATCTAGGATGCGTTCCGCTCGGTCAAAAGGTTGGAGACAGCAAGGGTGAATTTGGCGGATGGTTTTGTCCTTGTCATGGTTCACACTATGATACATCAGGTAGAATTAGGAAAGGGCCTGCACCACTGAATTTAGAAATTCCACCCTATGAATTTGTTAGCGAAGATATAATTAAAATAGGATAAATATTATGAATGAAAATGATATTAATGAAAAAAAAGGTTTGGTTGAATGGATAGATAAACGTCTACCAGTTTTTACTTTTATCAACCATAACTTAAGAGATTATCCAACTCCAAAAAACCTTAATTATTTTTGGAACTTTGGATCACTAGCAGGTATTACTCTTGTAATAATGATTGTTACTGGGATTCTTCTTGCCATGCAATACACAGCTGATACAGAGTTAGCATTTGATAGCGTTGAAAGAATTATGAGAGATGTTAATAACGGTTGGCTTTTGAGGTATATCCATATGAATGGAGCTTCAATGTTTTTTATTATTGTTTATATCCATATCTTTAGAGGCCTATATTATGGTTCATATAAGTCGCCAAGAGAAATCCTATGGATGTTAGGTGTAGTAATTCTCCTACTAATGATGGCAACAGCTTTTATGGGATATGTTTTACCTTGGGGGCAAATGAGCTTTTGGGGAGCAACTGTTATAACTAATTTATTTTCTGCTTTTCCTATCGTTGGTGATTATATTGTAACCTTTCTCTGGGGAGGTTTTTCTGTAGATAATCCAACCTTAACAAGATTTTTTGTTCTTCATTACTTACTACCCTTTGCAATTGTTGGTGTTGTAGCTTTACACCTAGTTGCTCTTCACCAATTCGGATCTAACAATCCAACAGGTATAGATGTTAAATCAGATGGAGATACAATTCCCTTTCACCCATATTATACTGTTAAAGATTATTTGGGTCTTGGTGTATTTTTGGTCATCTATGCTGTTTTAGTATTTTTTGCACCAAATTTTTTAGGTCATCCAGACAACTATATACCAGCTAACCCTTTGCAAACACCAGCGCATATAGTGCCTGAATGGTATTTTTTACCATTTTACGCTATCCTCAGAGCTGTTCCAGATAAATTGATGGGAGTGTTATTGATGTTTGCAGCAGTAGCTGTTCTATTTATATTACCTTGGTTAGACAAACATAAAGTAAGAAGTGCAAACTTTAGACCCTATTATAAACAATTTTTTTGGTTATTTTTTGTTAATAGTTTGGTTCTAGGTTGGGTTGGTGCAATGCCAGCTGAGGGGATATATGTTTTAATATCTAGATTAGCAACATTCTACTATTTTGCATTTTTTCTTATTATTATGCCTATGCTGTCAAAGTTTGAAAAAGTGTCGGGTTTGCCCTCGAGCATTTCTGCGGCTGTTCTGTCAGAAAAATTTGATGGTGAAGCTAGAAACGAAAAAGATGTCTCAGAGAGTTATGTCAAATAATATATGCATCAAGATCTATGGATTTGTTTTACTATCTATTTTTTTCTTTCCTCAAAGTTTAATTTCAGCTGGATCAAAAGTTGATTTAATTGAGCAAAATTGGCCTTTCAATGGAATATTCGGAAGATTTGACAAGGCTTCACTCCAGAGGGGGTTTAAAGTTTACAGGGAAGTTTGTGCGGGATGTCATGGAATTAGACACATCGCATACAGAGATCTCGAGGATATCGGCTTTACAAAAGATGAAGTTAAGTCAATTGCCGCAGAATATGAATTATTAGACGGACCTAATGATGAAGGGGAAATGTTTACGAGATTTGCAAAACTAAGTGATAAATTTGTTGGTCCATATGAAAATGTAAACTCCGCTAGAGTAGCAAATAATGGTGCATATCCACCTGATCTTTCATTAATTACTAAAGCAAGAGCTGGTGGAGCAGATTATTTATATAGCCTTTTAAATGGCTATAAAGAATATCCAGAAAATTTTGAAGCTAGTGAAGGAATGTATTACAACGAATATTATCCTGGACATCAAATTGCTATGCCAGCTCCGATAGAAGATGATATTGTTGAATACGATGACGGTACTGAAGCTAGTCAATCACAAATTGCAAGAGATGTTACTTCTTTTTTGGCTTGGACAGCTGAACCTGAATTGGAAACTAGAAAGAGTCTCGGAGTAAAAACAATTTTCTTTTTAATTCTTCTTAGTATTATGCTCTTAGGCGTGAAAAGAAAAATTTGGAAGGATTTAGATTAGAATAAATGGAAAAAATTGATATCGCTTTCATTGGGGGAAGTGGATTATATAAAATTCCTAACTTTAAAAAAAAAAATGGGTTCTGATTTCTTCAAGTTTTGGGAAGCCTTCTTCAAGTTTATGTTTAGGTGAGCTAAACAAAAAAAAAATAGCATTTCTTCCTAGACATGGTAAAAACCACGATTTATCACCATCTTGTATAAATTACAGAGCTAACATAGAAATTTTAAAAAAGGTTGGTGTTGAAAATATTATTTCGTTGTCCGCAGTTGGTAGTTTACGGGAAGATTTTATGCCTGGAGATTTTGTAGTTATTAATCAGTTTATAGATAAAACATATAGAAGAGAAAAAACTTTTTTTGATGATGGTTTAGTAGTCCATATTCCTATGCATAAACCTGTATGTGATAACTTAAGAAAAATTAGTTGTGATGCTTTAAAAAAATCAAAGATTAAATTTCACCCTCAGGGAACTTATGTTTGTATTGAAGGTCCACAATTTTCAACATTGGCAGAATCACAAATGTATAGATCCTGGGGATGTGATGTTATAGGAATGACAAATATGCCAGAAGCTAAGTTAGCGATAGAGGCTGGAATTTGCTACGCATCAGTTGCAATGGTAACGGACTATGATTGCTGGCATCCTAACCACGAAAATGTTACTATTCAGCAAATTATAAATACACTTAATAAAAATTCAAAAAAAGCTTTCGAATTTATAGATAAAGTTACTAAAATAGAAAAGATTATTTGTAGTGATAAAACTCAAAAAATTTCTTCTAGATCAATGATCACTGATATAAAAATTGTAAAAAAGTCAATTAGGAAAAAATTGACCAATATTCTAAAATAAA